>CAMCJI010000220.1 GCA_945874805.1 Asaia bogorensis | reverse complement strand
GCGACGGGATGAGTCTGTCCGCAGCGTGCCCGAAGGCCCAACCAGTGGCTTTCGGGCATGCTGAAAATGCCTGATGTTGGCCCTAGAAACCGAAAATCGGCGCTCAGGCAGAGGATTTTCGGCCTTGAGTGGGGTTCTTCAGCAGCCTGTTAGGCTGTCACCCCCCACCGGCTCTTGCCCCATCGGGGCATGGTCGCTAAGCCCACCGCTCCGCCTATGGCCTCTCAAGGACAGGACTCATGTTTTCGCGTCTCCTCGGCTTCATGTCGGCCGACATGGCCATCGATCTGGGCACAGCCAACACGCTGGTCTATGTGAAAGGTCGCGGCATCGTGCTGGACGAGCCCTCGGTGGTCGCCATCGCCGATGTGCGCGGCAAGAAGCAGGTGCTCGCCGTCGGCGACGAGGCCAAGCTGATGCTAGGCCGCACGCCGGGCAACATCTCCGCCATCCGCCCGCTGCGCGACGGCGTCATCGCCGATTTCGAGGTGGCGGAGGAAATGATCAAGCATTTCATCCGCAAAGTGCACAACCGCCGCGGCTTCGCCTCCCCGCTCATCATCGTCTGCGTCCCCTCCGGCTCTACCGCTGTGGAGCGCCGCGCCATCCAGGAGAGCGCCGAAAGTGCCGGCGCCCGCAAGGTGCTGCTGATCGAAGAACCCATGGCCGCCGCCATCGGCGCCGGCCTGCCGGTCACCGAACCCTCCGGCTCGATGGTCGTCGATATCGGCGGTGGCACCACCGAAGTCGCCGTCATCTCGCTCGGCGGCATCGTCTATGCCCGCTCCGTGCGCGTCGGTGGCGACAAGATGGACGAGGCGATCATCTCGTACATCCGCCGCAACCATAACCTGCTCATCGGCGAAAGCTCGGCCGAGCGCATCAAGATGGAACTCGGCGCCGCCTCCGTCCCCTATGACGGCGACGAAGGAGGCTACCGCGAGGTCAAGGGCCGCGACCTGATGAACGGCGTGCCCCGCGAAATCGTCGTCAGCCAACGCGCCATCGCCGAAAGCCTCGCCGAACCCGTCGGCCAGATCGTCGAAGCCGTCAAAGTGGCCCTCGAAAACACCCCCCCCGAACTCGCTGCCGACATCGTCGACAAAGGCATCGTCCTCACCGGCGGCGGCGCCCTCCTGAACCGCCTCGACCAGGTCCTGCGCGACGCCACCGGCCTGCCCGTCGTCGTCGCCGAAGACGCCCTGCAATGCGTCGCCCTCGGCACCGGCCGGGCGCTGGAGGAAATGAAGCGCCTGCGCAATGTACTGTCGTCGATGTATTAGTTTAGGCAAGGAAAGATGCTTCTTTTTGTGAACAAAAAGAAGCAAAAAAACTTTTTCCGTTTGCGCCCGGCCTACCCACTCTCACCCGTCATCCTGAGCCCCTTGGCGAAGGATCCACGCTTGCCTTCTGTGTTCGGTTTCGATGCGGACGGGTTTTTTATTGCTTCGCTATCCTGTGAACCAACGATCCGGCCACGCGGCGAAGCCATAAAAAGCCCCGTCGCCCAAAACCCGGCTCCGCCCGTAAAGCCCCTACCCAACGAACAAAGTTTTTTTGCTTCTTTTTGTTCACAAAAAGAAGAATCCTTCCTGCCACTTGCCTGCGGCACCCCAAAGCGGGACTCCCGTCCCGGCCGTGCTATAATGATGCGATGCGTGCGAGGCATCAGTGATCCGGCTTTCCATTCCTGTTCGTCAGGCCCTGTCGAAGCTGACGCTGCCGGTGCTGATCACCGCGGCGTTCGGCCTGATGCTGCTTGGCAAGGCCGACACTTTGCTGGCCGAGCGGGCGCGCATGGCGCTGGCTGATGCGATGTCGCCGATTTACGCCGCTTTGGCCGATCCGCTGGCCCGCGTGCATGACACCACCGAGAACATCCGCGCCCTCGCCAGCGTCTATGAGGACAATGCCCGCCTGCGCGAGGAAAACGAGCGCCTGCGCCGCTGGCAGGCTGTGGCCCTCGCGCTGGACACCGAGAACACGACGCTGAAGGCCAACCTGCGCTGGGTGCCAGACCCCACGCCGAGCTTCCTCACCGCCCGTGTGGTGGCTGATGCCGGCGGGGTCTATGCCCGCGCCGTGCTGCTCTCCGCGGGCCCGAACCACGGCATCACCAAGGGCCAGATCGCACTGGATGACCGCGGGCTGGTCGGCCGGGTGACCGAGGTCGGCACCCGTTCCGTCCGCGTGCTGCTGCTGACCGACATGAACAGCCGCGTCCCGGTGATCCTGGAAAACAGCAGGGCCCGGGCGATGCTGGTCGGCACCAACGGCGCCCGCCCCCGCCTCCTGCACTGGCCGGAGGGCGTGCAACCGGCCGAGGGCGAGCGCATCGTCACCAGTGCCGAGGCCAACGCCTTCCCCGCCGGCCTGCCGGTCGGCGTGGTCCGCTACACCGCCTCGAACGTGCCGGAGGTCGCCCCCATGGCGCGCCTGGACCGGCTGGAGGTGGTGCGCCTGTTCGATTACGGCCTGCGCGGCGCCCTGGCCCCGGAAGTGCCGAGCCTGCGCCTTCCCGAGCGGCGCAAGTAAATGGACGACCGCCTTCCCGGCATCCGCCCGCGCCCCAGCCTCTGGCGCCGGCTGGACATGATGGCGCGGCGCGGCTTTCCGGGAACGCTCACGGCCATCCTGCTGCTGCTCGCCGCAAGCCCGCTCGGCATTCCCGGCCAGGCGCAGATGCAGATGGCCGTCGCCCTCTGCTGCGTCTTCTTCTGGTCCGTCTTCCGCCCCGCCAGCATGCCGCCCTGGATGGTGTTCCTCCTCGGCCTGCTGACCGACCTGATCGGCTTCGTGCCCGTCGGCGTCGGCGTGCTGCTGCTCCTGGCCGTACACGGCCTGGCCCTGCGCTGGCGCCGCCTGCTGACGCGCCAGGGCTTCGTCGCCGTCTGGATCGTCCTCGCCCTGCTCGGCCTCGGCGCGGCGCTGCTGCAATGGGCGCTGATCTCGCTGCTGACCTTCCGCCTGCTACCGATCGGGCCAGCCCTCTTTCTCGCCGTCCTGATCGCCGGCGCCTACCCCATCCTCGCCGTGCCACTCACCCGCGCGCATCGCACCCTGGCGGAGCCGGAGGCGGCATGAGAGGAAAGCAAGAATCTTCTTTTTTTGGAAAAAAAGAAGCAAAAAAACTTCATTCCTTAGCTGCGCCGCCTGGCCGGACAATCGGTTCAGATACCGGCGAAGCCACAAAACCCTCTCTCCCCAAACCCCAATCCCACCGTCAAAGCCCCCACCCAACGAACAAAGTTTTTTTGCTTCTTTTTGTTCACAAAAAGAAGATTCTTCCCGCCACTTGCCTCCCTCCCCCCCCATGAAGCGCGAAAGCAAGCGCACCGGCGTCTTCACCCGCCGTGCTCTGCTGATTGGCGGGGCGCAGATCGCGGCGATGGGGGTGCTCGCGGCGAGGCTCTATCAGGTGCAGGTGGTCGAGGGGGACCGTTATGCGACCTTGGCCGAGAGCAACCGTGTTTCCGCCCGTCTGATCGCCCCGCCGCGCGGCCGGCTGCTGGACCGAAACGGTGTGGTGATGGGCGGCAACCGTTTGAACTGGCGGGCTTTGCTGGTAGCCGAGCAGACGTCGGATCTCAGTGCCACGCTCGACAATTTCAGCCGCATCGTGCCGCTCGCCGACTATGAACGCGCCCGCATCGAGCGCGAGCTCCGCCGCCGCCGCCGCTTCATTCCGGTCACGGTGCGCGAGTTCCTGACCTGGGAGGACATGGCCCGCATCGAGGTCAACGCCCCGGACCTCCCCGGCATTCTCGTCGATGTCGGCACCACCAGGCAGTATCCCTTCGGCGCCACGATGTCCCACGTCGTCGGCTACGTCGCCCCGCCGGCCGAGAGCGACGCGCAGGACGACCCGATCCTCTCGCTCCCCGGCATCCGCATCGGCCGCGCCGGCATGGAGAAGGTGCATGACAGCGTGCTGCGCGGCCGCGCCGGCGCCGTGCGGCTCGAGGTCAACGCCGTCGGCCGCGTCATCCGCGAGCTCGACCGCCAGGAGGGCACGCAGGGCCAGGACGTGGCGCTCACCTTGGATGCGGTGCTGCAGGAACAGGTGCTCGGCCGTCTCGGCGAGGAGAGTGCGTCCGCCGTGGTGATGGATGCCCGCAACGGCGAAGTGCTGGCGATGGTCTCCAACCCCAGCTTCGACCCCTCGTTCTTCAATTCCGGCGTCTCGCAGGCGCAATGGGTGCAGTGGACCTCGAACCGCCGCGCGCCGCTGATCAACAAGGCCGCGGCCGGGCTCTACGCGCCGGGTTCCACCTACAAGATGGTCGTCGCCATCGCCGGCCTGGAATCCAAGGTGATCAGCCCGTTCGAGACGGTGAACTGCCCGGGCTACCTCGATTTCGGCGATCGCCGCTTCCATTGCTGGTCCAAGTACGGCCACGGCGGCATGGACATGCGCAGCGCCATCAAACACAGCTGCGACGTCTATTTCTACGAAGTCGCCCGCCGCGTCGGCGTGGACCGTCTCGCCCTGATGGCCAACCGCTTTGGCCTCGGCGTGCCGCTGGACATCGAACTGCCCGGCGCCAAGCGCGGCCTCATCCCCACCCGCGCCTGGCGCCAGGCGCAGGGCAAGGCCTGGAACATCGGCGACACGCTGGTGAGCGGTATCGGCCAGGGCTACCTGCAGGTCACCCCCCTGCAACTCGCCACGATGACCGCCCGCCTCGCCACCGGCCGCGCCGTGCAACCGCATCTCACGCGCAGCATCGGCGGCGTGCTGCAACAGGGCGCCCGGCCGGAGGAATACCCGCTGATCGGCATTTCCGAACGCGCCCTTGCTTTGGCGCGCGACGGCATGTGGTCGGTGGTGAACGAGCAGGGCGGCACCGCCACCATCGCCAAGCTGCCGATCGCCGGCGTGCAGATGTCCGGCAAAACCGGCTCCGTCCAGGTCCGCAACGTCACCCGCGAGCAGCGCGAGCGCGGCTACAAGTCCGAGAACATGCCCTGGGAGTTCCGCCCCCACGCGCTCTTCGTCGGCTACGCCCCGCACGATGCGCCGCGCTACGCCCTCGCCCTCGTCGTCGAACACGGCAACGCCGGCTCGGCCGCCGCCGCCCCGGTGGCGCGCGACATCCTGGCCGACACCCTCGCCCGCGACCCCGCCGGCCGGAACGACCGCACGCCCCCCCGCCTAGCCGACAGCACCCGAGGCTGAGCCGATGAGCCTGATGGAACGCCGCCTGATCCGCGAGACCGGCTTCGACCTCACCGCCAAGCTCTTCCGGGTGAGCTGGCTCTACGTCGTCCTGCTCTGCTGCCTCGCCGGCGTTGGCTACGTCGCCCTCTACTCCGCCGGCGGCGGCGCGGCCGAGCCCAACGCCGCGCGCCACCTGCTGCGCTTCGGCTTCGGGCTGACCCTGATGGTCGGCATCGCCATGATGGACATCCGCTTCATCGCCCGCATGTCCTGGCCCGCCTACGTCGCCGCGGTCGGCCTGTTGATCCTGGTGCTGCGCATGGGCCATGTCGGCAAGGGCGCGCAACGCTGGATCGAGCTCGGCGGCATGCAGTGGCAGCCCTCCGAGTTGATGAAAATTTGCCTGATCCTCGCCCTGGCCGCCTGGTTCCACAAAGCATCGTGGGAGCGCATGGGCAATCCGCTGTTCCTCATCCCGCCGATCATCGCCGTGCTCGTCCCGGTCGGCCTCATCCTCAAACAGCCGAACCTCGGCACCGCGGTCATCACCGCTGTCGTCGGCGGCGCGATCTTCCTCGGCGCGGGCATCCGCTGGTGGAAGGTGCTGCTGGTCGTCGGCGGCGTGGTCGCGGCAACCCCGTTGATCTACAGCCATCTGCACGACTACCAGCGCGCCCGGATCGACACCTTCCTGAACCCCGAAAGCGACCCGCTCGGCGCCGGCTACAACATCATCCAGTCGAAGATCGCACTCGGCTCCGGCGGCACCTGGGGCAAGGGCTTCCTGCAAGGCACCCAGGGCAGCCTGAACTTCCTGCCCGAAAAACAGACGGACTTCATCTTCACCATGCTCGCCGAGGAATTCGGCATGGTCGGAAGCCTCGCGCTGATGGCGCTGATCCTGTGCATCGTGCTGGGCGGCATGGCGATCGCCCTGCGCTGCCGCCATCAGTTCGGGCGGCTGGTGGCCCTCGGCATATCGATGAACTTCTTCATGTACGCCTTCGTCAACATCGCGATGGTGATGGGCGCCATCCCCGTCGGCGGCGTGCCGCTGCCACTGGTCAGCCACGGCGGCTCAGCCATGATCACCGTGATGATCGGCTTCGGCATCCTGATGTCCGTCCACGTCCACCGCGACATCGAATTCGGCGAGGAACGGGAGGAGCGGTAGGTAAGACTCTTCTTTTTTTGGAAAAAAAGAAGCAAAAAAACTTCGTCCGGTGGGTGGGGATTTACCCACCTGTTGTCGTCGGTATCAGAGTTCGATTGGCTTTGCCGTTGCGCCGGGTAGCAGATTGATCTCGGGCGAAGCTAAAAACCCCCGACGTCAAACCCAACCCGCGAATGAAGCCCCACCAAAAGGAAAAAAGTTTTTTTGCTTCTTTTTGTTCACAAAAAGAAGACTGCCCTTCCTTCCCCTGGCGCTACGTCAGTTCCGATACTGCCGGTTCGGCCCGTTGCGATAGTTGCGCTGCGGATACTGAGACTGCTGCGACTGGTCATACAGATACCCGCCAGCCCCGCCCACGCCGGCGCCGAGCAGCGCGCCCAGCCCCGCATTGCCGCTGAACGAGCCGATCAGCCCGCCCACCGCTCCGCCGCCGAGCGCGCCGGTCGCCGTGCGTTGCTGGGTCTGGTTCATGCCGTCGCAGGCCGACAGGGCGAGTGCCGAGACGAGCACGAGGGAAAGCCGCATCGCGCGCATGGTCATGTCCTTTTTCATCTCAGCGGCCCTGTCCGGCCGCGCAGGGATAGGTCGTGCGGGCCCAGCGCAGGAACCCGTCGAGCGCCGGTTCGCTGTTGTAGCTGGGGTTCGTCCGCATCCAGGCCGCGAAGGCGAGGCCGGACTGCGCGATCGTCGGCGCGGGCGTCGGCAGGCAGAACAGCGGCCGCGCCCGGCGTCCGGAGGTGTGCAGCAGCGTGTGATACTGGCCGGCGCTGGTCAGAAACCCCTGACAATACGCGATGGCTTCATACCGCGGCATGCCCGACCACGTGGGATCGCAGATCGCCGCCAGTTCCGCGGACGTCTGCACGTGGGTGACAATAGACTTGTTGCGAAAGTCTGCGGCCTATTTCGACCACCAGTTCGTGGCACCGGGCCAATCTGTCGGGCTTTTCAGAATGGCATGAACCCCGCTTCGATGTTCACCAGCCCCGCGATGATCGACGTTTTGGTGTGATGGGTGTC
>CAMCJI010000219.1 GCA_945874805.1 Asaia bogorensis | reverse complement strand
CAAGGGGCCGCTGCCCCTGGCCTTACTTCCTCTCCAACGCCGCCCGCACCGCTCGGACGAGGGGTGTCCAGGCGCCGGTGGTGGGTTGGCGGTGGATTGTGTGGGTTGGGTACCAGGGGGTTGTGGGGCTGTTGAGGTTCCAGCGCCAGTCGGGGAGGGGGGTGAGCAGCAGGTGGGTTGGCAGGCCGAGGCATCCGGCGAGGTGGGCGGGGGCAGAGTCGATGGAGACGAGTACGTCGAGGTGTTGGAATAGGCTTGCGGTATCGGCGAGGTCGGTGAGGTGGGGTCGGGGGTCGTCGATGGGCAGCTGGGGCAGCAGGGCGGCGTCGTCGGGGCGCAGGTCGGTTTGCGCCATGATGAAGCGGCAGCCGGGGGTTTGCAGCAGCGGGGCGAGGGCGGCGAGGCCGGCGCTGCGGGTGTGGTCTTCGGCGTGGGCGGGGTTGCCGGACCAAGTGAGGCCCACGCGCAGCCGCCCGTCGGCGGGGATGCGGGCGGCCCAGGCGGGGTTGGCTGGCGGGGTGAGGCGGATGGGGGGCGGGATGGTTTCGGCGGTGATGCCGAGGCGGTAGGGCAGGCTGAGCAGCGGGGCGTGCAGGTCGGCGGGTTCCGGGCCGGTGGCGAGGGGGTAGCCGAGCGGTGCGATGAGCCGGCGCAGCGGCGCCTGCACCAGCAGGCGGATGTCGGCGCCGCGCGCGGTGAGGGCGGGCAGGAAGCGCAGGAACTGCAGTGTGTCACCGAGGCCTTGTTCGGCGTGGACCAGCAGGCGCTGTCCGGCCAGCGGTGTGGTGCCGTCCCATTCCGGGCAGTCCGGTGCCAGGCCGCGGTGGCGGTATTCGTAGCCGGCCCAGCCGGCCGCGTAGTCGCCGAGCAGCAGCTGCACCATGCCGATGGCGAGGGCCGCCTCGCCGGGTTCGGCCGGCAGCCGGGCGGCCGCAGCCAGGGCTTCCGCCCCTCCTGGAGTGCCGGCATCGAGCAGGGCGGCGCCAAGGGCGAGCTGGGCCAGGCCGCAGCCGGGGTCGAGCCGCACGGCCAGCCGGGCCTGGGCCTCGGCTTCCGGCTGTTGGCCGAGGGCGCGCAGGGTGTGGACGAATCCGGCCCGCAGCATGGCGTCGCCGGGGGCGAGGGTCAGGGCGCGGCGATAGGTCGCCTCGGCTTCCGCCAGCCGCCCGGCCTCGTGCAGCACCCCGGCGAGCCCGGCCAGCACGGCGGGTTGCGTGGGGTCGAGGTGCAGGCTGCGGCGGAACGCGTCGATCGCGCCGTCCCGCTGCGCCAGCCGCTGCCGGGCCGTGGCCAGGCCCATCCAGGCGAGCGGCTGCTCCGGTGCGCCGGCGCAGGCGGCCGCGAACGCCTCGGCCGCGGCGGCCCAGCGGTTCAGGCGCCCGAGCGCGACGCCCTCGCCCAGCAGCGCCGCGATATCGGCGGGTAGGCTCAGCCGGCGATCCTCGCCCTGGCGCGGGCGAGATCAGGCAGCAGCGCCGTCGCCAGCCCGATCAGCGGCAGGAAGGAGGCGACCTGGAACACGAATTCGATGCTGGTCGCATCCGCCAGCCGCCCCATCACCGCCGCTCCCAGCCCGCCCAGGCCGAAGGCGAAGCCGAAGAAGATCCCGGCCCCCAGCCCCACCCGCCCCGGCAGCAGTTCCTGCGCATAGACCAGGATTGCCGGAAATGCCGAGGCCATCACCGCCCCGATGAACGCCGTCAGCACGCCCGTCCAGAACAGATCGGCGTAGGGCAAGGCGAGGGTGAACGGCAGCACCCCGAGGATGGAAAACCACATCACCGCCTTGCGCCCGATCCGGTCCCCCAGCGGCCCGCCCAGCAGCGTGCCGACGGCAACCGAGGCCATGAACAGGAACAGCATCACCTGCGCATCCGCCGTCTCCAGGCTGAAGCGGTGCATCAGATAGAACGTGTAGTACGAACTCAGCACCGCGCTGTAGACGTTCTTCGAAAAGATCAGCGCGATCAGCACCAGGATCGCGAACAGCACCTGGTTGCGCGAAAGCCCCGTCGGCGCCCCCGCCACCCCTTTTTTGCCGCGCGGTGCCGCCATCCGCGGCCTGTACCAACGCCCCACCTGAAACAGCACCACCATCCCCAGCAGCGCGGAGAGCGAGAACCAGCCGATCGCATCCTGCCCGCGCGGCAGCACCACCAGGGCCGCCAGCAGCGGCCCGATCGCCTGCCCCGCATTCCCCCCCACCTGGAACAGCGACTGCGCCAGCCCGTACCGCCCGCCGGACGCCAGCCGCGCCACCCGCGAGGACTCGGGATGGAACACCGCCGAGCCGATCCCCACCAGTGCCGCGCTGAACAGGATCATCGCGTAGGAATGCGCCTGGCTCAGCAGCAGCAGCCCCACCAGCGTCGACCCCATGCCGATCGCCAGCGAAAACGGCCGCGGCGTGCGGTCCGTCGCCATCCCCACCGCCGGCTGCAACAGCGAGGCGGTCAGCTGAAACGTCAGCGTGATCAGCCCGATCTGCGCGAAATCGAGCGCGAAATCCTCCTTCAGCATCGGATACAGCGCCGAGATCAGCGACTGCATCATGTCGTTGAGCAGATGGCAGAAACTCAGCGCGATCAGCACCGGAAAGGTCGTCCGAACCGCCGGCGCGGCAGGCATGGGCATGGCGGCTTGCGACATCTGGCAGGGTCCGTCGGCAGGAGAAGCCGCTACATTACGGCGATGTGACCCCGCCGCCAAAGCCGGGTACGCAACTCAGAACAACGGCAGCCCCTGCGTCCGCCAGCGTTCCTGCTCCACCGTCAGGCTGCGCGCCTGATCCGCCACCTCCCGCGGCGGCCCCGGCAGCGCCGCCGGGTTCGACCAGCACTCAATCGTCCCCAGGCTGCGCGTGCAGTACGGCGGCCGCTCCGGCGCCGGCTCATGCACATTGCAATACGGCCGGCCCTGCTGGCTGCGGCTGAACGAGCAATCCACCCCCGTCAGCCCCCCATGCCACTGCGGCGACGCAGCCGCACAGGCCCCCAGCAGAACAAGCAACGGCAACAGACGGAACGGAATGCGCATGCCCCAGCATCGCAGCCCCAGGTGAACAAATCCTTGCCCGTTTGCTCTGCACCGGGGCCGCCTGTATGGTCCGGCGCCCGCATGGCCGCCCAGCCTGGAGACCGCCTTGTCCGATATTTTCAAAGAGGTCGAAGAAGACCTTCGCGCCGACCGCATGAACGCGATGTTCAAGCGCTATGGCGGTGCCTTGCTCGGTCTGGCCCTGCTCTGCGTCGCCGGCGCCGCCGGCTGGGAGATCTGGAAAGACTACAGCGCCAAGGATGCCGCGCGCATCGCCACCATCTACCTCTCCGCCACCCGCGCCGCCGAAGACCCCGGCGTGACTGACCGCGCCCCCGCCCGCGCCGACCTCGCCCGCGTTGCCGCCGAAGGCAGCGCCACCTACCGCACCCTCGCCCGCCTGCGCCTCGCAGCCCTGGCCGCCGACGCCGGCGAGCGCGACGCCGCCCTCTCCCAATGGGACAACGTCGCCAACGACAGCGCCGCCGACCCCCTCCTGCGCGACGTCGCCCGCCTCCACTGGGCCCACTACCAGCTCGACGCCGGCGATCCCTCGCAAATCGAGGCCCGCCTCGCCCCGCTCACCGCCCCCGGCAACGCGCTCCGCCCGCTGGCCGAGGAAGCCCAGGCCCTCCTCGCCCTGCGCCAAGGCAAGCCGGACGCCGCGCGCGACACGCTGCGCCGCCTCTCCCAGGACGTCACCGCCCCCGAAGGCGTGCGCGGCCGGGCCAACGGCCTGCTTGCCCAGATCGGCCGATGACGAACAATGAATCGCTGAGGCTCCCGATGCCCCACCCCCTCTCGCGCCGCACCGCCCTGCTGGCCGTCTTCGCCGCCCCCCTCGGTGGCTGCAGCCTCTATGAGGACATCTTCGGCAAGGAAAAGCCGCGCCTGCCCGGCACCCGCGTCGCCGTGCAGGACGCCCGGCCCGGCCTGCTGAGCGAAAACACCGCCCGCAGCATCACCCCGCCGCCGCCCGGCGCCATCCCCGAGGCCCCCCAGGCCGGCGCCACCCCCGCCCACCCCGGCGGCCACATGGTCCTGCGCGACACCCCATCCGTCGCCTGGAGCAGCAGCATCGGCACCGGCGGCGGCGCGCGGCGCAAACTCACCGCCCCGCCCATCATCGCGGGCGGGCGCGTCTACACGATGGACAGCGACGGCCGCGTCGCCGCCTTCGATGCCGGCACCGGCGCCCAGGCCTGGCGCGTCCCCACCGAACCGAAAGACGACCGCAGCACCAACATCGGCGGCGGCATCGGGCTCGACGCCGGCGTGCTCTACGCCGCCACCGGCCGCGCCGAACTCCTGGCGATGAACCCCGCCGACGGCGCGGTGATCTGGCGCCAGAAACTCCCCACCCCCGCCCGCTCCGCCCCCACCATCGCCGACGGCCGCATCTACCTCACCACGCTGGACGACCAGGTGATCGCCTTCGCCCCCGCCGACGGCAAACGCCTCTGGGCCCACCAGGGCCCCGCCGCGGAAACCACCATCCTCGGCCTGCCCGCCCCCGCCGTGGCGGACGGTCTCGTCGTCGTCGGCTTCAGCTCCGGCGAACTCCGCGCGCTGCGCACCACCTCCGGCAGCGTCGTCTGGGCCGACACGCTCGGCAGCGTCACCGCCCGCGCCAACTCCCTGGGCGAGATCGCCGCCATCCGCGGCCTGCCCGCCATCGTCGGCGCCCGCGTCTATGCCGGCTCGCTCGGCGGCCTCGCCACCTCGATCGACCTGCGCTCCGGCCGCCGCCTGTGGGAGCGCGACATCTACGCCGGCGAAATGCTCTGGCCCGCCGGCGACTGGCTCTTCCTCGTCTCCGCCGACGCCATCGTCGCCGCCATCTCCCGCCTCGACGGCACCGTCGCCTGGGCCACCCAGTTCGACCGCTGGGAAAACATGGAAAAAACCCGCGACGCCATCACCTGGTTCGGCCCCGTCCTCGCCGGCAACCGCGCCTGGGTCGCCGGCTCGCAAGGCCTCATGCTGAGCCTGGACGCCAGCACCGGCACCATCCTTAGCCGCACCAAACTCTCCTCCGCCGCCGCCATGGCCCCCGTCCTCGCCGGCGGCGCCATGTACGTCATCACCGAAGACGGCACGATCACCTGCTATCGGTGAAGGTCAGGCAAGGGGCAGGAAGGCAAGAGGCAGGCAAGCATCTTCTTTTTTGAAAAAAAGAAGCAAAAAACTTTTATCCTGGCTTCGCCGCCAAACCGGACAATCGGGTGACAATCCGGCGAAGCCATAAAATCCGCCCCCGACCAGCCCCAACGCCGCGACCACGCCCCCACCCAACGAACAAAAGTGGTTTTGCTTCTTTTTTTCCAAAAAAAGAAGACTCTTCCGCTTCCGCCTTACCCACCACCAAGGAATCATCAAAATGCTGCCCGTCGTTGTCATCGCGGGGCGGCCGAATGTCGGCAAGAGCACGCTCTTCAACAAGCTTGTCGGCCGCCGTCAGGCCATTGTTGCCGACACCCCCGGCGTCACCCGCGACCGCAAGGAGGCGGAGGCGATGCTGCGCGGGCGTCTCGTCCGCATGGTCGATACCGCCGGGCTGGAGGAATCCGCGCCCGACAGCATTTATGCGCGCATGAAGGAGAGCAGCCAGTCCGCGGTCGCGACGGCTGATCTGGTGCTGTTCGTGGTCGATGCCCGCGCCGGCATCACCCCGGCCGACAGCCACTTCGCCAACTGGCTGCGCCGGCAGGGCAAGCCGGTGCTGCTGGTCGTCAACAAGGCCGAGGGCCGCGCCGGCAGCAACTCCGCCCTGGAGGCTTATTCGCTCGGCCTCGGCACCCCCGTCGCCGTCTCCGCCGAACACGGCGACGGCCTGGCCGACCTGATGGGCGAAATCGCCGACCGCGTGCCCGAGGAAGTCATCGAGCCGGAGTCTGACGAGGGCAAACCCCTGCAACTCGCCATCGTCGGCCGCCCCAACGCCGGCAAATCGACGCTGATGAACCGCCTGCTCGGTGAGGAGCGGATGATCACCGGCCCCGAACCCGGCCTCACCCGGGACGCCATCACCGCCCGCCTGCACGACGCCGTCGGCGCCATCGATCTGGTGGACACCGCCGGCATGCGCAAACGCGCCCGCGTCGAGGAAGACCTCGAAAAACTCTCCGTCGGCTCCGCGCTCGGCGCCCTGCGCATGGCCGAAGTCGTCGTCCTCGCCGTCGACGCCTCGCTCGGCCTGCACGACCAGGACCTCCAGATCGCCCGCCTCGTCGAACGCGAAGGCCGCGCCTGCGTCCTCTGCCTGACCAAGTGGGACGCGGTGGAAGAACGCGAAGTCGTCCGCAAAGCCATCTCGGACCGCCTGGAAACCAGCCTCGCCCAAATGAAAGGCATCCCCGTCATCACCCTCTCGGCGCTGACCGGCAAGGGCGTGGACAAACTCCTGCCCACCATCCGCAAAGCCCACGATGTCTGGAACAAACGCGTCGCCACCGGCGCCCTGAACCGCTGGTTCGAACGCGCTTTGGAACGCCACGCCGCCCCACTCGTCTCCGGCCGGCGCCTGAAACTGCGCTACATGACCCAGGCGAAAGCCCGCCCCCCCACCTTCATCGTCTTCGGAACCCGCGCCGAACAAACCCCCGAAGACTACCAGCGCTACCTCGCCAACGGCCTGCGCGAAACCTTCGACCTCCCCGGCACCCCCATCCGCATCGAATTCCGCGGCACCAAAAACCCGTTCGACCGGGACGACGACGCGTAGGGAAGGCAAGGCGTTCACGTCGTCCTCGGACTTATTCCGAGGACCCACGCCTTGCTTCGGCCACCCAGAGAGCAAGACAGCAGAAAGCCAGAAGAATCTTCTTTTTGTGAACAAAAAGAAGCAAAAAAACTTCCTCCGTTTGGCGCCCGGCCTCCCCACCGAAACCCGGCATCCTCGGGCCAAAGAGCACGTCATCCTCGGACTTGTTCCGAGGACCCACGCCGTGCCTCCGCCGCACCGGCACAGTTCGACGAAGGAAGAACCTTTGGCTTCGCCGCCAAGCCGCATCGTCGGGCGACATCCCGGCGAAGCCATAAAAACCCCCTTCGACAAAACCTGACGTCGCGCGCCACCCCCATCCAACGTCCAAAAGTTTTTTGCTTCTTTTTTTCAAAAAAGAAGACCCTTCCCTTGCCATATCTAACATATTACGTTAGATATACGCCATGTCCTTCCTCACCCCCCTCGGCCAGAGCCTCGACCGGACGGTCGAAATCCTGCGGGAGATCATTGGCCAGCATGCTGTCCGCCACCGGGCTGCGGCGCGACAATCAGTGTGAGAACGCGCGACAATCAAGATGAGAAAGTTCTCTGACGCTTGCGGCGTAGGGAGGGCGTAGCCCGACCGGAGGCGCA
>CAMCJI010000218.1 GCA_945874805.1 Asaia bogorensis | reverse complement strand
ATCACGCGCTGGCGCATGCCGCCCGAAAGCTCGTGCGGATAGGCCGCTGCACGGCGCTCCGGCTCGGGGATGCCGACACGCGCCAGCATGCGAACCGCCGCCTCGTGGCGCGCGCGCCGCGGCATCTTCCGATGGACGAGCAGCGCCTCCGATATCTGCTCGCCGACGGTGTGGACCGGGTTCAGGCTCGTCATCGGCTCCTGAAAGATCATCGTGACCCGGTCGCCACGGAAGCTGCGCATCTGGGCGTCGGTCTGGCGGGCGAAGTCCCAGCTGCCTCCCGCCCCGTCCTGAAATTCGATGCGCCCCGACAGCTCCGCCGGGGGCGATGGCAGCAGGCGCATGACCGCCAGGCTGGTCACCGACTTGCCCGAGCCCGACTCGCCAACCAGCGCCACGGTCCGGCCGGCCGCGATGGTGAAGCTGATATCCTCGACCACCTGAACGCGGCCAGCGCCCGTGTCGAACGCCACGTGCAGCCCGCTCACGCGCAGCACCGGCGGCTCATCCTGAGGTGCGCCCACCCTGCCGCCATCGCCGCTGCCCTGTTGGGCGTCCATCCAGGCGTTCATTGGCCCCCCATTGCGGCCGCCCCGTTCTCGTCAGGGCTGGTCGGTTGTCTTCACTTCCACCAGTCCTTCGCGAACGCGCGTTGGAAAGGCCGCGACCGCGCAGTCGGCTGGTCCGCGTGCCACCTCGCCGGTGGTCACGTCGAACTGTGCGCCATGCAGCGGGCATTCCACCAGGGTATCGTCGAGCCAGCCGTCGGTCAGGAGCGCGAAGGCGTGCGAGCACACGTTGTTGGTCGCATATAGCCTGCCACCGATCAGGTAGAGGGCCACCCGCAGGTCTCCGATTTCGAACGGATACATGCCGTCGCCCGGAATTTCATCAAAGCGACAGAGAGCGGTCCAACTCCCGGTTCCCGTCATCGCGACCGGCCTACCCGCCATCCGTTGTTTTGTGCTGCACGACCGACATTCCTCCAATTCTGCCACTATGCCGAATGGTCCGCGACGGTTCCATGGGCAGGTCAGCGGCATTTCGATCAGCACACCGTACAGATCGAGCGATGGCCCCGGTGGATCGGCCCTCCCACCGCACGAAAAGGGCGGATCGGCGGGTGAAGCTGGCCGCGACCCGCCGACTGTCATGCGGATTCCGATGAATGTACGGATGGACAGCAAAACTCGGTACAGTTACCGTCGCCCATGTCGTACCTCTACGATGCCGTCGTCAGCCTTATCCGGAACCGCATTGATGCGGGAACGTTGAAGGTCGGCGACAGGCTGCCATCGGTGCGGCAAATGAGCCTCCAGACCGGATTCAGCACCGTCACGGTGCATCACGGCTACGAGTTGCTCGAAAGTCAGGGCTATTGCGTGGCGCGGCCACGCTCGGGCTTCTACCTCACACGCATCCCGCCGCAGCTGCGCGACTTTCCCCAGGGCGATGAAGGCTCCGTGGAGCCGGTGGCGATTCAGGACGTGCCGCGCTCGCTGCTGCTCGCCTGGCAGCGACGTGCCCTGGAGGCTTTCGGCGCCCCCAAGCCGAGCGACGATCTCTACGACTGCTCGGAGCTCGACCGGATACTCAGGCGGATCCTGCGCCAGCAAACGACACCCGTCGACGATGCTGCCGCAGGCAACCTGGAATTGCGCGCGCAGATCGCCCGCCGCGCCGCCCAGCGTGGCGTGATGTCGCGCAGCCAGGACATCGTCATCACCGGCTCCGCGATGCAGGGATTCAACCTCTGCCTCGATGCCTTCACCGATCCAGGCGACGTGATCCTGATCGAAAGCCCATCCTATTTTCCGTCGCTCTCCGCCATCAAGCGCCGCAACCTGCGGGTGGTGGAGATCTATTCCCACCCCAAGCACGGCACCGACCCCGACCAGTTCAAATATCTGGTCAGCAACAACCGGATCCGCATGGCCCTGCTGATGGCCAACCACCATTTCCCGACCGGCGTCACCTACAGCGAGAGCGCCATGCAGCGCATCGTCGCGGCAGCCCAGAAATACGATGTCACCATCGTCGAGAACGACATGTTGGGAGAACTCAACTACGGCAAGGGCCACGCTCCCTCGCTGAAGAAGTTCGACACCGGCGACACCGTGATCCAGTTCAGCAGCTTCGAATACAGCCTGTCGCCCGAATACGGCCTGGGCTGGGTGATCGCCGGCAAGCACACCCGCCGCCTGCTCGCCGCCTCCTACCTCGGTGGCTACCTCACCAGCGACAGGCGCGTCCAACGCGCGGTGGCCCAGTATCTGGCCAGCCGCAGTCTCGATCGCAACCTGCGCGGGCTCCGCCAGAACCTGGCGGCGCGCATGGAGCGCGGCCTGCGCCTGCTGGCCGAGAATCTTTCCCCCGAATGCTCGGTCAGCCAGCCCGCCGGCGGGTTCATGTGCTGGATCCGCGGGCCGCTGCGCTTCTCGTCGAGCAGCGCCATCACCGCGCTGCAGCGCCACGACGTCGGCATCCTGCCCGGCCCGGTCTTTTCTGCCGCGCAGTCGTTCGAGAACTTCTTCGCCCTGAACCTCTCCTGCGCCTGGACGACCGAGAACGAAGCCAAGATCATCCGCATCGGCCGGGTGATCGCCGGAAGCTCGTCACCCTGACCGGCGCCGCACGCTACAAGTGCACGTAGACCATCGGCCGTTCCTGCCCCTCGGTCGTCTCTATGGAGACCGGGTAGGTCTCGATGCCGCTGTCCTTTTCCAGCACCGACGCCTCGTTCGCCGCCACCACCCGCGTCTCCGTCTCGACGCTGACCGGATAGCTGCGCACCCAGACCTTGTGCGGATTGAACACCGACTCACCTGTCTTCAGGTCGAACTCCCACCCATGCCATGGGCATCGCAGGATTTCCCCGTCGCGTTCGAAGGCGAAGTCACCGGGCTTGGCCCCGGTGACATAGCTGTCGATCGCCCCAAGACACAGCGGCGCGCCGCGGTGCGGGCAGCTGTTGCGCACGGCGTAGAACTGGTTGTCGATGTTGAACACGCCGATGCTGCGACCCGCGGCACCCACGATCCTTCGTCCGCCGACGGGAATCTCGTCGGCGAAACACACTTCGTATTTGCTGACCATTGTCGATCGCTCCGGTCAGGCCGCCTGCGACATCGAGGGCAGCGTGAGGCTGAACGTGTCCAACGCGTTCTCACAGAAGATCCGCCGCCGCAGGTCCTCCGGGTAGCCGGCCAGTGTCATTGCGGGGTCGTCCCAGTCCCAGTGCGGGTAGTCGGTGGCAAACATCAGCGTCCGGCTGCCGTCCATCCAGTCGATGATGTGCTTCAGGGCGTTGGGGTCGCCCGGCTCCTCCATCGGCTGGGTCGAGAAGCGGATGTGATCCTTCAGGTATTCGCTCGGCAACCGCTTCACCCAAGGCGTCTGCCGACGCAGCCCCTTCCAGTCGAGATCCATCTTCCACATCAACGGCGCGACCCAGGCGAAACCGCCCTCGAGCATGCCAATCTTGAGGGTCGGGAACTTGTCGAACACGCCCTCGAAGATGAAGCTGACAACGTGGACGGCGTAGAAGGAAGACCGCAGCTGCCGGTTCTCGATGTAATAGCTGGGATATCCGGCGGCCGAGGGGGGCGGGTTGATGCCCGCGCCTTCGCCGCCGAAATGCATGCACACCGCGAGGCCGTTGCGCACACAGGCCTCGTAGATCGGATGGTAGAAACGGTTGCCAAACGGCCGCGGCGAGCCGCAGCCCAGCATCACCGCGCACACCGCCGGGTGCGGGCCAAGCCGGTCGATTTCGGCCGCCGCCCCCACCGGATCCTGCGCATTGATGTGCAGCACGAGGCGGAACCGGCTGTCGCGCGCCACCCAATGCTCAATCGAATAATCGTTGAACGCCCGGCAAATGGCGGACGCATAGTCGACATCCATCATTGCGCTGCAGGTCTGCCCCGGCCCGCCGGTCAGGATCGCAAGATCGATCCCCAAACCGTCCAGCAACCGCCGGCGCGTATCGTCGACATCATAGGCAGCGGCCCCGACGCTATCCGGCGCCGGGTTCTTCTCGTCGACCACGTCGAACCGACGCCCGCGGCTCCCGCCGTTGAAGGCAAAGGAGTTCTGCACCCCGAACCCGTATTCCGAGAAACGCTCGGCGTTGAACCGCGTCATATACGGATAGAGGTCGGATTTGTGGGCGTTGTTGTGATGAACGTCCGTATCGATGATCGGGTGTTTGCGCGCCTTCGCGCCTATCATCGTGTTCATGCGGTCCTCCGGTCGGTCAAAAAATCATTCTCCACCCGGCACCCGCAGCGCATCCGCGGGGCCGTTCGGCTCGCGTCCGACCTGACTAGCCGGGTGCCAGCCACATGTCGTTGTAGCGCCACGCGCCGACGTATTCACGGCTGAAGCCCTGCAGTTCCTTGCGCGCCACTTCCTTCTGCGGCCGCCAGAACAGGTAGGTCTGCCAGTGATTATCGACGATCTTCTGCTGGATCGCCACATAGATCTGCCGGCGCTCGTTCATATCCGACAGCCCCCGCGCCCGATCGATCATGTCCCAGATCTCGGGGTTCTTGATCTGCGAATAGTCGTTGGCCGCCGACCGACCGTAGAACTGCGAGAACGGGATATCCGGGTCCGACGCCGGGCTCGAGGCCCGCAACAGCCCCATCTCGTATTTCGCGTTGAGCACCCGCTCCACCCAGGCCAGCCGCTCCAGCACCTCGATACGCAGGTCGATCCCCGCGGCCTTGCACATGGCCTGCACGAGTTGGGCCACGTGCGTGTCCGGATCGCGCTGGATCACCAGAAACGTCAGTGGCCCCTTGTGCCCAGACCGCTGATACGCCTCACGCGCCAGCTTCGGGTCGTAGGGATGACCCTTGATCTCCTTGCTCCAGGCCGGCGAGGTCGGCACCTCCACGGAGTTCAGCACGCCGCCCTGCCCGCGCGAGATCGCCTTCTCAATCGCCTCGCGGTTCACCGCGTAGGAGATCGCCTTGCGCAGATCGAGATTGCTCTTGAACGGCTCGGCCGCGTTGTTGAACGAGATGTAGGAGGTGATGTGCTGGATGGTGTCGAGCAACCGCAGCTTCGGGTCGGCCTCGATCTCGGCCATGTCCTTCACCTGCACCACGTCGCCGAGCTGCACATTGCCGCTCTTGAGCTCAACGAGCTTCACCGCCGTGTTGGAGATCACCCGCAGCGTCACCGTATCCAGATAGGCCGGCCGGCCCCAATACCCGTCGAACCGCTTCGCCTCGAGCCTGCCGCCACCCCACCTGACGATGGTGAACGGCCCGGTGCCCACCGGACTGCGCGCGAACTCGGCGCCCCGCTGCCGCACCGCCGTGGGCGAGAGCATCGAGCCTGGCTCGGTTGCCAGCACGTTCAGAAACGGCCCCGAAGGCCGCTTCAGCTTGATCTTCACCTTCAGTGGATCGATCACCTCGACGGAGTCGAGCTCGGTCATGTACTGCCGGGCCCGCGACCCTACCGCCGGATCGATCACACGTTCGAGGTTGAACTTTACCGCCGCGGCGTCGAACGGCGTGCCGTCCTGAAACTTCACGCCCGGGCGCAGCTTGAACATCAGCGAAAGCCGGTCCGGCGCCAATTCCCAGCTTTCCGCCAGAACCGGATGGAACACCCCGGCCGCATCCTGGTAGAGCAGATTCTCGGTGTAGAGATTGTAGTACGAGCGGTCCGCGCCCCCGGCATTGCCGAAGATCGGATCCAGGCTGGCCGTTTCCAGCACGATCGCGGCGGACAGATTGCCGCCTCGCACCGGTTCCGCTGCTTGCGCCGCGGTAATGGGATTGAGGTGGCGAAGGCCGAGAGACAGCGAGGCCGCCCCCGTCAAACCGGCAATGAAATCGCGTCTGCGCGTCACGGTCATCTCCCGAGCCAGTTTCTTGTGTCGTTCGCGCGAACACCTGATGACGCCCGCCGGCGCAGCGCCGTCCTCGATACGGGCCGGACTTTCTGCACAGGATCATCATGACGTGGCCGGCATTCAGAAAGGAATGGGCAATTTACGGCAAAGTTGAGCATGACACTTGCCGGGCGCGCGCATACGCACGTCAATCGCCATCCGGCCTGCCCCCGCTTGGTGATTCGTGCGATTGAGGGCCGATCATCACATGCATTGACTGCGCAAGCGTCCGATCGCCTGTTGGTAAGCCCGGGCGGCGAGGACTGTATTTCCCTCGTTATAGGCCTTATCTGCGGTTGCTGCGCCGATGGCGAGGACGGCGGCGGTGGCAGCCGCGTGAGTGGGATCAGCGAGTGGGGCGGTGGGGCCGTTGGACACGGCGAAATATGTGGGTGCCGAAGCCTTCCGACGGAATCGATCGGGAGACGCGACGGATCATCGAGGCGATGCCTGCCTGACCGAGTGGCTGTACGGCCTCGGCAAGTCAAAGAGCTGTCTCGGTCGGGGCCGCCTCGAAGGAGGGCCGAATCTGATCAGCATACCTGTCCAGCTGTTCCCTTGTGTGCAGCCTCTCTGCGGACATGCGCAGGATAGCCCAGGCCTGGAACCGGGCCGTGAAAACCGTCCACGGGTGGCCGACCCAGGCGCTTGCGGCTCCACGCAGCTCAAAGTGATATGGTCTCCCCTTCAGCGCATACGGCCCCGGCTTGGCCGATGACGTCGAGCGCTTCGTGCAGTACATGTCCGGGCCGAAAGGGCCGCCGCCGTAACCCGTCGGACGCCGAGATCGAGACCGATGTGCCGCACCTGCGCATCATCGACCAGTCCGCCTGGGACGCCGTCGAGGCCCGGCTGGCCGCAGAAGCACTCCCCGCCGCGAGCGAAGGCAACCAGCAGACCGGCTTCTGGGACCGCCGCCGCCCTCGGCATCTGGTCACGCGCAAGGTTTTCTGCGGTGTCTGCCAGCGAGCCTTCGGCCCCACAAGCAACGACTACCTCGGCTGCCTCGACGCCCGTAACGCCGGGTGCCGCAACAACAAGACCCAGGCGACCCGCCGCAAATCGACATCAACGGAAACCTGCCCGCCATGCTGAAAGCCGGCGGCGCGGAGATCCCAACCGATACAAAACCTACCCGCACCACAGACTGGCTCGAAACCGCAGTAAAGGAAGACACAGGGGGCAAAGCCCCCCGCCTTGCCTCCCTACCCCGCCGCGAGCCCCTGCGTGCGCACCAGCCGCGCATATAGGCCGTCGGCGGCCAGCAGCGACTCGTGGGTGCCTTGTTCCACCGCCTGGCCGTTTTCCATGGCGACGACGAGGTCGGCGTCGCGCACGGTGGACAGGCGGTGGGCGACGACGATGGTGGTGCGGCCCTGGCGCAGGGTGGCGAGTGCCTGTTGCACCGCCGCTTCGCTTTCGGCGTCCAGCGCGCTGGTGGCTTCGTCCAGCAGCAGGATGCGGGGGTTGCGGAGCAGGGCGCGGGCCA
>CAMCJI010000217.1 GCA_945874805.1 Asaia bogorensis | reverse complement strand
GGGCGGTCCATGTCGGCGGCGGTGAGGACGAAGTATTGGGGGCAGGTTTCGCCCCAGACTTTCAGGCCGCGGGCTTGGGCGCGGGCGATCTCCTCGGCGACTTCGGAGCAGGAGACGTGGAAGACCTGGATGGGTTGGTCGACCATTTCGGCCAAGGCGATGGCGCGGTGGGTGGCCTCGCGCTCGATCATCTTCGGGCGGGACCAGGCGTGGTATTTGGGTTCGGTGCGGCCGTCGGCGAGGAGGGCCTCGGTGCGCCATTTGATGGCTTCGTAGTTCTCGCAATGGACGGTGACCAGCGCGCCGGCGCGCCGCGCGGCGGCGAGGACGCGGAGGTAGGCGCGGTCGTCGAGCTGGAGGGGGTCGTAGGTGAGGAAGACTTTCAGGCTGCGCACGCCTTGGGCGACGGCTTCGGGGATTTCCTTCCAGATGACGTCGTCGGTGGCGTCGGTGATGATCTGGTGGAAGCCGTAATCGACGGTGGCGGCGGCGGCGCGGCGGCGGTATTCGGCCAGGGGGGCGAGGATGCCCTGGCCTTTGAATTGGGTGGAGAAGGAGATGACGGAGGTGGTGCCGCCGGCGAGGCAGGCGCGGCTGCCGGTCTCCCAGGTTTCCTCGTCCGCACCGCCGCCTTCCTGGAGCTGTTCGATGTGGCAGTGGGTGTCGATGCCGCCGGGGAGGACGAGGAGGCCGTCTGCGTCGAGCTTGGAGGCGCCGTGCAGGTTGGTGCCGAGGGCGGCGATGCGGCCGGCGGTGATGCCGACGTCGGCGCGGAAGGTGTCGGTGCCGGTGACGACGGTGCCGCCGCGGATGACGAGGTCGTAGTCGCTCATGTCGGTGCCCTGCGTGTGAGTGTCAGCTTTGCGTGACAACAGACGAAATGCGGCTTGGGGGCAAGCCGGGACGGGAGGCGGGGTAGCGGGGCGGGGCTGTCAGGAAAATTTACAGTCGGGTGAGGGGGCGACTATTGGGCCAGCGATTACAGTGGGTTATAAAATGGCGCGGATATTGCCGACCTTCGTTGTGCCATGGGTTGAACGCACCGGGCTGGTATCAATGGAGAGAACGACCCAATGAATTTCAAGGCATATGCTGCGGCGGTGCTGTTTTCGGGCCTTGCGGCGGCAGCGCCCTCGGCCGCGTCGGCGGAAGTGATTTTAAATAATTTCAATGGTTTAACTGTTTATATGCAGCCGTCAGGGCCGTTGGTGCCGACGTTGTTCACGCTGACCGAGACGAAATACATCTCATCGGTTGAAGTGTATTACTTCGCGTCGTTGCTGACGACGACGACGCTTGAGCTTTACAACGTGACGGACAACGTGACGGTGGGGACCTACGCGGCGCCGCAGAGCAATCCGTGGCCGTATTCGTATTTCCTGGCGACGCCGAATGTCTGGCTCGGTGCGGACACCTATGAGGTCCGGGCCGGCAATCCCGAAGCCTGGTCGTGGAATCAGGACAGCGGCTATGCCGGCTTCGCGATCGTGCTGTCGGAAGTGCCGGTGCCGGAGCCGGCTTCGATGGCGCTGCTGGGCCTGGGGCTGGCGGCGTTCGGGGTTGTGCGCCGCCGGCGCTAGTCCCAGCCGGCACGGCGTGGCAGCCTTGTGGGGTATTCCCCTCGCCAAGGATTCCGCATGCGCTTGACGACCCCCCAGATCCGCCCGGTCGGCCGGGCCATCAGCTTCGCCTTTGAGGGGCGAACGATCCCGGCGATCGAGGGGGAGACGATCGCGGCGGCGCTGTCGGCGGCGGGGGTGCTGGCGTTGCGGGAGACGGCGGGCGGGGCGCCGCGCGGGGTGTATTGCGGCATGGGGGCGTGCTGGGACTGCGTGGTGACCGTCGATGGGCGGATCGGCCAGCGGGCGTGCATGACGAAGGCGGCGGACGGCATGGCGGTCAGCGGGGCCGCCGCGTTGCCGCTCGCGCCGCTGGTGGCGCCGCCGGTGGGCGAGCAGGCCCCGGCGCGGTCGTGCGACGTGCTGGTGGTCGGCGCGGGGCCGGCGGGGCTGGCGGCGGCGGTGGCGGCGGCGGAGGCCGGGGCGGCGGTGGTGGTGCTGGACGAGCGGACGGCGACGGGGGGGCAGTATCACAAGCCGCTCGCGCCGTCGCATGCCGATGCTGCGCCGGATGGGCAGTTTGCCGAGGGGCTGGCGTTGCGGGCGCGGGCGGTGGCGGCGGGGGTGGCGATCGAGACGGATGCCATCGCCTGGGCCGCCTTCGCACCGGATGAAATGGCGGCGGTGATCTGCGGGGTGGCGGTGACGCTGCATCCGCGCCGGCTGATCCTGGCACCTGGCGCGCATGAGCGGCCGGTGCCGGTGCCGGGCTGGACTCTGCCGGGCGTGATGACGACCGGGGCGTTGCAGAGCCTCGCGCGGGCGCAGAGGGTTTCTCCGGTCGCGCGGGTGGTGGTGGCGGGGGGCGGGCCGCTCAACCTGCAACTGGCGGCGGAGCTGGCGGAGGGGGGCGTAGAGGTCGCGGCGGTCGTGGAGGCCGCGGCCGGGCCGGGGCTGGGTAGCTTGCACGCGGCCTGGGGGATGCTGCGGGCGGATGCGTGGCTGGCGCGGCAGGGGATCGGGCTGCTGCGGCGGCTCTCGCGGGCGGGGAGTCCCGTGCTGGGGGGGCGGCAGGTGGTGGCGGTGGAGGGCGAAAGGCGGGCGGAGCGGGTGCGCCTGTCTGACGGGCAGGTGATCGCGGCGGGGTTGGTGACGCTCAACCTCGGGTTCCAGCCGGAAACCGGGCTGGCCCGGGCGCTCGATTGTGCGCATCAGTTCATCGACGTGGGGCTGGGGCATCTCGCCACGATGACGGACCGGGAGGGGCGGACCTCGCGGCCGGAGGTGTTCGCGGTGGGCGACGGGGCGCGGTTGGGCGGCTCGCGGGTGGCGCTGGCGCGCGGGCGTCTGGCAGGGCTGGCGGCGGCGCGCGATCTGGGGTTCGCGGCGGGGGAGGACGCGGCAGCCGGGGCGATGCTCGATCGCGCCGAGCGGTTTCAGGCGGCGCTGTGGGCGCTGTTCCGGCCGCCGCCGCCTGCCGCCATCGCCGATGAGACCATCCTGTGCCGCTGCGAGGAGGTGACCGCCGGGCGGCTGCGCGCCGAGATGGCCGGCGGCCTCGTGTCGCTTGCCGCGCTGAAGAAGGCGACGCGGGCCGGCATGGGGCGCTGCCAGGGTCGGTTCTGCGCGGTGCCGCTCGCCCGGCTGCTGCCGGATGCGCCGGATGCCGCAAGCTTCGCCGCCCCGCGCCATCCCGCCCGCCCGGTGCCCGCGGCGGCGCTGATGTTCGAGGAGCGGGAGTTCGACGCGCCGCTGCTGGTCGATCCCGCCTTGCCCAGCCGCCGGGTGCCGGTGCTGCGCGCGGATGCGACGCGGCGGGAGACGGATATCCTGGTGATCGGCGGCGGCTCCGTCGGCCTGTCGGTGGCCTATTACCTGGCGCGCGAGGGGGCGGATGTGCTGGTGGCCGAGCGCGACGAGGCCGGGCTGGCTGCGGCGACCGCGAATGCCGGCAGCCTGCATGTGCAGCTCATCTCCTATGATTTCGAGTATCGCGGCATGCCGGAGGATGGCGGGCCGGCGGCGCATACGCTGCCGCTGGGTGCCGAGAGCGTCGGGCTCTGGCATGAGATCGCCGCGGCGGCGGGCGAGTCGCTCGGCCTGTCCACCCCCGGCGGGCTGGTGCTGGCCGATAGCCCGCGCGGGCTGGATTTCCTGCGCCGCAAGACGGCGATGGAGGCGCGCTGGGGTATCGAAAGCCACGTGATCGGCCGGAACGAACTGCGCACCATGGCGCCGCACCTCGCCGAGGACCTGCACGGCGCCAGCGTCTGCCCGGCCGAGGGGCGGATCGACCCGCTGCGCGGCACGATGGCGCTCTCCCGTCTCGCCCAACAGCACGGCGCGCGGCTGCTGCGCGGCGCCGGCGTGCTCGCCATCAGCCGCGACGGCACCGGCTGGCTGGTGGATACCGAGCGCGGCCCGATCCGTGCCGGGCGGGTGATCAACTGCGCCGGGCCGTGGGGGCGGGCGATCGGCGCGATGGTGGGGCTCGACCTGCCGGTGACTGGCACGGTGCAGCAGGTGATCGTCACCGATCCGGCGCCGCGGCTGGTCGAGGGGCTTGTGGCGCTGGCCCACCGCCACCTGTCGCTGAAGCAGCAGGACAGCGGCGGGCTGCTGATCGGCGGCGGCTGGTATGGGCATTTCTCCGGCGAGGACGGCCGCAGCCGCAACACGCGCCGCAACATCGAGGGCAACCTCTGGGTCGCCGCCCGCGTGCTGCCGGCGCTGCGCGGCCTGTCGGTGGTGCGGAGCTGGACGGGGGTGAACGTGGCGGTCGACCGCGCGCCGCTGGTGGGCGAAGCACTGGGGCTGCCGGGTTTCTTCAACGCTATCACCGCCAACGGCTACACGCTGGGGCCGGTGATGGGGCGGATGACGGCGGATGCGGTGCTGCGGGGGGTGGCGCCCAATCCTTGGTATCGGTTGGAGCGGTTTGGGTAGGGTAGAAGAAGGAAGCGTCTTCTTTTTGTGAACAAAAAGAAGCAAAAAAACTTTTCCCGTTGGGCGGGGGCGTGCTCTCGGATGGGGTGTTGCTGCAGAGGAGATTTTTTGGCTTCGCCGGATTTTCAATCAACTGTACGGGTTCGCGCCGAAGCCATGGTCAAAAGTTTTTTGCTTCTTTTTTTCAAAATAGAAGCCTCTTCCTGCTCCTTGCCTTTCGCCATGTGATGCGCCGCCCGCGTAGGGCTACACGCCGGGCGCGAATGGGGGCAGACTTCGCCTACCCCGTCCGCACAGGAGCCCGGTCATGGACCATGTTGCCAGCTACACGCCGCCCGACCACGTGATCCAGCATTGGCAGGTCACCAAGCCGACCGCCACCGGCCGGCGCGGTATCGTCGCCAGCCAGGCGCGGGACGCGGCGGAGGCGGGGATCGCGGTGCTGGAAGCCGGCGGCAACGCGATCGACGCGGCCGTCGCCACCGCATTCGCTCTGACCGTGGTGGAGCCTTGGAATTCCGGCATCGGCGGCATCGGCTTCGCTGTGGTGCACAAGGCCGGCGAGGCGAAGGCAAAGGTTGTCGATTTCGGGCCGAAGGCGCCGGGCAAGCTGGAGCCGGGCTTTTTCAAGCTCACCGGACGTATGTCCACCGAGAGTTTCAAATGGGCGGAGGTGGAGGGCGATGCCAATATCCACGGGCCGCTCTCGGTGGCGGTGCCGTCGTCGGTTGCAGGGTATGAGAAGCTGCACGCGACCTGGGGCAAGCTGCCGCTGCGCGAGGTGATGGCGCCGGCGGTGGCGCTGGCCAAGCGCGGCCTGGCGCGGGACTGGTTCACCACGCTGAAGCTGGCCTCGGCTGCCGGCACCATGCGCAACTATGCCGAATCCGCGCGGGTTTATCTTCCCGGCGGCCTGCCGTGGATTCCCGCGATGGAGGGCAAGCCGCAGTTCTTCCGCCAGGGCCGCCTGCCGGACACGCTGGAGCGCCTCGCCCATGCCGGGCTGCGCGACTATTACGAGGGCGATATCGCGGCGGCCTTCGTGCGTGATCAGGCCACCGTCGGCGGGGTGATCTCCGCCGAGGATCTGCGCGCCACCGCCGCCGTCATCCGCCCGGCCACCGAAGTGGCGTGGCGGAATGGCCGCACGTTCCAGCTGGCCACCGGGCTGACCGCCGCGCCGACGCTGAAGGGCGTGCTCGAGAAGATGCGCGACGTGCCCTACGCGCACCGGCCGGACGCGCAATGGTATGCGACGCTGGCCGAGACGCTGCGCACCGCCTACGCCGAACGCCTCGGCGGCTCCGGCCCCGGTGCGGGGGAGAAGGAGGAGACCTGCACCACGCACCTGACGGTGTGCGATGCCGAGGGCACGATGGTTTCGGTGACAACCACGCTGATGTCCACCATGGGCAGCCGCGTGGTGCTGCCGGAAACCGGCATCCTGCTCAACAACGGCATCATGTGGTTCGACCCGCGGCCGGGCATGCCGAACTCGCTGGCGCCGGGCAAGCGGGCGCTGACCAACATGTGCCCCGTCATCATCGCCGAGGACGGCCGGCCGATCATCGCCGTCGGCGCCTCGGGCGGGCGGCGGATCATGGCCTCGGTGTTCCAGCTTGCCAGCTTCATCGCCGATTTCGGCATGACCGTGGGTGAGGCCGGGCACTGGCCGCGCATCGACGTCTCCTCGCCCGACGCCGCCACCGCCGACCAGCGGCTGGACGCGGCGACGCTGGCCGCCCTGGCCGCGGTGGGCACGACGGAAGTGGTGGAGCACGCGACCTGGCCGCCGCAGTTCGCCTGCCCGAACGTGATCGTCCAGCACGCGGACGGCACGCGGGAGGGCATTTCGGACGCGATGTCGCCGTGGAGTGCGGCGCTGGCGCAGTAGAGTAGACGGCGGGGTCCTCTCAGGATTTGCGGGAGGACCCCTTGCCTGCCGCTACTGCGCGGCCTGGCTTTGCGTGCGCTCGGCCAGGGCCGCGTCGATCTCAGCGGCGAGTTCGGCCGGGCGGTAGGGTTTGCGCACGAGGCGGCGGCGGGGCGCGCCGGGGGCTTCCGGCCCGAGGATGTCGGGGTCGGCGTAGCCGGAGAGGAACAGCACCGGCAGGCTCGGGCGGACGGCTGTGAGGCGGCGGGCGAGTTCGGGGCCGGAGATGCCGGGCATGGCGATGTCGGTCACCAGGATATCGACCGGGGTGCCGCCGCGCAGCAGGTCCAGGGCGGCGATGCCGTCTTCCAGTTCCAGCACTTCGTAGCCGCGCTCCTGCAGGATCATCGCGGTGGTCATGCGCACGGCGGCGTCGTCATCGACCAGCAGGATGGTGATGCGGCCATCGCGCGGGGGATCGCGCAGGGCGGGCGGCTCGGCGCGGAGGATGGCCGCGGCGGGGCCTTCGGCGCGCGGCAGCAGAACGGAGATGGCGGTGCCGCGGCCGGGAGCGCTGTCGATCCGCACGCCGCCGCCGGACTGGCGGGCTACACCATAGACCTGGGCGAGGCCGAGGCCGGAGCCGCCGCCGGGGCCTTTGGTGGTGAAGTAGGGTTCCAGCGCGCGGGCCTGCACGTCCTCGGTCATGCCTCGCCCGCCGTCGGTGACGCGCAGGACGACGTACTCGCCGGCCGCCGGGTCGTCGGCCTGTTGCGGCAGGCCGAGGCGCTGGCGTTCGGTGGCGACCCGGAGCGTGCCGCCATCGGGCATGGCGTCGCGCGCGTTCAGCGCGAGGTTCATCAGCACGAGCTCGACCTGGGCCGGATCGACGGAGGCCGGCGGCAGGCCGGGGGCGAGGGCGAACTCCACCTGGATCTTCGGCCCCATCACGCTGGCCAACAGGTCGCCCAGGCCGCCGACCACGGCGTTGAGATCGACCGCGCGGGTCAGCAGCGGGGCGTGGCGGGAGAAGGCGAGGAGCTGGGTGGTCATCGCCGCCCCGCGCTCGGCCGCCTCGCGCATCGCGGCGATGCGTTCGGCCA
>CAMCJI010000216.1 GCA_945874805.1 Asaia bogorensis | reverse complement strand
TCTGTCCGCAGCGTGCCCGAAGGCCCAACCAGTGGCGTGCGGGCATGCTGAAAATGCCTGATGTTGGCCCTAGAAACCGAAAATCGGCGCTCAGGCAGAGGATTTTCGGCCTTGAGTGGGGTTCTTCAGCAGCCTGTTAGGACATTCGTGCGCATAATGCTTCTCGTGAAGCCGATTTGGCTGGCTTCGGACTCCCTCCCTCACCGCGCCCCCGGCCCTTTGCCGGCCGCGCGGCACCTTCGGGCGGCGCGGCCCCCCTGCGCCGCCCTTTTTTTGTCCCGCCCACCGGTGCACCATGGCCGCTCATCGGGAGAGCGCGGCATGGACGAGGCATTGATGGTGGCGTTGGCACAGCGGGCGGGTCTGCACCGGGCGCTGGAACTCTTCCCCGAGGATATCGCCGCCGCCGCCGCCCAGGCCGAAGGCACCAGCACCAGCATCCAGGCCCCCGCGGACATCACCGCCGAACCCTGGCCGCCGATGCGCCCGGCCTCCGGCGCCGGGGTGCAGCTGTGAGCACCCCGCTGCACTGGATGGGCCCGGGCGAGGCCGCCCGCGCCTTCGCCTCCCGCAGCCTCTCCCCGGTGGAGCTGATGCAGGCCCTGCTCGACCGCATCGCCGCCCTCGACCCGAAGCTGAACGCCTTCATACGCCTGGACGCGGAGGAGGCGATGGTCGAAGCACGGGCGGCGGAGGCGGAGATCGCCGCCGGGCGCATCCGCGGCCCGCTGCACGGCGTGCCGGTGGGCATCAAGGACATCATCGACGTCGCCGGCCTACCCACCACGGCCCACTCACGGGTGCTGATCGACAACATCGCCGCCGCCGACGCCGCCTGCGTCGCCCGCCTGCGCCAGGCCGGGGCAATTGTGCTCGGCAAGCTCTCAACCCACGAGTTCGCGATCGGCGGCCCGAGCTTCGACCTGCCCTGGCCGCCGGCGCGCAATCCCTGGAACCCGGATCACCACCCCGGCGGCTCCTCCTCCGGCTCCGGCGCCGGGGTGGCCGGCGGGCTGTTCCCGATGGCGTTGGGCACCGACACCGGCGGCTCCGTGCGCAACCCGGCCAGCGCCTGCGGCATCGTCGGGCTGAAGCCGACCTACGGCCTCGTCTCCCGCCGCGGTGTGTTCCCGCTGTCCTTCACGCTGGACCATGTCGGCCCGATGACGCGCGGCGTGGCCGACAACGCCCTGATGCTGGACAGCATCGCGGGCCACGACCCCGCCGACCCCGGCAGCGTCGCCTCGGTGCGCGGCTACTATGCGAGCCAGCTCGAACGCGGGGTGCGCGGGATGCGCATCGGCTTCATCCGGCACTTCCACGAGCGCGACCTGCCGGCCGACCCGGAGGTGACCGCCGCGCTGGAGAATGTGGTCCGCGTGCTGGCGGCCGAGGGGGCTGAGGTCACCACCGTCACCCTGCCGCCGCTGACCGAGTTCTTCGCCGTCAACCGCGTGCTGCTGAACGCCGAGGCCTGGGCGATCCACGCCCCCTGGCTGCGCGCCCGCCCCGAGCAGTACGGCCGGCTCGCCCGGCGGCGGCTGATGCCCGGCGCCTTCCTCTCGGCCGGCGACTATGTGCTGGCGCAACGGCGGCGGCTGGAGATGATGGCGCAGATGGAGGCGGTGCTGCGCGAGGTGGACGTGCTGATCTGCGCCAGTTCGATGGACCCCGCCAGCCGCATCGAGGATGCCGAGGAGACGGCGCGCACCTATCCGCGCCAGGCCCGCACCCCCTTCAACGTCACCGGGCATCCGGCGCTGGCGATGATGTCGGGCCTGTCGCGCAGCGGGCTGCCGCTCTCGGTGCAGTTCGCCGGGCGCAACTTCGGCGAGGCGACGCTGTTCCAGGTCGCTCGCGCCTGGGAGCGCGCCTCCGGCGTGGACCGGCGGCACCCGCCGATCGGCTGAGCCGGCGTTTACGGTTCCTCCACGTCTCGGCCGCAGATTGCGGCGCGAATGGCGTGGAGATCGGGATGTCGTTGGGTGTGCGGATACTGGCCATCGTCCTGCTGATCGGGGCGATGCTCGCGGGGCTGCTGGCGCGGGATGGCTGGCTTGCCTGGGAGCAGATGCGCCTGGCCGGGGAGAACCGGCGGCTGAACGCGCTGAGCGGCCAGCTGGTCACCGCGGCCGGAGCGCGCGCGGCGGAGCGGGGGCTGCTGAACGGCCTGCTCGCCGATCCCGCCCGGGCACCCGCGGCGGCGCGGGCAGCACTCGCCGGGCATCGCAGCCGGGCGGAGACGGCGATCGCGGCCGCGCAGGCCGATCTCGGCCCCATCGATGCGGCCGCGGCGATACAGGCACGCGCGGTGGCGGACGGACTGCGCCGGCAGGCGGAGGCGGCCTTCGCCGGCGGCCCCGGCCCCGCGCCGACCGCTTGGTTCGCGGCGGCGACGGCGGAGATCGATGCGCTGGTGGGGCTGCGCCGGGCGGTGGATGCGGCCACACGGGCGGAGAGCGAGGTCGCCCGGCTGACCGCGCTGCGCGACCGGCTGGCCGAAATGACCGAGTTCGCCGGGCGCGAGCGCGGCATGATCAACGGGCTGATCGCACAGAATGCCCGCCCCACACCAACCCAGCTGCAGACCCTCGGCAGTTTCGCAGGCCGGATCGACGGCGCCTGGGCGCGGGTTGGCAGCCGGCTGGAGGGCAGCACGCCGGCCCTGCTGGCCAGCGTGAAGACGGCCGAGGCGGCGTGGTTTCAGACCTTCGCCCCGCAGCGCCGCAGCGTGATGGAGGCGGGGCAGCAGGGCGCCGCATGGCCGGTGAGCGCGCCGGACTGGTTCGCCCGGTCCACCATGGCGATCGACGCGCTGCTCGCGGCGCAGGCGCAGGCCGGGGCCGATGTGGCAGCCGCCCTCGATCGCCTCGCCGAGGGTGCGCGGCTGGGTCTTGCCTGGGCGAGCGCGATGCTGCTGGCGGCGCTGCTGCTGGTGGCCGGCACGGCATGGTATCTGCGCGCCCGGGTGGTGCGGGTGCTCCAGCGGGCGGTGACCGCGCTGAACCGGATGACCGAGGGCGATCTGGACGTCGCCATCCCGCCCGCCACCACGCGTGACGAGATCGGCCTGCTGCTGGAGGCCACCGCCCGCGCCCGGCAGACGGCGCTGGACGCACGGGCACTGGCGGCGGAGCAGGACGCGCTGCGCCAGCGCGCCGATGAGGCGCGGCGCGAGGCGATCCGCGAACTCGGCGGCATGATCGAGGCGGTCAGCGCCGAGGCCATGGCCAAGGTGAAGGGCATGACCGGCGAGCTGCGCGGCCTGGCCGAGCAGGTGCAGGGCAAGGCGGACCGCATTGCCGAGGACTGCGCCTCCGCCGCCGGCGACGCGCAGACCGGACAGGTGAGCACCGAGGCAGCGGCGGCCGGGGCGCGGGAACTGACCGCGGCGATCGGCGAGATCGCCCAGCAGATGGAACGCGCCGCCGCCTCGACCCGCGATGCGGTGGAGCGCACCGAACAGGCGCGCGCGGTGTTCGACGCGCTGTCGGTCAGCGTCAACGAGATCGGCGAGGTGGCCGGGCTGATCGGTGAGATCGCCGGGCGCACCAACCTGCTGGCGCTCAACGCGACGATCGAGGCGGCGCGGGCGGGGGAGGCCGGGCGGGGCTTCGCCGTGGTGGCCAACGAGGTGAAGGCCCTCGCCCAGGAAACCGCCCGCAGCACCGAACGGATCACCCGCCGCATCTCCGCCATCGAGGGCTCGACCCAGACGGCACTGGGGATGATGGGCGGGATCAGCGCGGCGGTGGCCGGGCTGAACACCATCTCCGCCTCCGTGGCCGCGGCGATCGAGCAGCAATCGGCGGCAACCGGCACCATCGCCGTCGCGGTGGACGACTCCAGCCAGGCCGCCCGCAGCGTGGCCGGGCGGATGGCGGGGGTGGCGGGCCAGACGCTCGACTGCGCCACCGCCGCCGGCAGCATGGCCGGCATCGGCCGCAACGTGGAGATCGGCGTGGCCGAGCTGCAATCGGGGATCATGACCTTCATGCGCTCGCGCGTGGCCGAGTTGGACCGGCGGGCCAGCCGGCGGGTGGCGCTGGGGGCGGGCGGGCAGGTGCGCGCGCACGTGATCGCCGCTGGCCGGCGCATCGAGGGGTGGCTCGCCGACCTGTCCGAAGGGGGCTGCGCCTTCGCCGTGGAGAGCGAGGCGGACATCGCGGAGGATGGCGCCGTCACCCTGCACGCGGCCGGGCTGCCGGCGCTGCCAGCCGGCATCGCCGCGCGCAGTGACGGGGTGCTGCACCTGACCTTCCGCTTCGAGACGGAGGAGCAGCGCGCGCGGGTGGGCGAAGCCGTGGCGGCGGCGGACCGGCGGGCCGCCGCCTGAGCGCTCAGGCGGGCAGCTTGCCTTCGATCGAGTCCCAGATCATCGAGGGCAGATCGGTGCCGTCGAAGCGGCCGATCTCCTGCAGGCCGGTGGGCGAGGTGACGTTGATTTCGGTGAGGTAGTCGCCGATCACGTCGATGCCGGTGAACAGCAGGCCCTGCGCCTTCAGCGTCGGCGCGATGCGGGCGCAGATCTCCAGCTCGCGGGCGGTCAGCGCGGATTTCTCGGGTCGGCCGCCGACATGCATGTTGCTGCGCGCCTCGCCGGCCGCGGGCACGCGGTTGACGGCACCTGCGGGCTCGCCGTCGATCAGGATGATCCGCTTGTCCCCGGCGCGCACCGAGGGTTCGTAGCGCTGGATCATCAGCGGCTCGCGCGAGCGGGCGAAGTGCATCTCCAGCAGGGAGGCGAGGTTCTCGTCGTCATGGCGGATGCGGAACACGCCGGCACCGCCGTTGCCGAACAGCGGCTTGACGATGATGTCCTTGTGGGTGGCGCGGAAGCCGCGGATGGCGTCCGCATCCCAGGTGACCAGGGTGGGCGGCATCAGCTCGGGGAAATGCGTCACCAGCAGCTTCTCCGGCGCGTTGCGCACGGAGGTCGGGTTGTTGACCACCAGCGTGCCGGTGCCGTCGTCGCGGTGGATATGGTCGAGCATGTGGGTGGCGGTGATGTAGGCCATGTCGAAGGGCGGGTCCTGGCGCATCAGGATCACGTCCATCGTCGCGAGGTCGAGCACCTCCTCGGCGCCGAAGGTGAAGTGGTTGCCGCGTTCACGCCGGACGGTGACCGGCCGGGCCTTGGCGAACAGCCGCTCCTCGCGCTCCGCACCCGGCTTCAGCACGCCCTCGCGCAGGGCCATGTGGCGCACTTCGTAGTGCCAAAGGGTGTGGCCTCGGGCCTGGGCGGCGAGCATGAGGGCGAAGCTCGAATCGCCGTCGATGTTGATGCTCTCGATGGGGTCCATCTGGACCGCGACCTTCAACTGGCGTGGCATCGGTGTGCTCCTTCAGCGTTGCCGTGCAGATGGCCTAATGCAGGCGCGAGCGCAACTCGGCCCTTGCGCTGCGCGTCCTAATGCAGCCGCGAGCGCAACTCGGCCATCGCCGTGCGGGCGTGTTCGGCGGCGGCACCGGAGGGGACGAGGGCGAGGAAGCGGTCCCAATGCGCCAGGGCGGCGGCGACGTCCCCGGCGCGGGCCTGCAGCAAGGCGCCGTCGCGCCAGAGCGCGGCCTCCTCGGGGGCGATGCGCAGCATGTCGGCGTTGGCGGCCTGGGCGCCGGCCATGTCGTCCGCCCGCAGGCGGCGCAGCTTGATGTTGTTCTGCAGGCGCAGCAGCACGGCGCGGCTGGTCATCGGGCGCAGCATGTCCGGCCGGAGATCGGCCTGCGGGCCCTCATAGGTGCGGGCGAGCAGGCGGAGCTGGCGGGTGTCCAGCCGGGTACCGCCGGCGAACACGTCGATCACGGCCGGGCTGCGGCCGCCTTGCAGGCCGATCAGGAAATGGCCGGGAAAGTCGATGCCGTAGGCCTCCCACCCCACCGCGCGGGCGGTGTGGAGCCAGAGGATGCCGAGTGCCACCGGCAGGCCGCGCCGCCGCTCGATCACCTGGATCAGGTTGGCGTTGGCGGGGCTGTCATAGGTCTCGCCGTCGCCATGGTAGCCGTGCTGGCGGCCGAGCAGGTCCGCGAGAGCCTCCGCCTGGGCGGCCGGCTCGCTGATCTGGGCGAGGGCCGCGCCAGCGCGCGCGAGGTCGGACAGGTGGGCGCGGGCGGCGAGATGGTCGCCGTCCGGCATATCCACCCGGGCGAGCTGGAGGGCTGCGTCCGCGATCTCGATCTCCGGGTCGGGCAGTTGGCCGATCGCCTCCAGCGCGCTGCGCGGGTCGGTCATCCGAGGCTCCGTCATGGGTAGGCCAGTGTGTCGGAGCGGCGGGCGGGCGACAAGCGGGGGCGTGGCGAAGTCGCTTGCCCAGGCGGATGCATTCAGTTACATTGTGACAATTAGTGATCAATTCTTAATTTTGGGATCATTCCGTTGAACGCCCCGACACCGCTCGATCCGGCACAGCCGGCGCGGATTTGCATCAGCATCACCGCGCATGAGCGGCTGACGACGCTGGAGGAGCAGGTGGCGAATATCGCCCTGTTCTGCCCGTCCGCCCTGGTGGTGGTGCATCTCAACGCCGATCTGGCCGCCGCCATCGCCCGCGATCCGGTGCAGCAGGTGCTGCTGCAACGCCTGGCGCGCTGCCGCGGGGTGATCATCAATCCCGCGCATCTGCCGACGCGCTGGGCGCATATCCTGCACGCGCATCTGTCCAACATCAGGCTGGTGCGCGACGCCGGGCTGGATGTGGATGCGATCCTGCTGATGTCCTCAGGCGACCTGTTCTTCCGCCGCGACATTGAGGCGCAAGTCGCGCAGTTCGATGCCGGCGTCGATCAGCATGTGCTGGAGGATGGCTGGCACTGGGCGGCGCAGGTGCGGGCCGACCCCATGTCCGCCCGCGTGCTGGAGGAGTCGGGCCACGCGCGGCTGCGGATATCGCTGCATGAGGGTACGTTCTACCGCACGGCCATCGCCTTCCGCCTGCTCGCCATGCTCGACGGGCTGGTGACGGACTGGGACTACAACACCGCCTATCCGAAGGAGGAGCTGTTCCTGCCCAGCCTCGCGCAGGCCTGCGGGGCGAAGCGGGTCAGCCGGCCGGTGGCGCATCTGCTCGGCCTGGGGCGCGACGACCGGCCGTTCCTGGCCCGGCTGCTGGCGGAGCTGGGCATCGCCGAGCCGGGTGGGGCGGGGCTGCTGGACCGGTGGGTGGCGGCGCATGGCGCCACCGCGGATGCCCGCGCGCCCTGCCATATCGTCAGCCGGGTGCCGCGCGATCCCGACAGCCCGTTGCGGATGCTGCTCGGGGTGGCGGGTTCACCGGACGGGATCGCCCGCGCCCGCTGGGTGGCCGGGCGGATCGATGCGCTGGACCTGATCGACTTCGACGTGCCTGGCCGGCTGTCGCAGCCGCTGGCGCTGTCAGCGGTTGCGGCATCGGCGGTGGTGGCGGCCGGGCTGCTCGCGGCCGGGGAGGCGATCTTCGCACCGGGGATCGCCGACGAGGCGCTGGCCCTCAGCACGCCCGATCAGGCCGGAGTCGGC
>CAMCJI010000215.1 GCA_945874805.1 Asaia bogorensis | reverse complement strand
CCGCCGATGGCGAGCACGGCGGTCAGCCCGGTGGTGACGGCCACCGGCAGGCCGAGGATCTCGCCGCCATAGGGCTCCAGCAGAATGTCCTGCATGGAGAAGGCCATCGTGCCCATGCCGCCGGCGATGAGGCGGCGGCGGGCGCCGGGTTCGCGGGCATAGGCCAGCCAGGCATCGAGGAAGCGGGGGCCGGCCGCACTGCCGCGGGTGCGCGAGGGGTCGCGCGCCTCCTGCTTCCAGACGGCGATCAGGTTGAGGAACAGGGTGACGACGGCAGCGCCCTGGACCACCTGGATCAGCCGCATGGCGCTGAAATTGGCCAGCAGCAGGCTGAAAATGCCCGCACTGACCAGCATGCCGACCAGCAGCATGGTGCACATCATCGTCACCACCCGGGGGTGGGATTTGGCGGGGGTGAGGTCGGTGGCCAGCGACATGCCCATCGTTTGTACCGAGTGCATGCCGGCGCCGACCATCAGGAAGGCGAGGCCGGCGGCGAAATGGCCGAGCAGGCCGACATCCAACTCCGGCTCGGACAGCACCAGCAGGGCGAAGGGCATGATCGCCAGGCCGCCGAATTGCAGGCCGGTGCCGAGATAGAGATAGGGCACGCGCTTCCAGCCGAGGACGGAGCGGTGGTTGTCCGACTTGTGGCCGATCAGGGCGCGGATCGGAGCGAAGATCAGCGGCAGGGCCACCATCACCGAGACGAGCCAGGCGGGCACGCCGAGTTCGACGATCATCACGCGGTTCAGCGTGCCGATCAGCAGCACGACCGCCATGCCGCAGGAGACCTGGAACAGCGACAGCCGGAACAGACGGGCCAGCGTGAGGTCCGGCGTTGCCACGTCGGCAAACGGCATGAAACTCGGGCCGAGCGCCGACGTCACCTTCACCGCGATGCGGGCGTTCAGCCGCGCGAGGGTGGTGGCCAAGCTCATCGGGCGAGCAGTTCCATGGCCTGGGAGGTGTAGAAGCCGCTGGAAATCTTGCGGGTGCGGGCGATGCCCCAGCGGGCGAGCGCGGGCTCGGCGGCGATCATCCGGCGCAGGCGGGCTTCGGCCACCGGCTCGATCGCCGGTGCGCGGTCCCCGCGCGGGAACAGCTTGCCGGCCATCATGAAGACGGCGAGGAAGGCGTTGTTCGGCGGGAAGGTGAAGAGGATGGAGCGCTTGGTGCGGCCGGCGAGGCCGGCGATCACGCGCAGCTTGTCCTCCTGCTGGTAGTGGATCACCGAGTCCATGCCGACGACGTGGTCGAACCGGCCGAGGGCGGGGTCGAGCATGTCGCCCACGCGGAAGTCGATGCTGCCGGGGAGGTCGGTGGGCATGCGGTCACGGGCGACGTCGACGAGGTTGGCGGCGAGGTCGATTGCCACCACGTCGGCGCCGCGCTGTGCGGCTTCGACCGCGAGCGCCCCGGTGCCGCAGCCGGCATCGAGGATGCGCAGGCCGGTGAGATTGTCCGGCAGCCAGGAGAGCAGGGTGCGGCGCATCTCATCGCGGCCGGCGCGCACGGTGGCGCGCACGCCGCTGACCGGGGCGGTGGAGGTCAGCCGCGCCCAGGTCTGGGCGGCGGTGCGGTCGAAGTAATGCTCGATCTGGCCGCGGCGGGCTTCGTAGGAGGCGGTCATCAGTCGAACCCCAGCAGATCGAAGATGTCACGGTCTTTCAGGGACTTGCCGTCCATCGGGGCGACGCCGGCCCAGAGCTTGGCGGCGAGGCGCATGTATTCGTCCTTCACCGCTTCCAGTTCGGGGGAGCTTTCCATCTCGAACAGGGTGGATTTTTTCAGGCGCGAGCGGCGGATGACGTCGAGGTCGGGGAAGTGGGCGAGCGAGGTGAGGCCGGCGGCGGCGTTGTAGCGGTCGATCTGGTCGGTCGCGGCACTGCGGTTGACGATGACGCCGCCGAGGCGGACGTCGTAGTTTTTCGCCTTGGCCTGGATGGCGGCGACGATGCGGTTCATCGCGAAGATGCTGTCGAAGTCGTTGGCGGCGACGATCACGGCGCGGCCGGCATGTTGCAGGGGGGCGGCGAAGCCGCCGCAGACGACGTCGCCCAGCACGTCGAAGATCACCACGTCGGTGTCTTCCAGCAGATGATGCTCCTTGAGCAGCTTCACCGTCTGGCCGACGACGTAGCCGCCGCAGCCGGTGCCGGCGGGCGGGCCGCCGGCTTCGACGCACATGACGCCGTTATAGCCTTCGAAGACGAAATCCTCCGGGCGGAGTTCCTCGGCGTGGAAATCGACGGATTCGAGGACGTCGATGACGGTGGGCTGCATCTTCTTGGTCAGGGTGAAGGTGCTGTCATGCTTGGGGTCGCAGCCGATCTGCAGGACGCGCTTGCCGAGCTTGGAGAAGGCCACCGAGAGGTTGGACGAGGTGGTGGACTTGCCGATGCCGCCCTTGCCGTAGACGGCGAAGACCTGGGCGTTGCCGATCTTGATCGAGCTTTCCAGTTTGACCTGGACGCTGCCTTCGCCGTCTCCGCGACGGGGGGCGAGTGTTGTCGCGCTCATGCGGCGATTCCCATGCTGATACCTTCGAGTCTGTCTTCGAGTTCGTCGCCGGCCTGGCGCAGGGCGGCGAGGGTTGCTTCGTCCGGCGCCCAGAAGTTGCGCTCCTGCGCCTCCAGCAGACGGCTGGCGATCTTGGAGGAGGCGTTGGGGTTCAGGGCGGCGAGGCGCTCGCGCATTTCGGGGTCGAGCATGAAGGTCTCGGCGACCTTCTGGTAGACCCAAGGGGCGACCTCGCCAGTGGTGGCGGACCAGCCGAGCGTGTTGGTCACCTGTGCCTCGATCTGGCGGACGCCTTCGTAGCCGTGGGCGAGCATCGGCTCGAACCACTTCGGGTTCAGGGTGCGGGTGCGGGTTTCCAGCGAGACCTGTTCGGAGAGGGTGCGCACAGCCCCCTCCCCGCGCGTCTGGTCGCCGATGTAGACGGCCGCGGAGGCGCCGTTTCGGGCACGTTTCACCGCCTTGGTGATGCCGCCGAGCGTATCGAAGTAGTGATCGACCGTGGTGACGCCGAGGTCGACGCTGTCGAGGTTCTGGTAGGTGACTTCGACGGTGGCGAGAACCTGGCTGAGCACCGCGTCCTGGCGCTGGGGCTTGCCGCTGACGCCGTAGGCGAAGCCTTTGCGCTTCACATAGGCCTCGGCGAGTTCGTTCTCCTCATTCCAGGCGCCGGAGCCGACGAGTTCGTTGACGTTGGCACCGTAGGCGCCGTCGGCATTGCCGAAGACGCGCAGGGCGGCTTCGGCCATCTCGCCGCCGTGCTGGGCCTGGTAGGCGAGCGCGTGCTTGCGGACGAAGTTGACGTCGGCCGGCTCGTCCGCCTCGGCAGCGAGCAGGGCGGCTTCGGCCAGCAGCTTGGTTTGCAGGGGCAGCAGGTCGCGGAAGATGCCGGAGAGGGTGATCACCACGTCCACGCGCGGGCGGCCGAGTTCGGCGAGCGGGATCAGTTTCGCGCCGGTGAGGCGGCCGTAGCTGTCGAAGCGGGGGGCGGCCCCCATCAGCCAGAGCGCCTGGGCGATCGGGCCGCCTTCGGTTTTGAGGTTGTCGGTGCCCCAGAGGACCATCGCGACCGTTTCCGGCACGCCATGGCCGTCGGCGGCGTGGCGGGCGAGCAGGCGGTCGGCCTGGCGGGCGCCGTCCTGCACGGCGAAGGCGCTGGGCAGGCGGAAGGGGTCGAAGCCGTGCAGGTTGCGGCCGGTGGGCAGCACGTCGGTCGTGCGCAGCAGGTCGCCGCCGGGCGCGGGGTGGATGTAGCGGGCGTCGAGCGCACGGATGACAGCGGGGAGTTCGTGGTCGGTCGCCATCAGGGCGTCGAGACGGGCGAGTTCCGCGGGGTCGGTGATACCGGCGGCGGCGAGGGTTTCCGCGCGTTCGGCGGGGCCCGGGGGGGCGCCGATGACGTGCAGGCCGTTGGGGATGAGGGTCTGTTCGAGTTCCAGCAATTCGACCGTCAGCCGGTCGATCACCGCGACGGCAGTATCGCCCCAGGCGGGTTCGAGTGTGGCGAGATCGACGGCGGCGGCCTGGGCCTGGACGAGTTCAGCGAGTGCGGTGCGCTGGTCGGCGTCGGTGTCGGGCTCCAGGCCGCGCCAGCGGTCGAGCGAGGCCTTGAGGTCGAGCAGGCCGCGGTAGAGGCCGGCGGAGGCGACCGGGGGGGTGAGGTAGCTGATCAGCGTGGCGCCGGCGCGGCGTTTGGCGATCGCGCCTTCGGAGGGGTTGTTGGAGGCATAGAAGTAGAAGTTCGGCAGGTCGCCGATCAGACGGTCGGGCCAGCAGTCGCCGGACATGCCGGCCTGCTTGCCGGGCATGAATTCCAGCGCGCCGTGGGTGCCGAAGTGGAGCACGGCATGGGCGCCGAAATCCTCGCGGATCCAGCGGTAGTAGGCGGAGAAGGCGTGGGTGGGCGAGAACCCGTGCTCGAACAGCAGGCGCATCGGGTCGCCCTCGTAGCCGAAGCCGGGCTGGACGCCGACGAAGACGTTGCCGTAGCGCTGGCCGAGGACGAAGATCGAGCGCCCATCGCTCTGGGCGCGGCCGGGCGCGGGGCCCCAGTTGCGCTCGATCTCGGCCAGGTGCGGCTCGCGGGCGACGTGGTCGTCGGCGGAGATAACGGCGGCGACGTTGGCCACCGTGCCGTGGCGCTCGCGGTTGCCCTGGATGATGTCGTTGCGCAACGCATCGGTGCTGGCGGGCATCTCGACCTGATAGCCGGCGGCGGCGAGGGCAGCCATCGTGCGGTGCAGGGATTCGAAGACCGAGAGATAGGCGGCCGAGCCGGTGTTGCCGGCATTCGGCGGGAAGTTGAAGATGGTGATGGCGATGCGCCGCTCGGCCCGCTTGGCGCGGCGCAGGGCGACGAGCTTGGCGACGCGCGCGGCGAGCATCATCGCGCGCTCGGGCTGGACGACCATCTTGTGGCCGCAGTCCGAGCCGTCGCAGCCGGCGCAGCGCTCGCCGGGTTCGCTGGCGCCGCAGCGGCCGCCGAAGGTCATCGGCATGATCGCGCCGTCGAGCTCGGGGATGGCGACCATCATCGTCGATTCGACGGGCATCAGGCCGCGCTGGTCAGTCTTCCACTGCTTGATCGTCTGGAATTCGACCGGGTGGGCGGCGATGTAGGGGACGTCGAGCGCGCCCAGCACCGTCTCGGCCGCCTTCGCGTCGTTGTAGGCGGGGCCGCCGACGAGGGAGAAGCCGGTGAGCGAGACCACGGCGTCGACCAGGGGCACGCCGTCGCGCTGGAAATAGGCCTCGATGGCCGGGCGGCCGTCCAGGCCCGAGGCGAAGGCGGGCAGCACGCGCAGGCCGCGCGCCTCGAGGGCGGCGATCACCCCGTCGTAATGCCCGGCATTGCCGGCGAGCACGTAGGAGCGCAGCAGCAGCAGGCCGACGGTGCCGGTAGCGCCGGCCTTCGGCAGGTCTGCCGCGCGCTCGGTGATGCGGCCGGGGGCGCGGGGGTGGTAGAGGCCGACATCCGGATATTCGATGGGCAGCGCCACCTTCAGCGGCGAGGCGGCGCGGCGGGGGCCGGTGGCGTACCGGTCGACCAGCATGCGCACGAGGTTGGCGATATTCTCCTCGGAGCCGGCCAGCCAGTATTGCAGCGCGAGGAAATAGGCCCGCACGTCCTGCGCGGTGCCGGGGATGAAGCGCAGGATCTTCGGCAGTTGCTTCAGCGTTTTCATCTGCGCCCGGCCGGACTGGGCGCCGCTTTTGCCCGAGCCGCGCAGCTTCTTGAGGATGGCCATGACGCCGGTGGGCTCGGCTGCCATGTCGAACTTGCCGATGCGGGTCAGCTTGACGATTTCGCCAGCGGAAAGGGCGCAGACCATGGCGTCGCAATGCTCGCGCCGGGCGGCGAGCTGCGGCTGGACGAGGCGGATATGGTCTTCGAGGAACAGCATCGCGGCGACGAGGATGTCCGCGCGGGCGATGTCGGCATGGCAGGCGGCGAGCGCTTCGGGGCAGGCGGCAAATTCGTCGGCGGAGTGGACGATCAGTTCCAGGCCCGGCAGTTCGCGCTTCAGGACGGCCTGGGCACGGGCGGCGGCGCCCGTGAAATGGCTGTCCATCGTCACGATGACGAAGCGCACGGGGGAAGGGCTAGCGACCGAAATGGGCTTTGGCGTCATAGATCGTGTCCACCGTGATGGTCGCGACGCCCCGCTCCTGGGCAAATTTCTCCGTGTTGCGGCGGGCCTTGCCGCGCACGAAGAACGGGATCTTCTGCAGTTCCTTCTCGGCGTCCGGCAGCCAGCGCACGGCTTCGACAACCGCGGCAGCGGCAGGGGCTGCCACCGCGACGGGGGCTGCCTGGGGCAGCGGGGCGGGTTCGGGCGCCACGGGGGCGGGCGCCGGTGCAGGGGCCTTGTGGCTGCCCAGATGCGAGGAGCCGGCGCCGTCGTGGAATTCGAAGTCCTCGCGGAACATGCCGAGCAGATGTTCCTCCAGGCCCATCATCAGCGGATGCACCCAGGTGTCGAACAGGACGTTCGCGCCCTCGAAGCCCATCTGCGGGGAGTGGCGGGCGGGGAAGTCCTGCACATGCATCGGCGCCGAGATCATCGCGCATGGGATGCCCAGGCGCTTGGCGATGTGGCGCTCCATCTGGGTGCCCAGGACGAGTTCGGGCTGCAATTCAGCGACCCGGGCCTCGACATCGAGGTAGTCGTCGGTGATCAGCGCCTCGACGCCGTAGAGCTTCGCGGCCTCGCGGATTTCGCGGCCGAATTCGCGGGAATAGGTGCCGAGGCCGACGACGGTGAAGCCCATCTCGGTTTGTGCCACGCGGGCGGCTGCGATGACGTGGGTGGCGTCACCGAAGACAAAGACGCGCTTGCCTGTCAGGTAGGTGGAGTCGACGGAGCGGCTGTACCAGGGCAGGCGGGATTTCGTCTCGTCCAGCGCGCGCTCGGCATCGACGCCTGCGAGCTCGGCCACTTCGCGGATGAAGTCGCGAGTGGCGCCGACGCCGATCGGCACCGTCTTCGTCGCCTTCTGGCCGAAGGTTTTGGCCAGCCAGGCGGCGGCAGGATTGGCGATCTCGGGGTAGAGGACGACGTTGAAATCGGCATCGCCCAGGGTAGCGAGGTCGGCCGGGGAGGCGCCGAGCGGGGCGGTGACGTGGACGTCCACACCCATGCGGCCGAGCAGGGCGGTGATCTCCTCCACGTCGTCGCGGTGGCGGAAGCCGAGGGCGGTGGGGCCGAGGATGTTGCAGCGGGGGCGCTGGCCAGGGGTGCGCTCGGCCTTGGGGGCCGGCACCGCAAAGGCGCGGACGAGTTGGTAGAAGGTCTCCGCCGCGCCCCAGTTTTCCTTCTTCTGGTAGGCGGGCAGTTCGACGGCTACCACGGGGATCGGGAGGTTCAGCGCGCGGGCGAGGCCGCCGGGGTCGTCCTGGATCAGTTCGGCTGTGCACGAAGCGCCGACCATCATGGCCTGCGGCTTGAAGCGCGCGTAGGCATCGCGTGCGGCGTTCT
>CAMCJI010000214.1 GCA_945874805.1 Asaia bogorensis | reverse complement strand
GCGGCAAAGGCCGGGCGGCCGTATCCTTCAGCAACCCGCCCACCCCCATCCGGCCGATCTCCGCCGGGCCGACAGGCAGGCCGGCAAAGATCCGCCGCAGAATAAAATCGATGCCGTTGGGCTTCGGGCTGCGCGCGCAGCCAGGCAGGACCAGCGCCGGCACCGCCCCGATCGCGCCGACGCAGATCAGGTTGCCGGGATCGACGGGCATGCCGAAATGCACGATCGCCCCCCCGGCCCGCACGACCGCCGCCGGCCCGACATCCCGCCGGTCCACCGTCGCCGAGGCCCCCGCCACCAGCAGCAGCTCCGCCCCCTCGGCCAGCAAGGCCGCAAGCTCCGCAGCGATGGCCGACTCGGTATGCGCGCAGCGGCGCGGGGCCAGTAGCGTGCCGCCGAGGCCGGCGATCCGCGCGGCGGTCGCCTCGATGGTCCCCTCGGTCACGCTCTCCTTCAGCCCCGGCAACTGGCTGAGCACCAGCCCGGTCCGCAACGGCCGGAACCGGTGCAGCGCCATCGGTGGCGCCTCACGCGCGGCAGCCTCGGCCCGTGCCAGCAGATCGCCCGCCACCGCGAAGGGGATCACCTTGATCGTCGCCAGCATATCCCCCGCCGCCACCGGCAAGGCATCGGCCAGGGTGGCGACAGTCAGCGATTCATCGAGTCCGTTGATCGCATCCAGCCGCGCCCGATCGACGGTGAACAGCCCAGCCGAGTCGGCATGCAGGTTCACCCGCCCCGTCCCCGCCCGCCCGGCCGAGAGCAGCGGCGCGCGCAGGGCGGCGGCGAGGCGGTGGGCCGCCTCGTCCTCCGCCACGTCCCCCGGCTCGAGCCGGGCGGCGATTACCTCGCCGTAGCCGGCGGCGGCCAGGGCGGCACAGGCGGCGGCGTCGAGCACGAGCCCCTTCTTCAGCACCCGGCCTGGCAGCCGGTGCGAATGCGCCAGCACCGCGCCCTCGGCCGCACCGACCGGCAGGGCGCCGAAGATCATTTCTTCGACATGCCGGCATTGCGGCGCACGGCGACGATCTCGGCCAGGATCGACAGCGCGATCTCCGGCGCCGTCACCGCCGCGATATCGAGGCCCACCGGCCCGCGAATCCGCGCCATCGCCGCATCGTCATGCCCGAGGTCGCGCAGCCGAGCGAGCCGGGCCGCATGTGTCTTCCGGCTGCCAAGCGCGCCGATATAGAAGGCGGCGGACCGCAGCGCATGATCCAGCGCGGGGTCGTCGAGCTTGGGGTCGTGCGTGAGGGTGACAACCGCCGTCCGCACATCCGGGGCCAGCGCGATCATCGCGTCATCCGGCCAGTCGGTCGAAACCGTGACGTTGGGAAAGCGCTGCTCATTGGCAAACGCCCGGCGGGGATCCACGACCGTCACCGCCATGCCGAGCTGCACCGCCATCGGCACCAGCGCCTGGGCGATATGCACCGCGCCGACGACAACGACGCGCATCGGCGGGTTGTGGGCGTGCAGGAACCAGTCCACCCCATCGATGGTGACGGTGCCCGACTCGTCGCGGTCCAGCGCCCGGGCGGCCGCCTCGGCCAGGGCCGGCGGGGCGTCCGCGGCGGGGAGCAGCAGCTGCGTGCCCTCCGGCAGGCGGGTGGCGACGACCACCGGCTGCTTGTCCGCGCGGGCCGCTGTCAGCGCGGCGAGCAGGTCCGGCGTCACGCCAGCTTCTCCACGAACACCTTCAGCTTGCCGCCGCAGGCAAGGCCGACTTCCCAGGCCCGCTCATTGGTGATGCCGAAGTCGAGAAGCTGCGGCACCCCGCTGGCGATGGTCTGCTGCGCCGCCTCGGCCACCGCGCCCTCGATGCAGCCGCCGCTGACCGAGCCGGCCATGCGGCCTGACGCGGTCACCGCGAGCTGGCTGCCGGCCGGGCGGGGGGAGGAGCCCCAGGTTTGTGTGACCGTGGCGATGGCCACGGCCTCGCCGGCGGCGCGCCAGGCGGTGGCGGTGGCGAGGATGTCGGCGGCTTGGTCGCTCATAGGGCGGCTCTCCAACGCTCCATCGCCCGGGTGGGGGCGGGGGCGGACAGGGTTTGCACCAGTGCGCGCAGGCTGGCGAGGTTGTGGACGGGGCGGAACTCGTCCACGTGCGGGAGCATCGCGCGTATCCCCTGGGATTTGGGTTCGAACCCATCCCAGCGCAACAGGGGGTTGAGCCAGATCAGCCGGCGGCAGGATTTGTGCAGCCGCTCCATGTTCTCCGCCAGGCCGTGCGCGCCGTCGCGGTCCAGCCCGTCGGTGACCAGCAGCACCACCGCACCCTGGCCGAGCACGCGGCGGGACCAGTTGCGGTTGAAGAGGTGGATCGCCTCGCCGATGCGGGTGCCACCGGACCAGTCCGGCACGGCGTGGGAGACCATCTGGAAGGCGACCTCGGGGTCGCGGTTCTTCAACTGGCGGGTGATGTTGGACAGGCGGGTGCCGAACAGGAAGGTTGCCACGCGGTCCCGGTCGTTGGCGACGGCGTGGAGGAAATGCAGCAATATCTGAGCGTAGCGCGCCATGCTTCCACTGATGTCGCACAGCACCACCAGTGGCGGCGGGCGCGTGACCTGGCGGGTGCGGGAGAGGGCGAGGATCTCCCCGCCCGAACGCAGGCTGGCGCGGATGGTGGCGCGCAGGTCCGAATGCGGGCCGGACGGGTCTGCCCGGCGGCGGCGGGTGCGGCGGAGGTCGAGCGGCAGGGTCAGGCGGGCGATCTCGCGCTTGGCGCCTTCGATCTCGGCGGCGGTCATCGCCTCGAAATCCATCGTCTGTAGCCGCTCGCTCTCGGAGACGGTGAGGACGGCGTCGATCTCCTCGCGCGGCGCCGGCGGTTGGTCGGAGGGAGGCTTGGGGGTCTGCAAGGCCTCGGCGAGGCGGCGGGAGCCGGGGGGGGCCTTTTCCGGCGGGGGCTGCTTGCCGCCGTCCAGCAGGTCCATCGCGGCGGCGACACGGGCGGCTTCGGGGTCGCGCCAGTAGAGGGTGAAGGCGGTGTCGAACAGCTCGAAATGGGCGTGGTTGTGGATCAGCGTGCCGCGCAGGGCGGCGCGGACCTGGGCCTTCGCGCCGATATCGACCAGCGTCAGTGCCTGCTGCGCCGCCAGCATATCCGCCGGGCCGACCGGCAGGCCGGTGCGGCGGAGCAGGCGGGCGAAATGCATGACGTTGGCGGCGATGGCCGATTGCGGCCCGGCGGCGGCCGCGATCACCGAGGAGGCGGTGGGCGGGCGCATCAGGGCGCCGGCCGGGTCTCGGACAGGATGCGGGCTGCCTCGGCGCCTTTGATCTTCGAGATATCGTCCTGATATTTCAGCAGAACGCCCAGCGTCTCGTCCACCGCGCCGGGGGCGAGTTCGTGCTGGTTCAGGTGCGTCAGAGCGCCGGCCCAGTCGATGGTTTCGGCGACGCCGGGCTGCTTGAACAGATCTTCCGTGCGCAGTTTCTGCACGAAGGCGACGATCTGGGCGGCGAGCTTTTCCGGCACGCCTGGCGCCTTGCGGGCGAGGATCTGGCGTTCGCGCCGCGCGTCGGGGTAGTCCACCCAGTGGTAGAGGCAGCGGCGGCGGATGGCGTCGTGGACTTCGCGGGTGCGGTTCGAGGTCAGCACCACCACCGGCTTGGTCTTGGCGACGATGGTGCCGTATTCGGGGATGGTGATCTGGAAATCGGCGAGCAGTTCCAGCAGGAACGCCTCGAAGGGTTCGTCCGCGCGGTCGAGCTCGTCGATCAGCAGCACGGCGGGCGGCAGGTCGGGGTCGATGGCGGAGAGCAGCGGGCGGGATTGCAGGAACTCGCGGGCGTAGATGTCCGACGAAAGGCTCGCGGTGCCGGTGGTTCCAGTGGCCTCGGCGATGCGGATGGCCATGAGCTGGCGGGCATGGTCCCATTCATAGGCGGCGGCCGCGAGATCCATGCCGTCATAGCATTGCAGGCGGACGAGGCGGCGGTTCAGGCCGGCAGCGAGCACCTTGGCGATTTCGGTCTTGCCGGTGCCCGGCTCGCCTTCCAGCAGCAGCGGGCGCTGCATGGCCAAAGCGAGGTGGACGGTGGTGGCGAGCGCGATATCGGCGACATAGCCGCCGGCTTCGAGCAGGGCCGCCGTGTCGGCGACGGTTGCGGGCAGCATCAGAAGAGCCCCTTCAGCAGGAGCAGCAGCACGCCGAGGAAGATGGTGCTGCCGACCCAGGCGACAATCGGCAGGCCGAACGGCTCGGCGGGCACCATCGCCAGCAGGCTGACGGAGGGGGCGGCGGCGGGGGCCATGGCCGGGGCGGCCTTGCCCTGCTCGGCGGCCTCGGCGGCGCCGACGGTGGCGGCGAAGCGGTCGAAGAAGGCGTCGGCCATCTGCTTGGCGGTGGCGTCGATCAGGCGGGCGCCGAGCTGGGCGATCTTGCCGCCGACCTGCGCCTTGACGTCGTAGGAGAGGATGGTCTCCGCCCCGTCCGAGCTCAGGCGCACGGTGGCGCCGCCCTTGGCGAAGCCGGCCACGCCGCCCGCACCCTCACCGGCGATGCGGTAGCTGTTCGGCGGGTCGAGGTCGAGCAGCTGCACCTTGCCCGCGAACTTGGCAGCGATCGGGCCGATCTTCACCGAGGCGGTGGCCTTCAGCTCGTTGTCGGACAGCTTTTCCATCGTCTCGCAGCCGGGGATCGAGCTGCGCAGAATTTCGGGGTCGTTCAGGGCCGCCCATACCCTTTCGCGCGACGCCGGGATGCGTCGCTCGCCGCTCATATCCATGTCGGACCATCTCCGTTCGGCGCAGCCGGTCTCGGTTGCGCCGGCAGGGAGTATCTTATAGGTCAGCCAACATGCAACCGCCGCCGTCGGCTTCCGCGCTGGTACCGCACCTGGCATGGGGCATTCCCTTCGCGGGCATGCTGCTGAGCATCGCCCTCGGGCCGCTGCTGGCGCCGCGCATGTGGCATCGCCACATGGGCCGGATCACGCTGTTCTGGGTCGCGGCCCTGGTTGTGCCGATGGCCGTGGCGGGCGGGCCGCTGGCGGCTGCGGACATGCTTTGGCATGCGGCCTGGCTGGAGTATCTGCCGTTCGTGACGCTGCTGCTGGCGCTGTTTGCCGCGGGCGGTGGCATCCTGATCGAGGGCGGGCCGTGGGGACGGCCCTTGGGCAACACGCTGCTGCTGGCGGCCGGCACTCTGCTCGCGGGGGTGATGGGCACCACCGGCGTGTCGATGGTGCTGATCCATCCGCTGCTGCGGGCGAACGCGCATCGCACCCGCAAGGTGCATCTGGTGGTGTTCTTCATCCTGCTGGTCTCCAACGCCGGCGGGGCGACGACTCCGCTGGGCGACCCGCCGCTGTATCTCGGCTTCCTGCTGGGGGTGCCCTTCATTTGGCCGGCGGTGCATCTGATGGTGCCGATGCTGACCCTGGCGGTGCCGTTGCTGCTGGTGTTCTGGCTGGTGGACCGGCATTTCGCGGCGCGTGAGCCGGCCTGCCCGCCGCAGCGCAAGCTGCGCCTGCGCGGCTGGGGCAATGTGGCCCTGGTGGGCGCGGTGGTGGCGACCGTGCTGGCGCAGGGGGTGTGGAAGCCGGGCGAGATCTCGCTGCTCGGCACCAAGCTGGGGGTGGAGCGGCTGGTGGCTATGGTCGTGTTCCTCGGCATCGCCGGCGTTTCGATCGCGACGACGGCGCCTGCGGTGCGGCGCGGCAACCTTTTCGAGTGGGAGCCGATGCGCGAGGTGGCGGTGCTGTTCGCCGGCATCTTCGCCACCATCGCGCCGCTGCTGGCGATTCTCGGCGCGGGGCCGGACGGGCCGGCGGGGGCGATCCTGCGGCTGACCAGCGATGCGGCGGGGCAGCCCTCGGCGCTGGCCTATTTCTGGCTGACCGGCATCCTCTCGGCCTTCCTCGACAATGCGCCGACCTATCTGATCTTCTTCCAGATGGCGGGCGGGGATGTGGGTCAGCTCACCGGTCCGCTGGCGCATCTGCTGCGCGCGATCTCGGCGGGCGCGGTGTTCTTCGGGGCGCTGACCTATGTGGGCAACGCGCCGAACCTGATGGTGTGCAGCATCGCCGCGCACAGGGGCGTGCGGATGCCTGGGTTCTTCGGCTACATGCTCTGGTCCTGCGCCCTGCTGCTGCCGGTCTTTGTGCTGCAATCGCTGCTGTTCTTCCGATGATGGAGCCCTCACCATGACCTATCTCGCCGCCGAGACGCTGTCCGACATTCCGGCCGGGATGCGCTTCCGCGCCCTGCTGGAGCGCGGCGGCATCCTGCGCATGCCCGGTACGCATAACGGCATGGCGGCCTTGCAGGCCAAGGCAGCGGGGTTCGAGGCGCTGTATCTTTCCGGTGCGGCGATGACGGCCTCGATGGGCCTGCCGGACCTCGGCGTGATCACGGTGGATGAGGTGTGCTTCTTCATCCGCCAGGTGGTGCGCTCGTCCGGCCTGCCGGTGCTGGTGGATGGGGATACCGGCTACGGCGAAGCGTTGAACGTGATGCACATGGTCCGCTGCTTCGAGGACGCGGGGGCGGGGGCGGTGCATATCGAGGACCAGCTGCTGCCGAAGAAATGCGGCCACCTCAACGACAAGAAGCTGGCGGATGCGCATGACATGGCCGCCAAGGTCGCCGCCGCCCGGCGGGCGCGGCGGCATCTCGTCGTGGTGGCCCGCACCGATGCGGCGGCCAGCGAGGGCATGGACGGGGCAGTGGCGCGGGCGAAAATGTATATCGAGGCGGGGGCGGACGCGATCTTCCCCGAGGCGCTGAACACCGCCGAGATGTTCCGCGAGTTCGCGCGGCGGATGCCGGGCGTGAAGCTGCTGGCGAACATGACGGAATTCGGCCGCACGCCGTTCTTCACCGCGGCCGAGTTCGAGGCGATGGGCTATGCGATGGTGATCTGGCCGGTCAGCTCGCTGCGGGTGGCCAACAAGGCGCAGGCGGACCTGTATGCCGCGATCGCGCGCGACGGCGGGACGCACAGCATGGTCGAGCGGATGCAGACCCGCGCCGAGCTGTACGCCACCATCGCGCTGCACGACTACGAGGCGCTGGACGCCAGCATCGTCAAGACGATCATCCCGGCGGCGATGCCGCAATAGGGCGTGGCGCCACCGCTCTACATCGGCAGCGAGATCTATCGCGGCTCCACCTACGGGCCGAAGCACCCGCTCGCCGTGCCGCGTGTTTCGACCTGCACGGACCTGATCCGGGCGATGGGGTGGATGGATGAGGCGCGGTTCCATGCGGCACCGCTGGCCACCGACGCGCAGCTGCTGCGCTTCCATGATGCCGGCTACCTCGCGGCGCTGAAGCGGGCGGAGGCGGCGCAGGCGGTCTCGGCGGAGGACCGCGCCCGCTACCGCATCGGTGCGGATGGGAATCCGGTCTATCGGGAGGTGTTCCGCCGGCCGGCGACCTCCGCCGGGGGGGTGATGCTGGCTTGCCGGCTGGCGCTGGAGGGGCAGGTGGTGCATTGCCCGGGGGGCGGCACCCATCACGGCCGGGCGGGCCGGGCGAGCGGGTTCTGCTACCTCA
>CAMCJI010000213.1 GCA_945874805.1 Asaia bogorensis | reverse complement strand
CGCGGCCGCCGCAGCCTCACCCGCCCCCGCCCGACCCTCCACCCCCCGCAGGACCGCTGATGCCCCTCACCCTCGCCGACCTCCAGGCCCTCGACCGCGAAGACCCCCTGGCCCCCTGCCGCGATCTCTTCGCCCTGCCCGAAGGCGTGATCTATCTCGACGGCAACTCGCTGGGCGCCAGGCCGAAAGCCGTCAGCGCCCGCATCGCCGCGGTGGTGGAGCAGGAATGGGGCACCGGCCTCATCCGCAGCTGGAACGACGCCGGCTGGATGGACCTCCCCCGCCGCATCGGCGCCAAGATCGGCCGCCTTATCGGTGCGGCACCGGACAGCACGCTGGTGACGGATTCGACCTCGGTGAACCTGTTCAAGCTGCTGGGCGCTGCGCTGGCCCTGCGGCCGGAACGCCGGGTGATCCTCTCGGAGGTCAACAACTTCCCCACCGACCTCTACATCGCCCAGGGCCTCGCCGCCCTGCTGGCGCAAGGCCACGAACTGCGCATGGTCCGCCCCGAGGAAATCGCCGGCGCCATCGATGCCAGCGTGGCGGTGGTGATGCTGACCCATGTGAACTACCACACGGGCGCGATGCACGACATGGCAACGATCACCCAGGCCGCGCACCAGGCCGGCGCGCTGATGCTGTGGGATCTCGCCCATTCCGCCGGCGCGGTGCCGGTCGACCTCGCCGGCTGCGATGCCGATCTGGCGGTCGGCTGCGGCTACAAGTTCCTCAACGGCGGGCCGGGCGCGCCTGCCTTCCTCTACGTCGCCCCCCGCCTGCAGGCGCAGGCGACTTACCCGCTGACCGGCTGGCTCGGCCATGCCGCCCCCTTCGCCTTCGAACCCGGCTACCGCCCGGCCGCCGGCGTCGCCCGCGCCACTGTCGGCACCCCCCCGGTCATCAGCCTCGCCGCCCTCGAAGTCGGGGTGGATATCGCGCTCTCCGTCCCGATGGCCGACATCCGCGCCAAATCGGTGCGCCAGACCAGCATCTTCGCCGACCTCGTCGCCCAGGAATGCGCGGGCCTGCGCCTGGCCTCCCCCGCCGAAGCCGCCCAGCGCGGCAGCCAGGTCTGCCTCGCCCACCCGGATGCCTACGCCATCATGCAGGCGCTGATCGCCGAGGGCGTGATCGGCGATTTCCGCGCGCCCGACATCCTGCGCTTCGGCATCACCCCGCTCTACCTCGGCTATGCCGACCTCTGGCAGGCGGTGCAGGTGCTGCGCCGGATCATGACAACCGGCGCGTGGCAGGCCCCGCAATTCCAGATCCGCCGTGCCGTGACGTAACGATTGCCGAAAGGGCGCAGCCCGGTCTAGCCTGCCGCACCCGATGGAGGCTCCCATGCGCGTTCGCATCCTCATCGCAGGCCTCGCCGCCTGCCTCGCCACCCCGGCCCTGGCCGATGCCATCGACGGCAACTGGTGCCACGACCAGGGCAAGCGGCTGACCATCGCCGGCCCCACCATCGTGACCCCCACCGGCACCCGCACCCAGGGCGACTACGGCCGGCACGACTTCTCCTACGTCGTCCCCGCCGGCGATCCCGGGGCCGGCACCAAGATCGACATGCGGCTGATGGGCGAACAGCATATGCAGGTGAAAGAGGGTGCGGCCGCCCCGGTCGTCTGGAACCGCTGCGGCCCGTCCATCAGCTAGCATCCCTCGCTAGCAACGGTCCGCCCGCGCTGGTATAGGCGGCGCGGTTCTGGAGTTGCGTTCGCCCGATGATCTCCTCCGCCCTCCGCGTCCGCCGGTGCCGTCCATGACCGCGCCCGCAAGCGGCAATCCGTTCCTCGACCCGATCATTGCCGCTGCCGCCGCCGCGCCGCAGGCCCCGCACGGCGCCTTCCGCCTCGGCGGCGTCTGGCAGGAGGTGACGCGCGACGCTTTCCTCCGCCGCGCCGCCCAGTACGCCGCCCTGCTGGCCGCCGAGGGCGTCGCACCCGGCGCGGTGGTGCCGATCATCCTGCGCACCGGGCTCGACAGCCAGGCCGCCTTCATCGGCGCCATGCTCGCCGGCTGCATCCCAAGTTTTCTTCCTTATCCCAACGCCAAGCACGACCACGCCCTCTACTGGCAGCAGCACCGCACACTGCTGACCCACATCAATCCCGGCGCGGTGATCGTCTATGACGAGCTGGTGGATGCGGTGGCCGCGTGCGCCGCCGGCACCGGTGCCCGCATCCTCGCCCAATCCGCCGCCGACGGCCGGCCGGACGCGCTACCCGCCCGCCTGCCGCCCGCCGATGCCGTCGGCCTGTTGCAGCACAGCTCCGGCACCACCGGCCTGAAGAAGGGCGTGGCGCTCAGCTACCACGCCATCCGTGACCAACTCGCCGCCTATCACGGCGTGCTCGGCATGCCGGCGATGGCCGCCCCGTCCATCGCCTCCTGGCTGCCGCTCTATCACGACATGGGCCTGCTCTCCTCCTTCCTGCTGCCGGTCTGGGCGGGGATTCCGGTGGCGACGCTGGATCCCTTCGAATGGGTCGCCCAGCCCGGCACCCTGTTCGAGGCGGTGGAACGCTACCGCGCCACCCATGCCTGGCTGCCCAACTTCGCCTTCCTGCACCTCGCCCGCATGGCCCGCGACAAGGACCGGCGCGACCTGTCGAGCCTGATCGCCCTGACCAGCTGTTCGGAGCCCTGCAAGCCGGAAGCGTTCGACGCCTTCCTCGCCCGCTTCGCTGGCTGGGGCATCCGGCCGGAGACGCTGCAAACCTGCTACGCCATGGCCGAGACGGTCTTCGCCGTCAGCCAGTCCCCCGCCGGCCAGCCCGCCCGCCGCCTGACGATCGAGCGCGCCGGCGTGCCCGCCACCCTGCTCTCGAACGGCCCGGCCCTGCCCGGCGTGGAGCTGGCGATCCTGGCCGATGGCGCCTTCCTCCCCGAGGGGCAGACCGGCGAGATCTGCGTGCGCGCGCCCTTCCTGTTCGACGGCTACTATCGCAACCCCGCCGCCACCGAAGCCGCCTTCCATGACGGCTGGTACCGCACCGGCGATATCGGCTTCGTCGAGGGCGGCGAGATCTTCATCGCCGGCCGCCTGAAAGACCTGATCATCGTCAACGGCAAGAACATCCTGGCCCATGACGTAGAGGCCGCGGTCTCGCGCATCGCCGCGGTGAAGCCGGGCCGGGCGGTCGCCTTCGGCCATTACGACGCGCGGATGGGTTCCGAACAGCTCGTCGTCCTCGCCGAGGCGGCCGACGCCGCCAGCGACCCGACCGACATGGCCCAGGCGATCAACCGCGCCGTGCTGGATGAGGTCGGCATCCCCTGTTCGGACGTGCAGATCGTCGATCAGGGCTGGCTGGTGAAAACGACCAGCGGCAAGATAAGCCGCTCGGAGAACGCGCGGCGCTACGGCGAGATGTGGGGGTAGAGCATGGCTGAATTCACCGTTGAAGCGTTCCACAAGCTGCTGGCCGACGTGCTGCGCAAGCGGACCTTCGTCTTCCGCCAGGACATGTCGGCGAAGGACGTGCCGGGCTGGGATTCGATGAACCACATCTTCATCGTCATGGAGATCAACAAGGTCACCGGCCTCGACCTTTCGCCGGAGGAGACGGCAAAGCTCGCCACCCTCGGCGACTTCCATGACGCCATTCTCGCCGCCCAGCGCGCCGGCTGAACCTGTGGAACTGGGCCATCCCCTCTCGGCCTGGACCCTGCCGCATGCCGGCAGCCTCGTGCCGGACGGGTCGGGCTGCCTCGTCTTCACCGACGGGGCGGCGCGCGACTACCACCTGATCCGTCTCGCCGACCCGCGTTGCCTCGGGCAGCGGGTGCGGCTGACCATCACCTTCCGCCCTGCCCCCGGCGGCGACGCGCAGCTGCATGTGGACCACTGGGGGGAGATCACCGTCTGCCGCATCGGCCGCGACGGCCAGGTGCTGGCCCGCGGCATCAGCGAAAGCATCGAGGTCACCCACCGCCCGGACGGGTTCCTGGTGGCCAGCGTCACCTATTTCAGCTCCACCGAGGTCGTCGCCCTCGGCAGCGCCCAGGCCCGCAGCTTCTATGCCGGGGAGGGCAGGGCGCAGTTCATCTTCGCCGACATCCGCATCGAGGCGCTGGACGCCGCTGTGCCGGACGCGGCGGACCGGCTGGTGCTGGTGGAATACGGCCAGCGCGCGGCGCTGGCGCATCACTGGCGCGCCCTCGGCCCGGCGATCCGCCCCGTGCTGATCCAGCCCGACCCCGAGCCGATCGGCCGCCTGCGCCAGGATGTGCGCGGCTATCCCGACTCGCTGGTGATCCACGCGGCCCTGGGCGAGGTGGACGGCCCGCGGGTGCTGCACATCACCCGGAACCGTGCCTGGTCCTCGCTGCTGCTGCCCGATGCCGCCCGGCTGGCCCGCTTCTCCGCCGCCCCCGGCTATGCCCTGGTCACCCAGGCAGAGGTGCCCGGCCGGCGCCTCGCCGCCATGGTGGCCGAGGGCAGCGTGCCGGCGCCGGACGTGCTGCGCGTCGATGCGCGCGGTGCCGAGCGGGCGGTGCTGGCCGGCGCGGGCACGCTACCGGCCGGCTGCCTGGGGGTGGAGGCCGACACGTGGCTCAGCCCCGCCTATGCCGGCCAGAGCCTGCTCGGCGATCTGGTGGCGCTGCTGGAGGCGCAGGGGCTCGATCTCGTGAAGGTCCAGCCGCTCGGCGGCTTCGATGCGGTGCTGGTGGCCTGCCGCGCCTTCTTCCTGGCCCGTGACGCTCAGCCGGGGGCGAAGCTCGCCTTGCTGCGCCGCGCCTGGCTGCTCGGCTGAGGTGGGTGGGCGATGTCGGCCTCGTCGCCCGTCAAATTCAGCTGCGGCGCCTGCGGGGCGCCGGCCCGGCCGCCGTTCCGCCCGCCGCAGGCGGAGTCCTCGCCGGATCTCGACATGCGGCCGGGCGAGCCGGCGCGGTCCACCCTGCGGAAATGGATCCTCACCTGCCCGGTGTGTGACGCCTGCGCGCCGGACCTCGGCCGCCTGGGCCATGCCGCGACGATGATGATGGGCTCGCCCGACTATGCCGGGCTGAAATCCCCGCGCTATGCCGTGCCCTTCCTGCGCTGGGGCCTGCTGTGCCCGCAGGCGGAGCGGGCGGAGGCGCTGCTGATGGCCGCCTGGATGGCCGATGACGCGAAGGACGCGGCGGCCGCGATGAAGTTCCGCCGCCAGTCCATCCGCAACTGGCCGGAGGGGGCGGACCTCGCCTCTGGCCTCAAGCTGGTGGACGTCATGCGCCGCGCCGGCGATCTCGTGCATGCGGAGCGGACGGCGCAGGCCCTGCTGGGCGTTGCGCGCGACGACATCTCGATCAGCATCCTGAAGTTTCAGCTCGGCCGGGTGGCCGCCGAGGACAGCGGGCGGCACCTGCTGGCCAGCGCCGTGCCGCCGCCCGCGCATCGTCCCCACGTGGCCGTGGGCCCGCAGAAGCCGGCAAAGGGTTTCTGGTCGAGGTTGCTGGGGCGGTGAGCGCCGCACAGCCGCTGCCGCCGCCGCTGTCGCTGCATCTGGACCTCGTGCGCTTCGCCGCCGCCTGCGTCGTGGCGATCGGGCATTTCGGAGCGCGCCGGGTCTCCGACGGGATGTTCCATCAGGTCGCGCCCTTCGGCCCGGCGGCGGTGGACGTGTTCTTCGTGCTCTCCGGCTTCGTCATCGCCCACAGCGTCGCCGAGCGGCCGGGCACGGCGGCGGGCTATGCCGTGGCCCGCCTGTCGCGCCTGTGGTCCGTGGTGGTGCCTGCGCTGGTGCTGACGCTGGTGCTGGATGCGGCCGGCAGCCGCATCGACCCTGCCTTCTATGCCAGCATGCCGCATTTCCGGCCGGAGCTGGCCTGGCTCGCCTATCCCGCCGCCCTGCTGTTCCTCAACGAGATCTGGTTCGCCGCCTGGCAGCCGGGAACGAACCTGCCCTATTGGTCGCTGGGGTTCGAGGCCTGGTACTACGCCTGCTTCGGCGTGCTCGCCTTCGCCCCCGCCGGCTGGCGGTATGCGGGGGTGGCCGGCCTGCTGCTGCTGGCCGGGCCGAAGGTGGCGGTGCTGTTTCCGCTCTGGCTGCTCGGCGTGGCCGCCTACCGCCTGTGCCGCCGCCCGCCGCCTTCGCTGTGGGTGAGCGCCGTGCTGGCCGTCAGCCCGGCGGTGTTGCTGGCGCTCTGGCCGGACTGGCACCACCGCATCTGGGTGCCGTTCCAGGCGCTGTCCTTCGATTGGGCGGTGCTGGCGGACTACCGCTACGACTATGTCGTGGGCCTGCTGTTCGTGGTGCACATCCTCGGCCTGCGCGGCCTCGCGTCCCTGCTGCCGATGCCGGGTGCCGCGGGGGTGCGGCTGATCCGCTGGCTGGGCGGCATGACCTTCGGCATCTATCTGTTCCACTACCCGGTGATGCACTTCCTCGCCGTGGCCCTGCCCTGGCCGATCGGCAGCACCGCCAGCCGCCTCGGCATCGCCCTGGGCACCGCAGCCGTGGTGCTCGCGCTCGCGCATTGGGCGGAGGCCACGCGCCCGGCTTGGCGGGCGGGGCTGGGGCGGCTGTTTCGGGCTTAACGCCGCCGCTCGCCGAGGAACAGGATCAGCCCGGAGGCGAAGATCACCGCTGCCCCCAGCGTCACCGCCACGCTCGGCACATCGCCGAACACCAGCCAGCCGAGCCCGAAGGCCCAGGCCAGCGCGGTGTATTCCACGGTCGCCATCACCGAGGCGGGGGCGAGGCGGCAGCCCTCGAACAGCAGATACTGGCCGAGCCCGCCGAGCACGCCGATGCCGAACAGCAGCACCCAGTCGAGCGCGGAGGGCTGCGTCCAGGTCAGCGCCGTGCCGATGCCGGTGACGACCATGAACAGCGCGTTCTGATAGACCATCTGCACCAGCGAGCTCTCCTTGCGGGAGATCTGACGCATCAGGATGATCGCATAGCCCCACAGGCAGGAGGCCGCGAGCACCATCGCCGTCGCCCAGGAAAACGCCAGCCCGAAGGGGTCGCTGGCCAGCAGCACGCCGGTGAAGCCGAGGATCAAAGTGAACCAGCGAAACCCGCTCACCCGCTCACCCAGCAAGGGGATGGCCAGCAGCGCGGTCATGATCGGCGAGGAGAAATACAGCGTGAGCAACTGCGCCAGCGGCATGCTGCGGGCCGCGGTGTAGTAGAGCAGCCAGGCCGTCAGCGTCATCGCCCCGCGGCCCAGCAGCGGCAGCTTCAGCGGCGTGGCGACGATCCGCTCCAGCAGCGGCCGCCGGCCGATGGCGAGGCAGGCGACGACGATGGTGACGCTGCGGAAGAACAGCACCTGCCAGACCGGCAGGCTCATCACCAGCCACTTGTTCGAGGCGTCATGCAGCGAGAACAGGCTGTAGGCGATCACCCCCAGCCCGATGCCGGCGGTGACGCGATCGCCCGGCTGACTCATTCCGCCGCCGCCCGCAGCGCCACGCCGGCGGCCAGCGGGGCGAGCGGCAGGGCGGCGGCCAGCATCGCCGCCAGCAGCAGCAGATGCGGCCGCGGCGACAGCCCGGCAGAGGCGGCATCGGCGGCGC
>CAMCJI010000212.1 GCA_945874805.1 Asaia bogorensis | reverse complement strand
AGCGTCGAGCGCGGTGCGGGCGGCGTCGAAGCGGGGGGCGGGGACCTTGGCGACGAAGTCGAGGTCCTGCTTGCCCAGCACGCCGGGCACCGCCGTGCTGCCGACTTCGGCGATGCTGGCCGTGGGCAGGGCGTGCTGCACCAGCGCGAGGGCGCGGGCGCGCTCGCGCTGGAGCAGATCGGTGTCGATATCGCGGAGGTGGAAGAGCGGCGTGGGCATCGCTTCCTACGCGGGGCGCGGTCTTGCCCCACCCGCGGTCATGCCGCCATCGATGACCAGTTCGGCGCCGGTCATGTGGCGCGACGCGTCCGACGCGAGGAAGAGGACGCCGTTGGCGATCTCCTCGGGCGGGCTGGGGACGCCGATCGGGACGGATTTGCCGAGGACCTCGGGGTCCAGCGCTGCGTTGCGGCTGCCGCCGGCGGGGGTTGTCGCCTTGCCCCACAAGGGCGTGGTGATGATGCCGGGGTGGACGGAGTTGACGCGGATGTTGCTGTCGATCTCGGCCAGAGCGAGGGCGAAGCTTTTCGCCATCAGGCGGACCGCGCCCTTGCTGGTGGAATAGCCGGCGAGCATCGAGGAGCCGCGCAGGCCGGCGATCGATGACATCACGATGATCGAGCCGCCGCCGGCACGGCGCATGGCGGGGACGGCGTGCTGGATGGACAGCCAGACGCCGTCGATGTTCACCGCGTTCTGGCGGCGGAATTCCGAGAGGCTCATCTCCAAGGCGGGGCCGAACACGGCGATGCCGGCGTTGGCGACCATGATGTCGAGCCGGCCGAAGGCCTGCTCGGCGGCCAGCACGGCGCCGGGCCAGTAGGCTTCGTCGGTGACGTCCTGGTGCATGTACATGGCGCGGCCGCCGGCGGCGACGATCTCGGCGGCCAGCGCCTGGCCGAGCGCGTCGTCGATGTCGGTGATGACGACGGCGGCACCCTCGGCGGCGAGGACGCGGGCGCAGGCGGCGCCGATGCCCGACGCACCGCCGGTGATGTAGGCGCCTTTGCCGGAGACTTGGCCCATTTTTTGTGGTTCCTCTTTGGTGTTTGCAGGCAGGCAAGGGGCAGGGAAGAGTCTTCTTTTTTTGGAAAAAAAGAAGCAAAAAAACTTTTGGGACTTGGTTGGGCGCAAATGGGTGAAAGTTTTTTGGTTCTTTTTTTCAAAAAAGAACGCGCTTTCTTTCTGGTGGGATGCGAAGTGCATCCCACCCTACGGGTTGTTACAACAGCGCGCGCATGTCGGTGACGAGGGCTTCGTAGGAGTCCTGGTGGAGGTACATCATGTGGCCGGCTTCGTAGTAGGTCATCTGGATGCGGGTGCTGTCGATGCCGTTGCCGCTGATGGTGGATTCGACCGCGAAGAACGGGGTCGCGATGTCGAGATAGCCGTTGGCGATGAGGACTTTGAGGTTGGCCTGTTCGCGCAGGAGGCGGCCGAGGGTGGGGGCGACGTTGACGTAGCCGGGCCAGGTGGGGGCGCCGGTGGGTTTGCCGTACCAGTCCCATTTGGTCAGGGCGTCGCGGTTGAAGACTTGGTAGGGGCGGCCCCAGTCGATGCCGAGCTGGCGCGTCATGTGGTCGTTCATGGCGGAGACGAAGGCGCTGTCCACCATGGAGCCGGCGGGGTCGCCTTCGGGATATTCGCCCACTTGATCGTATTCGGTGCCGAGGTAGCGGCTGTCGAGCCGGCCGACGGTGGCGCCGCGGTCGCGCAGGAGTTCGCGGCGGAAGCGGGCGGCGTCGATGCGCAGGCGGGTGCGTTCGAGCCAGGTCTCGGAGAGGCCGGTGTAGCGGGCGAGTTTGCGGCGGACGCGGCTGCGGGTGGCGAGATCGAGGCGGGCGCCGGCGAAGAGGGCGGGGAGGTATTCGGCGGTGGCGAACTGGCGGACTTCGGCGAGGAATTCCGCCTTGTTCGGCGGGGGCGGGGTGATGGCGCCGTGGTGCAAGGCGGTGGCGGCGTAGGTGGGGAGGAAGCAGACGTCCGGCAGGGGGTTGCCGGCCTGGAAGCGGGCGGTGTGGAAGTCGAGGATGGCGGAGATCAGGCCGAGGCTATTGAAGGCGACGCCCGAGAGGCCGGCGGCGAGTTCGCCGGCGACCGCGACGGCGCGGGTGGTGCCGTAGCTCTCGCCCCAGAGATGGCGGGGCGAGGACCAGCGCTTGTGGGCGGTGAGCCAGGTGCGGATGAAGCCGGCGACGATCTGGGCGTCCACCGTGAGGCCCCAGCCGTCCTCCGGTTTTGCCGGGGGGAGCATTTTGGAGAAGCCGGTGCCGGGGGGGTCGATGAAGACGAGGTCGGTTTTGTCGAGCAGGCAGAGGGCGTTGTCTTCCACCGTGTAGGGGGCGGTGCCGGCGTGGGTGGCGTCGGACGGGACGATCAGGCGGCGGGGGCCGAAGGCGCCCATGTGGAGCCACAGCGAGGCGGAGCCGGGGCCGCCGTTGAAGATGAAGGTGACGGGGCGGCGTTCGGGGTCTGGCGCGTCGGCGAGGTAGGAGAAGCTGAAGATGCTGGCCCAGGGCTTTCCGTCGGGGCCGGGGACGTGGGTTTCGGCGGCGATGGCGCGGTAGGGGACGAGGGTGTCGTGAAAGCGGCCCTCGTGCTGGGTTTCGAAGCTGCGGGGGGCTTCGGGAGCGGGGGGCGGGGTTTCGGTCATCTGGGCCTCGCGGGGGAGTCGGGGTTTGGCGGCAGGATGGGGGGTTCCTTTCCGCGGGGCAATGCGGGTGCTATAGCCGCGCCGCCCATTTCCAGCCGGCGGGATGATGACCGACGATCTGCCTCATAATCCGGCGCTGTTGCCCGCCGGTCTGCGCGACCTGTTGCCGCCGGAAGCCGAGACGGAGGCGGCGGGGGTGGCGACTCTCATGCGGGTGTTCGCCGCGCACGGGTATCGGCGGGTGAAGCCGCCGTTGCTGGAGTTCGAGGAGACGCTGTTCGCAGGCGGCGGGGCGGCGCTGGCGGACCAGACGTTCCGCATGATGGACCCCGGCACGCGGCGGATGATGGGGCTGCGGGCGGATATGACGCCGCAACTCGCGCGGATTGCCGCGACGCGGCTGAGCCATGCGGCGCGGCCGTTGCGCTTGAGTTACGCGGGGCAGTGCCTGCGCGTCGATCCTGGGCAGACCGCACCGGACCGGCAGGTGGCGCAGGCGGGGATCGAGCTGATCGGGCATGACAGCCCGGAGGCGGATGCGGAGATCGTGGTGGTCGGCGCGGAGGCGCTGCAGGCGGTTGGGATCATCAGGCTCTCGTTCGATCTGACGATGCCGCCGCTGGTGCCGACGTTGCTGGATGAGGCGGGGTTTACCGGCGAGGCGCGGGCGCGGCTGGCGCGGGCGCTCGATCGCAAGGACGCGGCGGCGGTGGCCGAGCGGGGCGGGCATCTGGCGGGGACTTTGACGGATCTGCTGCTGGCGGCGGGGCCTGCGGACCGCGCCCTCGCGGCGCTGGCGGCGGCGGGGCTGACGGCCGGGGCGCGGGCGCATGCCGATCGGCTGGCGGAGACGGTGGCGGCGATCCGGGCGCGGGCGCCGGGGCTGGTGCTGACTGTCGATCCGGTGGAGTTCCGCGGGCTTCGCTATCATACGGGTGTTTGCATGGCGGTTTATGCGCCGGTGCAGCACGAGGAACTGGGTCGTGGCGGGCGGTATGTGTGCGGGGAGGCGGAGGCGGCGACGGGGCTGACGCTGTATCCGGCGGCGCTGCTGCGGGCCGCGCCGGCGATGGCGGGCATGCGGCGGGTGTTCGTGCCGCACGGGGCCGATCACGCGGCGGCGGCGGCGTTGCGGGCGGAGGGGTTCGCGACGGTCGCGGGGCTTTCGGCCGCGAGCGATGTGATGGCTGAGGCGCGGCTGCAGGGCTGCACGCATCTTTGGCAGGGCGGGTCCGTCGTGCCGGTTCAGGAGTGAGCATATGACCAACGTCGCCGTGATCGGCGCCCAGTGGGGCGACGAAGGCAAGGGCAAGGTTGTCGACTGGCTGGCGAGCCGGGCCGACGTGGTGGTGCGCTTCCAGGGCGGCCACAACGCCGGGCATACGCTGGTGGTGGGCAACCAGACCTACAAGCTGTCGCTGCTGCCGTCTGGGCTGGTGCGGGGCAAGCTGGGGGTGATCGGCAACGGGGTGGTGGTCGATCCCGAGCATCTGCTGGTGGAGATCGCCAAGGTGCGGGCGCAGGGGCTGGTGGTGGGGCCGGAGACGCTGCGGATCGCGGAGAACGCGACGCTGATCCTGCCGCTGCATCCGGCACTCGACCGGGCGCGCGAGGCCGCACGGGGGGACCGGCTGATCGGCACCACCGGGCGCGGGATCGGGCCGGCGTATGAGGACAAGGTGGCGCGGCGGGCCATTCGCGTGTGCGATCTGGCCGAGCCGGAGACGCTGTCGCACAAGCTCGATGAGCTGTTGCTGCATCACAACACGCTGCTGGCGGGGCTGGGGGCGCCGATTTTCGAGAAGCAGGTGCTGCTCGACCGGCTGCTGGAGCTGGCGCCGCTGATCCTGCCCTATGCCGAGCCGGTGTGGGAGCGGCTGGACGGGCTGCGGCGGGCGGGCAAGCGCATCCTGTTCGAGGGCGCGCAGGCGGTGATGCTCGACGTCGATCACGGGACCTATCCGTTTGTCACCAGCTCCAACACGGTGGCGGCGACGGCGGCGTCCGGCGCGGGGGTTGGGCCGTCCGCCATCGGGTTCGTGCTGGGGATTGCCAAGGCGTATTCGACGCGGGTGGGCTCCGGGCCGTTTCCGACGGAGCTGCTCGACGAGACCGGGCGGCTGCTGGGGGAGCGGGGGTTCGAGTTCGGCACCGTCACCGGGCGGAAGCGGCGCTGCGGCTGGTTCGATGCGACGATGGTGCGCCAGGCGGTGAAGGTGGGCGGCATCCACGGGCTGGTGCTGACGAAGCTGGACGTGCTGGACGGGTTGCCGGAGCTGAAGATCAACACCGGCTACATGATCAAGGGCGAGCGGCATACGCATCTGCCGGCCGGGCAGGCCGCACAGGCGGCGGCGACGCCGATCTACGAGACGCTCGAGGGCTGGTCCGGCTCCACCCGGGGCGCGCGGAGCTGGGCCGAGCTGCCGGCACAGGCGGTGAAGTATGTGCGGCGGATCGAGGAGCTGACGGAGGCGCCGGTGACCATGGTCTCGACCAGCCCGGAGCGCGACGACATCATCCTGGTGCGCGACCCGTTCGAGGGGTGAGGCGTTAGGGGGGCGTTAACCCCTTGGTGCGTAGGCTCGCGGTGTTCTCATCCGCGGGTCTGTCATGGCGACACAAAACGAGTCCGCCGAAACCCTGATTGCCGGGGCGTATGCCGTGCTGTCCGACAGGCCCTTGGCCGGGGCGGGGGGCGGGCTGGCGGCCTTTGCCGCGGCCGACCGGCGCAATGGGCGGGGCGGGCTGATGGCCGTGCAGGTGCGCCGGGAGGCGCCGGCGCGGGGCGCAGGTGATGAGCCGGCTGTCCAGCGGGGATGTGGATGGGGTGGTGGCACCCGTCGCGCACGGCCCGGCGCCGGGGGCGGACGGGGCGCCTGCCTGGTTTGTCATCTGCGAGGCGCCGCCGGGCGGGCCGCTTTGGCCGGCGGGGGCCGTGAGCGGGCCGGTCTGGCGGGAGGCGGAACTGCTGGACCGGGTGCTGCGCCCGGCCGCGGCGGCTTTGGAGCGGCTGGCGGCGCGGCATGTGACGCATCGGGCGATCCGGCCGGATAATCTGTTCCGCGCCGGGCCGGGCGACAATGTGGTGCTCGGCTGCGCCTGGGCGGGGCCCCCCGCCGGGATGCAGCCGGCGATCTTCGAGCCGCCGACGAGTGCGGCCTGCCTGCCGCAGGGGCGCGGCGATGGCGGCATCGCCGATGATGTGTATGCGCTGGGGGTCACGCTGCTGTGCCTGGCGATCGGCCGGGTGCCGCTGGCCGGGCTGGATGAGCGCGCGGTGCTGCGGCGCAAGCTGGAACTCGGCAGCTATGCCGCGCTGGCCGGCGAGGAGCGGCTGCCGCCGGTCATCGGCGATATCGTGCGCGGCATGCTGGCCGAGGACCCCGAGCATCGGCCCGCCCCCGCGCTGCTGGCCGACACCGCCGCCGCGCGCAACCGCCGCGTCGCCGCCCGGCCGGTGACGCGCGCGCAGGCGCCGCTGGAGGTCGAGGGCGGGCCGGTTTGGAATGTGCGGATGCTCGCCCATGCCTTCTCCGTCGCGCCCGAGGCGGGGGTGCGGCTGCTGCGCAACGGCAGCATCGACCGCTGGCTGCGCCGCAGCCTGGGCGATTCGCCGATGGCGATGCGGCTGGAGGAGCTACGCCGCCAGCGCGCGAGCGGCCAGCCGGGCGAGGATCCGCGCGCGGACGCGACGCTCGCGATGAGTGCTGCGGCCCTGCTCGACCCGCTCGCGCCGCTGGCCTGGCAGGGCATGCCGTTCTGGCCGGACGGGCTTGGCCCGCTGCTGGCCGATCCGCAGATCTTCGCCAGCCGGGGCGAGGCGCTGTTCGACCTGATCGACAGCGAGGCGATCGCCGTCTGGGGCCTGCTGCGCCCCGAGCGCAGCGACCAGATGGCGCTGCGCCAGGACGCGCATCGGCTTCGCGGCCTGCTGCGCCAGCGCGGCTGGGGGGGCGGGCTGGCGCGGCTGCGCTACAGCCTCAACCCGCTGCTGGCCTGCGACAGCGCGGTGGTGCAAAGCCGCCAGGTGGTGCGGCTGGCCGACGTGCTGCCGGCGCTGGAGGCCGCGGCGCCGCGGGCGGACCCCGCCGGCCTGCCGCTGGATGCCGATTTTGCCGCCTTCCTCGCCGCCCGGCATGAGGCGCGGATGGATTCGGAGATCGCCTTGCTCGCAGGTGACCCGCCGGAGCGCGCGGCCGTCGCGCAACTGCGCCTGCTGGGCATGATGCAGCGGCGCAGCGGGCCGGCGGCACTCCCGGCGCTGGCGGGCTGGCTGCGCCGGCATGCGGAGCCGGCCCTGTCGGTCTGGCGGAATGCCCAACGGCGCCGGGCGATGGCAGCCGCCCTCGATGAGATGACCCGCGCCGGCGCACTGCACGGCATGCTCGCTTTGCTGGAGGATTCCGACGCGCTGGCGGCCGATGCGCAGGAGGCGACGCTCGCCGCGGCACAGGTGGCGGCGATCAATGACCGGCTCGGTCAGCTTGGCGGCGCCACTGGCATGCGCGCGGCGGCCGCCCGGCAGGCGGGGCATGACACGGTGCTGAGCCTTGCGATGTGCGGGCTGGCGATTTCCGCCGTCGCCGCGGTGCTGGGCTGATGGCGAGCGTGGCCGCCGCACCCGGCAAAGGGCGGGGCTGGCTCGCCGCTATTGCCGGCGGCGTGGTGGTGCTGCTGGCCGCCCCCACCGCCGCCCTGGCCGGCGCGCTGCTGCTGCCGGCGCTGATCGTGCTGGCGATCGACCGGCATCCCGGCCGGCCGGTGGGGGTGATCGTGCTCGTCGCTGGCATGGCCACCGCGCTGGCGCCGCTGCTCACGCTGTGGAGCGGCGGCGGGGACTGGGCGGTGGCACGCGATCTGCTCGGCAGCGTC
>CAMCJI010000211.1 GCA_945874805.1 Asaia bogorensis | reverse complement strand
TGACCTGGCGGCGCCATTCCGGCCGGCCGGTCCAGCCGTTCGGGCCGCCGGTGCGCTCGGCCATCATGCGCAGGCCGTCCTCAATGCGGCCGGCGGCGATCTCGGCGGCGACCGCGTTGAAGCCGGCGGCCTGGCCGGGGGTGCCGGGTTTGCCGCCGAGGGTCTCATCGAGGTCTCCGCCGGGTTCGGCGAGGATGAGGCGGTCGATCAGCTCGGGGTGGGCTTCGGCGACGCGGAAGGCGATGTGGCCGCCGCGGGAGTGGCCGAGGAGGTGGGCTTTGGTGCCGAGGCTGCGGATGAATTCGGCGACGTCTGACGCTTGTTGGGCGATGGTGAAATCGGTGCCGATGCCGTCCCATTTCTCCGGCCAGTAGTGGCGCAGGCTCAGGGCGTAGAGGTGGAATTTGGCGCCGAGGGCTTCCATCTGGGGCGTCCAGTGGCGCTGGTCGGCCAGGGTGCCGTGGACGAGGACGAGCGGCGGGCCGGAGCCGGCCTCGGCATAGCTCAGCGGGTAGCCATTGATCGTGCGAGTGGGCATGAGTTTTCTCTTCGTGGCAAAAGTTTTTTGGTCCTTTTTTTCAAAAAAGGACTGCTTGCTTACTGTTCTATGCTGACCCAGCTCTTGGTTCTGGTGCTCTCCGCAATAGCCGACAGGGCGAGCACGGTATCGATCGATTCGGCTTCCAAGGCGCCGTTCCAGGCCTGCGCGCCGTCACGGATCATCCGGGCGAAGCTGTCGCCCTCGGCGAGGAACCCATCGCCGCCGGGGACGGGGAGGGTCTCCAGGGGGACGGTGCCGGGGACGCCGCGTTTGACGCGTAGGTGGAGGCCTTCGGGTGGGGCGTGGTTGGAATAGCTGGTCTCTATCACGCCGTCGTCGCCGACGATGATGGCGTGGCGGTGCTGCGAGGTGGACATCGAGCTGGTAACCTGAGCGATGGCGCCGGAGGGGAACTCGAGCATGGCGACGACGGTCTGGTCCACGCCGGTTTGGGTGTTGCGGGCGATGGCGAAGGCGCGGGTGGGGCGCTCGCCGGCGATGATGCGGGCCATGCTCATGGAGTAGGTGCCGGCATCGAGCAGGCCGCCGCCGGCGCGGGCGGGGTTGAGGCGGATGTTGGCGGGATCGCCCTTCGGGGCGCCGTCGGCGGTGACGAGGCCGAAGCCGAAGGCGGTGGTGATGAGCTGGATGCGGCCGACGGCGCGCTCGGCGAGCAGGCGGCGGACCTCCAGGGTTTGCGGTTGGGACATGTAGGGGTAGGCCTCGGCCAGGTGGACGCCATTGGCGCGGGCGGCGGCGAACATGGCGCGGGCGTCGGCCACTGTGACGGCCAGCGGCTTCTCGCACAGGATGTGCTTGCCGGCTTCGGCGGCCTTGATCGCCCATTCGGCGTGCAGGTCGTTGGGCAGGGGGATGTAGATCGCGTCGATGGCCGGGTCGGCCAGGAGGGCTTCGTAGCTGGCGTGGTGGCGGGGGATGCCAAGCTCGGCGGCGAAGGCCTGGGCCTTGGCGGCATCGCGGCTGGCGACGGCGTCGACGGTGGCGAGGGTGGAGGCGGCCATGCCGCGGGTGAAGGAGCGGGCGATGTTGGCGGCGCCGAGAACGCCGTAGCGGATGGGGGGATGGTCAGGCATCGCGGCTCTCCAGGATTTGGCGGCAGGATGGGCGCGGTTGCGGTGGCGGGCAAGCGGGCGGCATGATGCGGGGATGCGCAAAACCACGGTCACCTCCGTCGATGTCGCCAGGCTGGCGAAGGTATCGCAGTCCGCGGTGAGCAGGGCGTTCTCGCCGGGGGCTTCGGTGTCCGAGGAGACGCGCGAGCGGGTGTTCGCGGCGGCGCGGGAGCTGGGGTACCGGCCGAATGTGCTGGCGCGGGCGGTGATCAGCGGGCGGTCGCGGTTGATCGCCATTCTGGTCGCCTATCTGGACAACCATTTCTATCCGCTGGTGCTGGAACTGCTTTCGCGCGCATTGCAGGCGCGGGGCTATCAGGTGCTGCTGTTCATGACGGAGACCGGGCGGCAGGACGAGGTGGTGCAGAAGATGCTGCAGTATCAGGTGGAGGGCATCGTGATGGCTTCGGCCACGCTGTCCTCCTCGCTGGCGCGGGAGTGCGCGAAGACGGGGACGCCGGTGCTGCTGTTCAACCGCTATGTGCCGTCGTTGCCGGTGAGCAGTGTCACGTCCGACAATATCGAGGGGGGGCGGCTGCTGGCGCATCTGCTGGCCGGCGGCGGGCATCGGCGGATCGCCTTCATCGCCGGGCAGGAGGATAGCTCGACCAGCCGGGACCGGGAGGCGGGGTTCTACAAGGGGTTGGGCGAGTGCGGAATGACGGCGAGCCATCGCGGAGTGGGTGCGTATACGGCAGCGGGCGCGGTGGCGGCGGCGCGGCGGATGCTGGATGGGGCGGGGCCGCCGGATGCGATCTTTGTGGCCAACGACCACATGGCGTTTCCGGTGATGGACGAGGTGCGGCGGCGCGGCCTGCGGATTCCCGAGGACCTGTCGATCGTCGGCTATGACGACGTGCCGGAGGCGGGGTGGGGTGGCTATGCGCTGACGACGGTGTCCCAGCCGGCGGCGGCGATGGTGGATGCAGCCGTAACGATTCTGCTGGAGCAGGTCGAGAGCAGCGACGTGCAGCGGCGCGCGGCAGTGCTGCCGTGCCGGCTGGTAGTGCGCGGGTCGGCGCGGGTGGCGGGGTAGCTCTCAGCGGTGTCCGCGGACCTCGCGGATGCGGGCGAAGACGTCCACGCCCATTTGCAGCAGGACGTGCAGGATGTCGATCGGCACCCAGTTCTCGCGGATGAGGCCTTCGTGGTGCAGGTAGAAATCCATCACCCGCATGGTGAAGTCGCGGCCGGTGGGGCCGAGGCCCATGAAGTCGCCGCCGACATGGCGCAGCGTCAGGCTGGGCCAGCCGGCGGTGGCGGAGTAGGCGCCGTCGCCGAGGCGGATGTAGTGTCGGCCGCCGCCGGTGTTGTGGAAGGCGCGGCGGAAGGGCATGCGGTGGCGGTCCACGAAGCCCTCGACCCCGCGGGTGGTGCCGATGCCGGCGGGGCCGTACCACATCATTTTCGGGTGCCAGCCCCAGAGCTGCGAGGGGATCAGCATGGCGTTGCGGCCCATCGTCTCGATATCACCCAACAGGCCGAGGTTCATCTGCATCTGGCGCATCTGGGCGAGGTTGGCGGCGGAGACGGCCGGGTCTGATTCGGCAAGGGCCATGCCGTCGCCGGTGAACGGGCCGGGCCACATGCCTTCGGTGGCGGTGCCGGGGGCGACGGGCCAGATGCCGGCCTGGCGGATGAAATCCAGTATGTCGATGAGGACGGTGGACTGGTCGATGCGGCCGTCGCGGACGCGGTGGAATTCGCCGTAGCGGAGGTAGATCGGCTGGCCGGTGGCGGGGATGCCGAGCCAGTCGGCTTGGAAGGTGCCGCAATAATGGCCGACGGCGCCGACGAACGCATGGCCTTCGTAGTCGCCTGCCACCATCAGGCTGTCGCGGCGTTCGAGGTCGGGGAAGGCGGCGTGGAGCGGGCGCCAGACGGCGGCGGCGATCGCGTCCAGCCCGGTCATCTCGTTCAGGGGGTGCGAGCCGCGCCATTCGGCGTCCGGGTGGTAGGCGGCGGCAAGTGCTGCGGGGAGGTCGGCCGGGCTGGCATGGGCGATGGCGGCGAGGGCGTCGCGCACCAGGCGCTTGCGGGCGAGGTGGGCGGCGGGGGAGGTCATGCTGGCTCCTTGCTGGCCGTGCGGGGCCGGCGTTTGGCGTTGCAAACGCTTGCATACGTAGTCTTTGTCTGTCAACCTTGGTCGACCGGATCAGGCAGGGGGATGGGGCGGCATGGTGGAGGTGACGCTGCGCGGCGTGACCAAGCGGTGGGGGAACTTCGTGGGCGTGCGCGCCTTCGACCTCGACATCGCCGACCGTGAATTCCTGGTGCTGCTCGGCCCGTCCGGCTGCGGCAAGACGACGACGATGCGGATGATCGCCGGGCTGGAGGACCCGTCCAGCGGCGAAATTTCCATCGGCGGGCGCGTGGTCAACGAGCTGGAGCCGAAAGACCGTGATGTGGCGATGGTCTTTCAGAACTATGGGCTTTATCCGAACCTCAGCGTGTACGAGAACATCCGGTTTCCGTTGAAAGTGCGGAAGGTGGACGCGGCGACGCATGACGCGCGGGTGCGCCGCGCGGCGGACATGGTCGAACTCGGTCCGCTGCTGGAACGCCGGCCGCGTGAGCTGTCCGGCGGGCAGCGGCAGCGGGTGGCGCTGGCGCGGGCGATCGTGCGTGAGCCGGCGGTGTTCCTGATGGATGAACCGCTATCGAACCTGGACGCGAAGCTGCGTGTTTCCACGCGCGCGCAGATCAAGAATTTGCAGCATGAGCTGAAGGTGACGACGATCTACGTCACTCACGACCAGATCGAGGCGATGACGCTGGCCGATCGGGTGGTGGTGATGAACAAGGGCGAGTTGCAGCAGGTCGGCAGCCCGCTGGAGATCTATGAGCGGCCGGCCAACGTGTTCGTCGCCAGCTTCATCGGCTCGCCGGCGATGAACCTGCTGGAGGGGACGATTGCAGGCGGCGTGTTTACCTGTGCCGGCGTAAGGGTGGCCGGGCTGGACCCGCGGGTGTCCGGGCCGGTGACGCTGGGGTTCCGCGCTGAGGATGCGTCTATCGCCGACCCGGCAGCAGCCGACCTGGCAGCGCCGGTCTATACCTTCGAGTTGTTGGGCGATGCGACGCTGGTGAGCGTGCGGGTGGCGGGTGCTCTGGTATCCGTCAAGGCGGACAAGACCTATCGCGCGGGCATCGGGCAGAGCGTCGGCTTCGCCATCCCACCTGGCATCTGCCACCTTTTCGACGCCCGGTCCGGCACGCGTCTGCCACCGCCATGAATTCGTGTTTTCATAGGAGATGACCATGAAGAAGTTCGTTCTAGCCGCAGCCCTCGCGGCGCTGCTGTCGCCCTCCGCCCAGGCGGCCTGCGGGTTCCAGAACACCGTGCCGCTGAAGTCGCTGACCGCGGCGTTCGAGGCGTGGAAGGCCGCGACCTCGGCGATGGCCGAATGTGGGAACTTCCAGGCCGAACTCGACCAGGAGTTCCGCCGCAAGCAGCCAGCCGCCTTCGCGGCGAACCCGGCGCTGTATCAGCTGGGCGGCGTATCGAACGGCACGATCGTGCCGCTGATGAATGCCGGCACCATCCGGCCGCTGGATGACCTGGTGGCGAAGTATGGCAAGCACCTGTCGCCGAACCAGTTGATCCGTATCGACGGCAAGGTGATGGCCGTGGCGATGATGGTGAATGCGCAGCATTTCATCTACCGCGAAGACCTGCTGAAGGAACTCGGCATTGCGGTGCCGACGACGTGGGAGGAAGTGATCGCGGCGGCCGAGAAGATCAAGGCATCCGGCAAGGTCGCCTATCCGCTGGGTGCCACGATGAAGCCGGGCTTCGATCTGGGCCTGGATTTCCTCAACATGTTCCTCGGCTATGGCGGCTTGCTGACCAAGCCGGACAACATGCCGGGGGTGGCCAGCGATGCGGGGATGAAGGCGCTGGCCATGCTCAAGCGCCTGACCGCCTATATGGATCCGGAATACCTCGTCTCCGAGAGCACGTTTGTGCAGAAGCAGTTCCAGCAGGGCAAGATCGCGATGGCCAATCTGTGGGCCTCGCGCGCCGGCGCGCTGGATGACGCCAAGGAGAGCACGATCGTAGGCAAGGCGGTGATGGCCGCCGCCCCTGCAGCGGTGGCCGGCGGCAAGCCGGCGACGACGCTGTGGTGGGATGGCATCGTGGTTGCGAAGAACATCAGCGATGCCGAGGCCGACGCGGCCTTCCGGGTGGCGATGGAGGGCATGGATGAGGAGATGGTGAAAGCCAACAACAACTCCGCCGTGTGGCTGATCAAGGGCTATGTGCCCGGGCGGATGGCGGTGGGGGCGATTGCCTCGGCCAACGGCGGCGCGCCGAACTACCCCTCCACCACCGTCGTGGGGCTGATCTCGGCTGCCATCGGCGATGGGGTAGCGGACTTCATGACCGGCAAGAAGACGGCCGAGAAGACACTGGCCGATATCGAGGCGGCCTATCTGGTGAAGGCACGCGAACAGGGCCTGGTGAAGTAGCCAGCGGAACTGCGGGAGCGCCAGCATGAAGCCGCGCACATTCGCTATGTTCGTGGCTCCGTCGCTGGCGCTGATGCTGCTGTTCATCGCGCTGCCGCTGGTCAGTGTGTTCGTGCAGAGCTTCTACTCGACGCAGCCGGTGTATGAGACGACGGAGGTGGAGGCCTGCACGCCGGGCTTCCTCGCACCGACCTGCGTAAAGGAGATGCGCTCGCGCCAGAAGCTGGATGCCGACGGCAAGCCGGTGATGGTGACGAAGTTCGTCGGTCTGGACGCCTATCGCACCCTGCTGGCGCCGGATGCGGTGGCGGCGGCCTTCGCGGCGGGGGGCGGCGGGTTGGCCGCGGTGCTGCATATCGACTTTTATGCGGCGCTGCGGTTCACGCTGTCGTTCACGCTGATCACCCTGCCGCTGGTGGTGGGGTTGGGGCTGGTGATTGCGGTGGCGCTGAATTCGGTAACGCGCTCGCTGCGCGGGCCGCTGATCTTCGCCTCGCTGCTGCCGTTCATCGTGACACCGGTGATCGGGGCGCTGTCGATCCGCTGGCTGTTCATCGGCGACGGGGTACTCACGGCGGCGCTGCGCTGGGTATTGGACAGCAACATCTCGATGTTCGCGCAGGGCTGGACGATTGAGCTGCTGATGCTGACGTATCGGGTGTGGCACGTCGCGCCGTTTGCCTTCGTGGTGTTTTACGCGGGGTTGCAGACGGTGGATTTGGATACGCTGGAATCGGCGATCGTCGACGGGGCATCGCGGCTGGAGCGGCTGCGCTTCGTCATCATCCCGCATCTGATGCCGCTGATCACCTTCATCTCGCTGATCCATCTGATGGACAGCTACCGGGTGTTCGAGGAGGTTGTGGGTTTTTCCAGCCAGGCGCACCGGATATCGCTGCAATGGCTGACGTTCAGTTTTCTCACGCCGGATGAGACGGGGAGCCGGGCGATCACCCGGGCCTCCGCTTCGTCCATGCTGACGATGGTGGGGATCGTGCTGCTGCTCATCCCGCTGCTGATGCGCACGTGGCGCGACCATCGGGTGAAGCGATGAGCACCCCGCGGGCGCTGCGCACGCCGCTGCATCTGAACCTGCTGGTGGCGGTGTTCATGGCCGGCTGGGTGCTGGTGGCGACCTTCCCGCTGTTCTGGACGGCTATCATGTCGTTCAAGCTGCCGCTGGATGCGCTGTCGTCCAATCCGCTGTCGGTGATTCTGGGGCCGGCGACGCTCAAGGCGGGGCAGGGGATTTCGGTGCTCGATCTGCTGATCGGTGCCGCATTCCTGGTGGCGATCTATCTGGCTCCGGGGCGGCTGGGGCGGCGGATGGCTGAGGTGCTGGCGCTGGGCGGTGCGATGGCGCTGGGCTGGTTACTGGCGGCGCTGCTGTATGTGGTGGCGGCTGCCATTGCGCTGGTCTGGTTGATGCCGGCGGTGGCGGGCGGGCTTGGGGCGGTGGTGG
>CAMCJI010000210.1 GCA_945874805.1 Asaia bogorensis | reverse complement strand
CGGCGGCAAGCTGAAGCGTGTCGGTGCCGGCGCCGAGATCGATGGTGGTGCCGGTGACGGTGGCGGCGAGGCTGAGCAGATCGGTCGCGGTGGTCCCGGCGATGGCCTCGACGGCGGTGGTGGTGAGCGTATTGGTCCCGGCGGCAAGCTTCAGTGTATCGGTGCCGCTACCGAGATTTATGGTGGCGCCGGTAAGAGCGCCCGACATCACCACCACATCGTCGCCTGTTGATCCGGTAAGAAAATCAACCGTGGAGAGGGTGATGGTGCTTTTCGCTGCGCCAAGCGTGACGGTAACGGCCATGAGAACTGCCTGCTTTAAAGAAAAGGGTGAGCTGTTTCGCCGGATGGTCGAGGCGTGACCGAAACGCAGAATAAATCGCCAGCATTAGCAAAAAGTGAATTCAGCGATGTTGGAGGACGTTATTTATTTCCCGCTTCATCAGAAATTTTACGGCTCGTTCATGTAACTCCGTAAATAAACTCAAAATTAAGAGTTTTCGGTAAAGCTCCCGGGAGAACTGACGGCAGTCGGGTCGCAGCGATGCAAACGGAAGAAGGCGAGTGGCATGGGCAGCTTTGTTGAGCCACTCTCGGGCGAGACCGCCGCTTCCATGCTGCACGCTGAGGGCATCGCCGCGTGGCGCCGGGGTAAGAACGGTCGGGCACGTGCGCTGATGGCGGAGGCCCTGGGGGTCCGCGCTGACTTTGTGCCCGCGCTGACCGCGCTTGGCGCCATCGAGCAGAGTTTGGGCGAATCTGCCGCCGCTGTTGCCGCCTTAAGGCGCGCTCAGGCGTTGGCGCCAAGTGAGCGGGTTCATTCTACAAACCTGGCCATAGCGCTCACCGAGGCAGGACAAGGGGGTGAGGCTGTCGATTGCCTTCGCAACGCCATCCGGCTCCACGGTTCTGACGCGGACTTGCTAACCCGCCTGGGCCAGGCCCTCGTCCAGCGTGGCGAGACCTCGGAGGGAATCCGCCATCTACGCGCCGCCGTCATCGCGATGCCCTGCGCTGAGGCTTGGTTTCTGCTCGGCCACGCCTTGCAACTCCATGATTCTCTCCCCGACGCGGTGGCCGCATATCTGGAGGCACTCGCGCTGGAGCCCCAGCACGCGCGGGCTCTCCAGAACCTCGGCCGTGCTTATTCCGATAGCGGCGATCTCAACGCAGCGGAGGACGCCCTGCATCGGGCGGCTACCATCAGCCCGGCGACGGCGGACATCTTCGCGAATCTCGCCGTCATACGGCGGCGGCGTGGCGACCTGGATGGGGCTCTCAGGCTTTATCAACGGGCCATGGAGATCGAGCCAGGCAACGCACGTGTCCGGTACAACATGGGGTTGACCCTGCTGCTTCGGGGAGACCTCAGTGCGGGATGGCTGGCACAGGAGGCGCGGCGGGATATCCCCAGCTTCCCGATGGCCCTTCGCGACGCAGCGCAGCCGGTGTGGGACGGTCGTGCCCTGGGCGGACGGAGGTTGCTCGTGCATGCCGAGCAGGGGCTGGGTGATACGCTGCAATTCATCAGGTATCTTCCGCTGATCGGCCTGCTTGGATTGACCGCAGGCAGCCGGGTCACGCTGGCGGTTCAGCCTGAACTGGTCTCGCTTTTGACGCCGATGGCCGGCGTGCATCACGTGGTGGCCCTGGGTTCGCATGCGGCCCCTTTCGATGTTCACGTGCCGCTGCTCTCCCTGCCCTATCTTGTTGGGACCACGGCCGAGCGGATTCCCGCGGCGGTACCCTACATCCTTCCTTCCGCGCTGGACGCGGCCGATTGGCGAGGGCGCCTGCAGGCTGGCGGGGTAAAGATCGGATTTGTCTGGGCCGGTAATCCAGGGCACGGCAACGACCGGCGTCGTTCGCTGAGCGCCGGGTTCGCGCGCAGCCTCGCAGCGGATATCCTGGCGCTGGACCAGAAAATCCACCTGTTCGGCTTTCAACTGGGGCATCGGGCAGGCGATCTTGATGATCTGCGGGAAGCTGGCCGCTACCGAAGTCTCGCACCGGAACTGACCTCCTTCGGACAGACGGCGGCGGCTATCGCCGGCATGGATCTGGTGATCGGCGTCGACACATCAGTGGTCCACCTGGCCGGGGCGATGGCGGCGCGGACCTTGGTGCTTTTGGGTTCCGCACCGGATTGGCGGTGGCGGACAGAGGGATCGGAAACACCCTGGTATCCCACTCTCGATCTCTGCCGGGCAGAGCCGCTTGCGGATGCCGCCGGCGCGGGGGGCGCCGCCTTGGCCTGGCTGCGTTCCTGGCTGGCCGGCCGGTGAGCGGCCTGGCATCCGCGCATGCCGCGGCGATATCGGCGCTGCACGCCGGCCACCTCGCTGACGCTCTCCGCCACATTGAGGCGGCCTGCGCGATGGCACCCGGAGATCCCGACATTCTCAACGATGCTGCGGCCATCAGCCAGCGCGCCGGGCACCTGCCGGCGGCCGCCGTCTGGCTTCAGCGGGCAATCGCCTGCGCTCCGGACAAACCGGCACTGCAACATAACCTGACCGTGCTGCACCGTATGAGCGGCAACCTTCCGGCAGCCCTGGCGAGCGCACGGGATGCCCGGGCCCAATCGCCGACGGATGCGGAGGCCGCGTTCCAGCTGGCAACGACACTCGCGCGGCTGGGGAAGTTCAATGAGGCGGCTGGCCTCTTTCGTGAGGTCGTGGCCGCTCTGCCCGAATGGTTCGCAGCCGTCACCGGTCTGGGCTCTGCACTTCAGGCCGAAGGCGATCCGATCGGCGCTGCGAGCGTCTATCGCCATTATCTGGCGCGGAAGCCCGGCCATGGCGCCGGCTGGAACAATCTGGGCAATGCATTGCTCAACGCCGTAGACCCCTATGCGGCCCTGGCGGCATTTGACGTCGCGGTTGCCGCCGATCCGGATTGTGCCGAGATCCGCTACAATCGTGGCCTTGCGCGGCTTTCGGTGGGCGACCTCGCCGGCGGGTGGGAGGACCATGCGTCGCGCTGGCAGATGGCCTCACCTCCCACACCCCGGCAGCCATTCCAGAACCATCTCCCAAGGTGGGACGGCGAGCCGTTGAACGGCCGGCATCTGCTGCTGCACGCCGAGGAGGGGCTGGGCGACACGCTGCAGTTCATGCGATTCGCGGCGGCAGCGAAGCAGCAGGGTGGCCCAGGGCGCGTGACCTTGCTGGTACAGACGCCGTTGCGCCGGCTCTGTGCACTGCTGGTCGCGCAGGGCGCGGTGGATGCCGTCATCGACCCGACGGACGCCGTGCCGGACGCCGATTTATGCCTGCCCCTGATGAGTCTGCCGAAGATCCTGGCGGTTTCGCTCAGCGAACTGGCAAATCCGGTTCCCTACCTCGACATTCCGAGGCGGCGGCCGGGCGGCAGCCGGCGGCGCATCGGCCTCGTCTGGGCAGGGAATCCGCTGCATCCGAACGATGCCCGGCGCTCGATGCCAACCGCCCTGCTGGCGGACCTGACCGACGGCATCGACGCCGACTTCATCAGCCTGCAAGTCGGCCCCGCGGCGGCCGAACACCTCTCCCCATCCATCGCGACATACGCCACGCCCAGGGATTTTCTCGATACGGCCGAGCGTGTGGCCGGCCTCGATCTGCTGATCAGTGTGGACACATCGGTGGCGCATCTAGCCGGTGCCATGGGCTGTCCTGTCTGGCTCATGGTTCCGTATGTTGCCGACTGGCGCTGGATGAACTGGCGTTGCGACTCGCCTTGGTATCCAACCATGCGCCTGTTCCGTCAGCCGCAGGCGGGCGACTGGCCGGGCGTTTGCCGTGCGGTTCGCCGCGCGTTGAGCGACGGTAATGAACGTCAGCGAGCACAGGCCGTGCTGTTAGGCGATCCTTAAGTATCGGGGAGCCATTGTTTTGACGTGGCCGGTCGCCGGCCCTGAATGGCCGAGGAAAATCCTGACATGCAAAACAGTCCCAGCAACCTGCCCGAACATCTTGGCCTGACGCCCTGCCGTCACGGCACCATGCTCTACCTCAAGCAGGATTATTACGTCGGCGGCTCGCTGGCACGTTACGGTGAGTTCTCCGAGGGAGAGTTCGAACTGTTCCGCGAACTGCTCCGCCCCGGCGATGTCGTGGTCGAGGCGGGCGCGAATATCGGTGCCCACACCGTCGGCCTGTCGCGTCTGGTGGGGCCGGACGGGTTTGTGCATGCCTTCGAACCCCAGCGCATCATTTTCCAGATGCTCTGCGCCAACATCGCCCTCAACGGCCTGGGCAATGTGCGTGCGACACAGCACGGTCTCGCTGCGGCGGCCGGCACCTTGCGCGTTCCCCCCTTGGATTACACGAAGCTCGGCAATTACGGCGGCATCAGTCTGACGAGTATGGCCGGCGAACTGGTACCGCTCGGCACCATCGATGACCTGGCACTTGATCGGCTGCGACTGATCAAGGTCGATGTCGAAGGCATGGAGGGCGAGGTGCTCGCCGGGGCAGCCGACACAATCGCCAGGCTCCGCCCGATCCTCTATGTCGAGAATGACCGTGAGGCCAACTCCCCAGACCTCATCCGGCGGATTCAAGGAATGGGCTACCGGCTCTGGTGGCACCTGCCGCGCCTCTACAATCCGCAGAACTACTTTCAGGTGCCGGAGAACAGCTTCGGGCCCGTGGTATCGATCAATATGGTTTGCGTTCCAACCGAGACCACAACGCGAATCGGCTTGCGAGAGATTACCGATCCGGATGCCGACTGGCGCGCATGCTGAGTCCACAGCGCCCGGAGCGGAACCAGCTTCGCGAACCGCCGGGCGATAGACCGCGCGCCACTTCCCGAGACCGCCTTGTCTCCCCCGGATTCATCCCTCCGCTTCGCGGGCCAGCAGGTCGCGTTTGCGGGGGATGCCCCAGCGGTACCCCGTCGGCGTTCCGTCCGATCCGATGATGCGGTGGCAGGGCACGGCGAGGGAGACGGGGTTGGTTGCGCAGGATCGGGCGACGGCGCGGATAGCTTTCGGGTTGCCCACCATCCCCGCGAGTTGCGCGTAGGTGCGGGTTTGGCCGTGCGGGATTTGCCGCAGGGCCTCCCACACGCGCAGCTGGAAGGCGGTGCCGCGCAGGTCGAGCGGCAGGTCGAGGGCCTGGCGGGGTTCGTCCATGAAGCCGATGATCGTGCGGATGGTCTCGGTCAGGCTGGCATCATCGGCGAGGATGGTGGCTTTGGGGAAGCGGGCGCGCAGGTCGCCGAGCAGGGCATCATCGGGTTCGGCGAAGCCGAGGAAGCAGACGCCGGTGGCGGTGGCGCCCACCAGCAGCCGGCCGAATCGGCAATCGGCGATGGCCGTGCGAATGGTCTCCCCCGCCCCGCCGCGGCGCAGGGCCCCGGGGGTCATGCCCAGCAGCTTGCCGGTATCCTCATACACGCGGGATTCCGAGCCGTATCCGGCTTCGGCCACTGCGTCGGCGACCCGCGCGCCTCCGGCGAGGGCTGCTTGCAGCCGCCGCGCGCGCACGCCTTCGGCGTAGCTGCGTGGCGTCAGGCCGACATGGTCGCGAAACATGCGCAGGAAGTGGAAGCGCGAATACCCGGCCCGATCGGCCAGGCGTTCCAGCGAGGGGATCGCCTCCTCCGCCTCGATGAAGGCGCAGGCGTCCTCCACCACGGCGCGGGCGATGGCCGCGCGTTCGCCTTTCGGGTCGCAGCGGCGGCAGGCGCGGAAGCCCTCCGCCTCTGCGGCGTCTGTCGCGGTGAAGTAGCGCACGTTCTCCCGCTTCGGCCGCGGCGAGGGGCAGCCGGGGCGGCAATAGATGCCCATGCTGGTGACGGCGTAGAGGAAGTCGGCCTGCTCGCGTTGGCAGACAAGGTTCCAGCGGCTGTCGTCGAGGGTTGCCATACGGGGGACTCCTGGTCGGTGATGCCGACATTCTCGTGCCGCTGGGCCGTGAGGACCATCCGCAGGTTGCCCTGACAACGGCCGCGACTGTATCACGCACACAGACTGCCTTCATCTGGAGCTTCCGATGCGTACCCCTTTTGCCTTGCTGATCGCCGCGGCCCTTGCCGGCTGCGCCAAGGATGCCCCTCCGCCCGCCCCTCCCGCGCCGCCGAAGATGGTGGAGGAGACGATCCCCGATGCGCGCTTCTGCGCCCGGCCGGCGGAGAAGACGGCCTTTGATGTCGCCGCGATGAAGACCCGGCTGATGATCGCCGCCCTCTCCTGCGGCGGCACGCCCCAGTACAACGGCTTCATCAGCCGCAACCGGCAGGCGCTGGTGGCGCAGGAGAAGGCTCTCGCGCTCTACTTCACCCGCAACTACGGCAGGCGGGGCCAGGCCGAGCAGGACGACTACATCACGGCGCTTGCCAACCTGCAGGCGCAGCGCCGCACCCGCGATACCGATGCCTTCTGCAAGGACACCGCCTCGCTGTTCGAGGATGTCGCGAAGGTGAAGGCGCCGGCCGAGCTGGTGGCCGTGGCCGGGGCCAAGCCGGTCAACCAGCCGATGAACGTCGCCCTCTGCCCGTAAGGGTAGGGGCCGCCTGCGCGCTGCCGGGCTTCCCGGCAGCCGGACAAAGAAACGGCCCGGCAGGTTTCCCTGCCGGGCCGTTTTTCGTTCGGTCGGGTCGTCCTGTTACTTCAGGACGATTTCGACGCGGCGGTTCTGCGGCTCGCGAACGCCAGCAGCGGTCGGGACCAGCGGCTGGGTGTCGCCGAAGGCGGTGAGGAACACCGACTTCTCCGGCACGCCGAGGCGGACCAGTTCGGAGCCGACGGTCTGAGCGCGACGCAGCGACAGCGCCCGGTTGTACGGGGCGGTGCCGGTCTTGTCGGCGTGGCCGGCGACTTCGATGCGGGTGGCGGCAACCTTCGGCGAAGCCGCGGCGGCTTCGGCGATGATCTGCTTCGCACGGGCGGTCAGGTCAGACTTGTCCCAGTCGAAGAACACCAGGTAGGTGCGCGCAACCGGAGCGGCCGGGGCGGCGACAGCGGCGGGGGCCGCGGCCATCATCGGGGCGGCGCCGAAGGAGTAGCGCAGGCCGATCAGGCCGGAGACGTTCTCCAGGGCGTCGGTCTTCATCGAAGCGGCGCCGTTGGTGAACTTCACGTTGCTGATCGAGCGCATGTAGCGCCCTTCCAGGGTCAGCGAGAGGTTCTTGTCGATGGCATAGGCGATGCCGGCGATGCCCTGCACGGCCGGGTCGGAAGCGTCTCCGCCGCCCGACAACTTCTGCCACTGGTAGCCGCCGCCAACGCCGAGGTAGGGCGTGACCGGGCCGCCGAGGGCGAAGTCATACAGCATGTTGACCATCACGCCGGCCTGCTGCACGTCGCCCGAACCGCCGCCGGGGCTGACCTTGCCGTTGCCCCAGCGGTAGGAGGCCTCGATCTCGGTGCGCAGGCCGTTGCCGTAGCCGTAGCCGACGCTGGCGAGGCCAACGGCGCCGATGTCGCTGCTCAGCGTGCTGGCCGTGCCGCGGACCTTGGAGTCCAGCAGCTGGTTCACGCCAATGCCGCCGCCGACGTACAGGCCGGTCACGGGCTGGGCCTGTGCCAGCATCGGGACAACGGCGACTGCCGCTGCCGCGAGGAACAGGTTGCGAAGCTTCATGATCTCAATCTCCTAAATTCAGCGGAACGGCCTACCTGAACTCCAGGCCGCGAGTTCCGCTGAAGCA
>CAMCJI010000209.1 GCA_945874805.1 Asaia bogorensis | reverse complement strand
CGGGCGGGAGATGACGGTCGCCGAAATGCCGGAGGCGCTGTGGCGGATGGTGATGGAGATCAACACCACCGGCACCTTCCTCGGCGCGCGCGCGGTGCTGCCGCGCATGCTCGCGCGCGGCGCCTGGGGCCATATCGTCAACACCGCCTCGACCGGCGGGCTGATGGCACCCGCCGGCATCGCCGCCTATGTCGCCTCGAAGTTCGCGGTTGTCGGCCTGTCCGAGTCCATGCGCGCCGAGCTGGCCCCGTCGGGGATCGGCGTCAGTGTGCTGTGCCCCGGCGGCGTGCGCAGCAACCTCTTCGCCAGCTCCGTCGCGGTGCGGGCCGCCACCCCTGGCGTGTTCGAGGGGCTGGCCACCGTCGGCTCGGAGGCGCTGCGCATCGAACAGGCGCAGCGCATGGACCCGGTTTTTGTCGGCGAGATGGTGCTGCGCGCGATTGCCGGCAATGCGATGTACATCATCCCGCACCCCGAATATCGCGGCCATATCGAGGAACGCCACGCGGCCCTCGTCGCCGCCTTCGGCGAGTCCGCCCAGCCGGGCTATCGCGATACGGACGTCACGTTCGAGCGGTTCCGCAATCCGGAATATGCCAAGGCCCCGCGGGCGTAGACATCCGGCTAGACGCAGCGGGATCCCTGCGCCCCGGCGCTGAGCCGCCCCGGCCACCGCGCCGATCAAAAGCTTCCCTTGCGCCTGCCAAAGTTGCACTCTCGGCCAACAGGTCGATGCCGCAATGAGGAGAACGGGTGATGGCAGCTCGAGAGGCTCCGGACCATGCCGCCCGCCGCTCGCGCCGCGGCGTGCTGGCCATGCTCACAACGGTCTTGACGGCCGCGGCCACCTGTGCCGAGGCCGCCGGCCAGCCCGCCCGTATCGGCCTGCTCACCGTTGAGGCCGAGCCCCCCAACTCGCCCTTCATGGAAGCCCTGCGCCGCGGCCTGGCGGAATTCGGCTACGCCGAGCGGCGCGACTACATCATCGAGCCGCGCGCCGCCGACGACGCGCCCGCGCGCGTTCCCGCCCTGGCGCGCGAACTGGCGGCGCTGCCGGTCGATCTGATCGTCGCGCGGGGCGGGGCCGCCTTTGCCATCCGCAACCTCGGCCTGCCGGTGCCGACTGTCTATGCGGTATCCGCGGACCCCGTCTCGGCCGGCTTCGCCGAAAGCCTCGCCCGGCCCGGCGGGAACATGACCGGGCTGACCTTCATGGCCTTCGAATTCGCCGGCAAGCGGCTTGAACTGCTGCGCGACCTCGTGCCTGGCGTGCGCCGGGTGGCGATCATCGGCAACCCCGAACACAGCGGCACCCATCTCGAACGTGCCTTCTCGGAGGAGACGGCGGCGAAGCTCGGCATGGCCCTGACTTTCCTGCCCACCTCCACCGCAGCCGAGTTCGACCTCGCCTTGGCCGGGCTGGACCGCGACCCGCCGCAGGCGCTGTCGGTGCTGGCGGACGCGTTCGCCTCCCGCCACCGCCACACCATCATGGCATTCGCCATGCGCCAGAACATCCCGGTGATCTCCGGCTGGCCGGTCTATGCCGAGGCCGGGGCGCTCTGCACCTACGGCCCGCGCCTGTCGGAGAGCTATCGCCGCCTCGCGCACTACGTCGTCCGCGTGCTCAAGGGCGCCAAGCCCTCCGACCTGCCGATCGAACGGCCAACCAATTTTGAACTCGTCATCAACCTGCGCACCGCCAAAACCCTCGGCCTCGAAATCTCAGCCGCGATGGCGGCGCGCGCGGACGACCTCATCGAATGATCCGCCGCCATCTCCTCGCCCTGCCCGCACTGGCCCTGCCGCTGCTGGCCGCCGCCGCCCGCGCTCAGACCACCCCGCGCCCGGCCCGGCTGGGCTTCATCGCCTCTTCCGGCAACCCCGACCGCGTGGCCTATCGCGGCTTCCGCGCCCGCCTGCAGGAGCTGGGTTGGACGGAGGGTGTCAGCCTCGCCACCAGCTTCCACAACCCCGGCAGGGTTGATGCCGTGACCCTGCGCGAAACCGCGCTCGCCGCCTTGGCGGGGCAGCCCGATCTCGTCGTCGTCGATGGCCGGCTCGCCACCCAGGCCCTCGCCGCCGCCACGCGGACGGTGCCCATCATCACGATGCTCGGGCTTGATCCCGTTGAAACCGGCCTGATCCAAAGCCTGGCCCGCCCCGGCGGCAACATCACCGGCGTGACCCTCTTCTCCGACCTGCTCAACGTCAAGCGCATGGAAATGCTGATGGAGATCGCGCCAGGGGCGCGGCGGATCGGCATCGTCTCAACCAACCCGGCCGGCGCCATCGAGGTTGCAGCAAGCCAGGTGGCTGCACGCGGGCTGTCCCCCCAGCGGATTGTTATCAATGGCGCCCCGCTGATCGAGGCCTCGCTGTCCCCGGCGGCTTTGGCCGGGATCGATGCGCTGATCGTCCTGTCCGACAGCGTGCTGGATTCCTGGCCGGCGCGCGTCGTCGCCTCGGTTGCCGCCGCCGGCAAGCCGGTCATCTACCCCGAACGCCAGTACACCCTGGCCGGCGGGCTGCTCTCCTACGGCCCGGATGTCGACACGCCTTTCCGGCGACTGGCCGAACTGGTCGATCAGGTTCTGCGCGGCGCTAACCCCGCCACGATCCCGTTCGAGCGCGTCAGCCGCTTCGAGCTTGTGGCCAACGCGCGCGCCGCTGCCGCCATCGGCCTTGCGCTCCCCGCCTCGATCCTGGCCCTTGCCGATGAGGTGATCGAATGATCCGCCGCCGCCATTTGCTGTGGCCCGCGATCGCGCTGCCGGCCGCTGCGCGCGCGCAGCCGGCGCGTGCCCTGCCGCGCCTGGCCTTCATCACCCCGTCAGCCTCCGCGGACCGCCCGGTGTTTCGGGCCTTCCGCGCGCGGCTGGCCGAACTGGGGTGGGTGGACGGGCAGACCATCGACGCTACCTTCCATCCCGCGGCCACCGCCGCACCCGAGCAGATTGCCGCCCTGGTCGGGCGGGTCGTGGCCAGCGGCCCGGATCTGATCGTGGCAGACGGGCGGCGCGTGACCGCGTCGGCGGCGGCGGTGACACGCGGCATACCGGTCCTGGGCATGATCGGCTTCGATCCGGTGGAGGCGGGGCTTGTGGCCAGCTACGCGCGGCCAGGTGGCAACGTGAGCGGAATCACGATGATGTCCGACCTTCTCAACCCCAAGCGCCTCGAAACGATGCGCGAAATCGTGCCGAACGGCCGGCGGTTTGCCGTGATCATCTCTGCTGCCAACATCTCCTCGTCGGACAGCCTCGTCGCCGCAGGGCTTGCCAGGGGCTTCGAGATGCCAAGGTTCATCGTCGCTGACCTGAACGATATCGACCGGCTGCTGACCCCGGAAGCGCTGGCGCCATTCGATGGCGTCATATCGTCGTCTGACAGCTTTCTCGATGCTGTGCCGGCGCACGTGGTCGCGCGCATCAACGCGGCGCGCCGGCCGGCGGTTTATCCCGATCGCAGCTATGCGGAAGCGGGGGGGCTGGTGTCCTATGGCGTTGATCTCATCTGGTCGTTCCGGCGGCTGGCCGAACAGGTCGATCGCGTGCTCCGGGGCGCTGCTCCCGCCCTCATGCCGTTCGAGCGGTCCGACCGATTCGAGATGGTCGTCAACCTGGGAATGGCGCGGCAGACTGGCGTGGCGCTCCCGGCCTCCATCCTGGCCCGCGCCGACGAGGTGATCGAATGATCCGCCGCACGCTGCTCGCCTTGCCCGCGCTGGCGCTCGTGCCCGCCGCCCACGCCCAGCCGCCGCGGCCGGTGGTCATAGGCATTCTCAACTGGACCACCCTCGCGGTGGACGACCTTCTGCTCACCGAATTCACCCGCGCGGGCTACACCTCAGCCCGTGGCGTCACCCTCGCGGTGCGCAACTGTGCCGGCTCCGCCACCACGGCCGCCAGCGTCGCCGCCGAGCTGGTGGCGCTGCGGCCGGATCTCATCATTGCCACCGCCACCGGCCCCGCGCTGGCCGCCAAGGCGGCAACGAGCCAAATCCCCATCCTGGTCTCGGCCGCCGACCCGCTGGGCTCCGGCCTCGTCTCCAGCCTCGCCCGCCCGGACGGCAACATCACCGGCGTCTCGGTTTCCAGCTTCGAACTCATCGCCAAACGCCTTGAAATCGCCAGCCAGCTCATCCCCGGCCTGGCCCGCACCGCCTTCCTCGCCCAGCTTGGCGAGCCGAACGTGGCCCGGTTCGAAAGCGCCCTCGCCGAGGCCGGCACCCGCCTCGGCGTGCAGGTCTTCACCATCGGCGCGGCGCCTGACGCATCGCTCACAGTGGCCATCGGCGAGGCGGCTGCGGGCGGCGCCCAGGTCGTGCTGCCGCAGCCGATCTTTCTCGATGGCCCCTGCATCGCCGCCGCCGCCCTGCGCCACCGGATGCCGGTCGTCGCCGACGGGCGCGCCCTCGCTCTGGCCGGCATCCCGCTCACCTACGGCATCGACCGCGCCTACACCTGGTCGCGCCTCGTCGCCATGGCCGACCGCATCCTGCGCGGCGCCAAACCCGCCGACCTGCCGCTGGAGCAGGGCCTGCGCACCCTGCTGCACGTCAACCTCCGCGCCGCCAGCGCCATCGGCCTTACCATCCCCGCGGCCCTGATCGACCGCGCGGACGAGGTGATCGAATGATCCGCCGGGCCTTCCTCGCCAGTGCCGCTGCCACCCTCCTCCCGGGGCGGGCCGGGGCACAGCCGCGCGTCTACCGCCTCGGCACGCTCTCCACCGGCCAGGTCTCCATCGAATCGCTGCGCCGCTGGGGTCTGCCCGAACTGGCCCGCGAGGGCTTCGTCGTCGGCCGCAACCTCACCCTGATCGAGCGCTCGTCAGAAGGCGATGCCGCCCGCCTGGACAGCCTGGCCGCCGAGATCGCCGCCGCCCGCCCCGATGTCGCCATCGCCGTGTCCAATCCTGCCGCGCATGCCCTGCGCCGCCACGCGCCCGCGCTGCCGATCGTCATGGGCTTCTCCGGCACCGACCCCGTGGCCGATGGTCTCGCGGCGAGCCTCGCCCACCCCGGCGGCCTCGTCACCGGCGTAGTCATGCTGGCCGAGGAGCTGGACGCCAAGCGGATCGAACTCGCGAGAGACCTGCGGCCGGGCATCCGTCGGCTCGGCTTCCTCGCCGGCTCCACTTTCACGCCCGCCCGCATCCAGGCTACCCAGGCTGCGGCCCAGCGGATTGGCCTCGAGCTGGTTCTGGTGCAGGCGGGCGGGCGCGAGACCTATCCCGCCGCCTTCGCCGCCCTGTCCGCCGGCGGCGCCGAGATGCTCGTCATCGCCTCCTTTCCCGGCTTTGCCTCCAACACCGAGGCCTTGGCCGCCCTTGCCACCGCCGCCCGCCTCGCCACCATCTGCGAGTGGTCCGACATGGTGCGCGCCGGCTGCACCGCCAGCTTCGGCCCGGTCAACGCTGAGCTGCGCCGACGCGTCGCCTCGTTCGTCGTCCGCATCCTGCGCGGCGAAGCCCCCGGCAACATCGCCATGGAACAGGCGACCCGCTTCGAACTCGCAGTCAACCCGCGGGCCGCCGGAGCGATCGGCTTCGACCTCCCCTCCGTCATCCTCGCCCGCGCTGACGAGATGATCGAATGACTCTACGGGCCGCTCTCCTGCTCGCAGCCCTGCTGCTCGCCCCCGGCAGCGCCGCGCACGGCCAGACGCCCCCGGTGCGCCTGGCCGTGCTCGGCCTGAGCGACGTATCGTTGGAGGGCGTCCGAAGATGGGTGGTCCCGGCGCTGGCCGCACTCGGCTTGAAGGAGGGCGCCGGCCTCGTGCTCGACATGCGGGCGGGCCCGCAAGCTGAGCTGGATGGGTTGGCTCGCGCATTGCTCGCGGCACGCCCTACCGTGGTGATCACCGTCTCGGGTTCGGCGCTGGTCGCCATGCGCGCGCAGACCGCCGTGGTGCCGATCATCAGCTTCGGCCCCGATCCCGTGCTCCTCGGTCTGGCCGCCACGCTGGCGCAGCCGGGCGGCAACGTCACCGGCGTGACCATCGCCTCGCAGGACCTGGAGGCGAAACGGCTGAGCCTGCTCGCCGAGGCGATGCCGGGCACGGCGGCCCTCGGCGCGCTGTTGTTGACCGCCTCACCCGGCGTTGTGGAGACCGAGGCACGTCTCGGCGCATTGGCCGGGCGCGTGGGCATACGCCTGCGCATCTACCACGCGGCCACGCCGGCGGAGTATGCCGCCGTGATGCAGGCCGCGAAGCAGGACGGTGTGGCCGGCCTGCTGATCGGCGCGAACCTGGTCTTTGCGCGCGACGCCGCGCGCATCATCCAGGCGGCTGGCGATGCCGGTCTGGCGACGATCTGCGAATGGGCGGACATGACGGCACTCGGCTGCATGATCGGTTACGGGCCTGACCGCCGCGACCTCCATCTCGGGCTGGCGGGTTTGCTCGTGCGCGTGCTGCGCGGCACCCCGCCGGCAGAACTGCCGATCCAGCAGCCCACCACCTTCGAATATTTCATCAACCAGCAAACCGCCCGCCGCCTGGGCCTCACTTTGCCGGCCAGCGTGCTGATCCGCGCCGATCAGGTGATCGAATGAGCCGCCAGCCGCGCGGCCGGCTGCTGCGCAAATACCTGCTGACCTTCGTCGCCCTCGTTGGCGCCGCCCTGCTCACCAGCGGCGGGCTGGAGATGTGGTTCTCCTACCGCGAGAGCAAGCTCGCCCTCGCTCAGATCCAGGCCGAAAAGGCCCTGGGTGCGGCCGGGCGGATCGAGCAGTTCGTCGATGAGGTCACCCGCCAGGTCGGCTGGACCACTCGCTCGCAATGGCTACCCGCCCTGCTCGACCAGCGGCGCCTCGACTATCTGCAACTCCTTCGCCAGGCCCCAGCGATCACCGAAATCGCGCATCTCGACGCCTCCGGCCGCGAGCAGCTGCGCGTCTCCCGCCTCGCGATGGACCAGGTGAACTCCGGCGCCGACCTCTCCGCCCATCCCCAGTATGTCGAGGCGCGGGCCCAGCGCACCGCCTTCAGCCCGATCTACTTCCGCAAGGAATCCGAACCCTACATGACGGTCGCGATCGCCGGCAGCGGGCGCGACACCGGGGTGACGCTCGCCGAGGTGAACCTGAAATTCATCTGGGACGTGGTGAACCGCATCAAGGTCGGCCGCGGCGGCCACGCCTACGTGGTGGACCAGCGTGGCCTGCTGCTCGCCCACCCCGACATCGGCCTCGTGCTGCGCAAAACCGACCTCTCGGGCCTGTCGCAGGTGCGCGCCGCCCTGGCCCCGGCGGCCGGCGGCACCCGCGCCGAGCTGATCGGCGCGGGCATCGCCGGCGGTGCCGTCCTCACCGCCAACGCGCCGATCCTGCCGCTGGGCTGGACCATGTTCGTCGATCTGCCGGTCGAGGAGGCGCTGGGACCGATCTTCGAATCCCTGCAACGCACCGCGACGCTGATGCTGCTCGGCCTGCTGCTCGCCGCCGCCGCCGGCGCGGTGGTCGCCCGGCGCATCGTCACCCCCATCCGCGCCTTGCAGGCCGGCGCCGAGCGCATCGGCGCCGGCGACCTCGCCCACCGCATCACGGTCGCCACCGGCGACGAACTGGAAGACCTCGCCGAGCGGTTCAACGGCATGGCCGCCCGCCTCGCCGCCTCCTACGCCGGCCTGGAACGCACCGTCGCCGAACGCACCGCCGACCTCAACGAAACG
>CAMCJI010000208.1 GCA_945874805.1 Asaia bogorensis | reverse complement strand
CCTGGGGCTGAGCCTGGCCCCCGGGGGAGGCGTGCTGCTGCTGCGGCGGGGCGGCGCGAGCCTGCTCCATCTCCCACTCCAGGCGGGCGAGGCGGTTCTGCGCCTCGGCCAGCGCCTGCTCCTGCACGAAGGCGAGCTGGCTGATGCGGTAGCGGGCCTCGGGGTGGCGGGTGAACAGCTCGGCCAGCAGGGCGTCCGCGTCACGGTCCATCGGGGGGAGGCCGGATTGCGGCATCGTCGTCGGCACGCTGCCGCCGAACCGGGTGCCGAAGCCCTGGGGGGCGGCCGCCGGGCCACCGACCCGCTGGATGAAGGCGGTGATGAAGTCGCGTTCTTCTTGCGTCATGGAGGCCTCTCAGGTGAGGGGGTGTCGCCAACCCCGATAATCGTTCGATGTGGCCTTGCCCGGGCGGCGGTTCAAGTTACGGTTGCGACATGCGCATCCCCTCCGGTTCGGTCTTTCTCGTCGTGTTGCTTCTGGCGCTCCAGGTGGGCGGCTGGTGGTGGGCCGGGCGGTTGCAGCCGGCCGGGCCGGATGTGGCGGGCGGGCGGTTGCAGGCGCTGTCCTTCGCGCCCTACCGGTCAGGGCAGTCGCCGTTTACCGGGGCTTTTCCATCGGCGGCGGAGGTAGAGGAGGACGTCGCGCGGCTGGTGCCCTACGCGCATACGCTGCGGACCTACGCGGCGATCGAGGGGGACTACGAGGTCGCCGCCATCGCCGGGCGGCATGGGCTGAAGCTGTGGCAGGGCATCTGGATCGGCGGGGATGCAGCGCAGAACGCGCGGGAGATCGCGCGCGCCATCGAGGTCGCCGGGCGGCATCCGACAACGGTGGAGCGGGTGGTGGTGGGCAATGAGGTGCTGCTGCGGCGCGATCTGTCGCCCGAGGCGCTGATCGCGGCGATCGGTCAGGTGCGGGCGGGGGTGCGCCAGCCTGTCACCTATGCGGATGTGTGGGAGTTCTGGGAGCGCTATCCGCAGGTGGCCGCGCATGTGGATATCGTGACCATCCATCTGCTGCCGTATTGGGAGGACGATCCGGTCGCGGTGGACCGGGCGGTGGCGCATGTGGGGGCGACGTGGAAGCGCATCGCCGCGCTGTTCCCCGGCAAGCCGGTGGCGATCGGCGAGGCGGGGTGGCCGAGCCGGGGGCGGTGGCGGGCGGATGCGGCGCCGGGGCTGGTGGCGCAGCAGCGGTTCGTGCGCGGCGTGCTGGCGCTGGCGGCGCGCGAGGGGTTCGAGATCAACCTGATCGAGGCGTTCGACCAGGAGTGGAAGATCGGCACCGAGGGCACGGTGGGGCCGAGCTGGGGGCTGTGGAGTGCCGGGCGAGTGCTGAAGGCGCCGCTGGCGGGGCCGGTTTCGAACGTACCGGACTGGCCGTGGCGGGCGGCGACGGGGATCGGGCTGGGGCTGCTGCTGTGGCGGGTGCGGCCGGGGGCGGCGGCACTCGTCGCGGGCGCGCTGCTGGGTTGGGCTGGCTGGGCGCTGGTGCCGGTGGCGTGGGGCTGGGACCTGGCGCTGGCGACCGGGGTGGGGCTGGCGGGGCAGGCGGTGCTCGCCGCGCTGTTGCTGCGCGATGCGGCCTGGCGGCCCATCGTGATGTCGGCGTTTTTGTGGGCGGCGGCGGTGGTGCAGGTGCTGCTGATGGCGGATTCGCGCTACCGCGATTTTCCGCTGCCGTACTTCGTGGTGCCGGTGTTGGGCGTGCTGCTGGGGCAGGGGGCGCAGGCACGTCGGGATGCGCTGCCGGCCGGGGTGCTGGCGGTGCTGGCCGTGACCTCGTGGTTGCAGGAGGGGGCGGAGAATTTGCAGGCGGGGGTGTGGATGCTGGCGGCGCTGGTGCTGGCGGCGCCGGCGCTGGCGCGGTTTATCGAGCGGCGGTAAGGGCCGGGTGCGGCTGGCCATTCGGGCGGCCGAGGCTTATGTTCCGGGCTTCGCAACAGCCCGGCCGCATCCTCGCATGTCCTCCTCGCCTCCGTCCTTTCAGGACCTGATCCTGCGCCTGCATACCTTCTGGGCGGCGCAGGGCTGCGTGATCCTGCAACCCTATGATGTGGAGATGGGGGCGGGCACGTTCCATCCGGCGACGACGCTGCGCGCGCTCGGCCCGAAGCCGTGGAAGGCCGCCTATGTGCAGCCCAGCCGCCGACCGTCCGACGGGCGGTATGGCGAGAACCCGAACCGGTTGCAGCATTATTATCAGTATCAGGTGATCATGAAGCCGAGCCCGGCGGACGCGCAGGGGCTGCTGCTGGACAGCTACCGCGCGATCGGGCTGGACCCGCTGCTGCATGATTTCCGCTTCGTCGAGGATGACTGGGAAAGCCCGACGCTGGGCGCCTGGGGGCTGGGGTGGGAGGTGTGGTGCGACGGCATGGAGGTGGGGCAGTTCACCTATTTCCAGCAGGTCGGCGGCATCGCCACCGTGCTGCCGAGCTTCGAGATGACGTACGGGCTCGAGCGGCTGGCGATGTATGTGCAGAACGTGGAGCGGGTGTACGACCTCGACTTCAACGGGCATGGAGTGAAGTACGGCGATGTGTTCCTGCGCGCCGAGCGGGAATATAGCGCGCACAACTTCGAGCATGCCGACACCACGATGCTCGCCCGGCATTTCGAGGATGCCGAGCGCGAATGCGCGGCGCTGATCGCCCGGTCGCTGGCGCTGCCCGCCTATGACCAGTGCATCAAGGCCAGCCATCTTTTCAACCTGCTGGATGCCCGCGGGGTTATCAGCGTGACCGAGCGGGCGGGCTATATCGGGCGGGTTCGCAATCTGGCGAAGGCGTGCTGCGAGGGCTGGCTGGCTGGAGAGGACACGACCGTTGCCTGAGCTGTTTATCGAACTGTTCTCCGAGGAAATCCCCGCGCGCATGCAGGCGCGCGGTGCGGAGGACCTCGCCCGCCTTGTCGCCGAGGCGCTGGCGCCGCTTTCGCCGGCGGGGGCGCGCGGCTTTGCCGGCCCGCGGCGGATCGCACTCGCCATCGAGGTGGCCGCCGGGGTGGCGGAGAGCCGCAGCAGCGAGCGCGGGCCGCGCCGGAATGCGCCGGAACAGGCGCTCGCGGGGTTCTTGCGCAAGCATGGGGCGGCGCGGGAGGATCTGCGCGAGGAGGGCGATTTCTGGGTGCTCGACCGCGTCGTGCCGGGGGCGGAGGCGGCGAGCCTCGTCGCGGCGGTGCTGCCCGGCCTGCTGCGGCGCTTTCCCTGGCCGAAGTCGATGCGCTGGGGCGGCACGAGCGGCTTCACCTGGGTGCGGCCGCTGCGGCGGATCGTGTGCCTGCTGGATGGCAAGGTGGTGCCGTTCAGCCTCGCCGAGGGGGGTGATGACGGGCACGGGCTGGTGGCGTCGAACGTCACCGAGGGGCACCGCTTCCTCTCGCCCGGCACGATCGAGGTTGTGTCCTGCGCTGATTGGCAGGCGAAATTGCGGGCGGCGCATGTGATCGTCGATGGCGCCGAGCGGCGGCGGGCGGTGGCGGACGGGCTGCGTGATCTGGCGGCCACGCGCAGGTTGGCGGTGGTGGAGGATGCCGGGCTGCTGGACGAGGTGGCGGGGCTGGTGGAGTGGCCGGTGCCGATGCTCGGCGCCATCGGGGCCGATTACATGGACCTGCCGGCCGAGGTGATGCAGGTCTCGATGCGGGTGAACCAGCGCTATTTCGCGACGCGCGATGCGTTCGGGCCGGCGCCGTTCTTTGCGTTCGCGGCGAACGTGCCGGGCGGGGATGGCGGGGCGGCGATTGTGGCGGGCAATGAACGGGTGCTGCGGGCGCGCTTTTCCGATGCGCGGCATTTCTGGGACCTAGACCGCAAGACGCGGCTGGCGGATCGGGTGGGGGCGCTGGACGCGATCACCTTCCATGCCAAGCTGGGCAGTCAGGGCGCGCGGGTGCGGCGGATCGTGGCGCTGGCCGGCGCGATCGCGCCGATGGTCGGCGCCGATGCCGAACTCGCGCAGCGCGCGGCACTGCTGGCCAAGGCGGACCTGACGACCGGGATGGTCGGTGAGTTCCCGGAATTGCAGGGCGTGATGGGCGGGTACTACGCGGTGCATGACGGGGAAGACCCGGCCGTCGCCGCTGCGGTGCGGGATCATTACCTGCCGAAAGGGCCGGGGGATGGCTTGCCGGACAACACGGTGGGTGTGGCCGTGGCGCTGGCGGACAAGCTGGACATGCTCGCGGGCTTCTTCGGTGTGGGGGAGAAGCCGACGGGATCGGGCGACCCCTATGCGTTGCGCCGGGCCGGGCTGGGCGTCATTCGCATCATTCGGGAAGGCCGGCTGCGCCTGGAATTGCGCGGCCTGATCGCCCCCGCTGCGACCGGCCATGCCGAGGCAGCGGATGTCAGTGACGTGCTCGCTTTCCTGCTCGAACGCCTGCGCGTGCAGCTTCGCAGCGAAGGCGCGCGGCATGATGTGCTGAATGCCGTGCTCGGGGCCGGCAGCGATGACGATATCGTACGCATTCTCGACCGCACTGAGGCCGTGGCCCGCTTCCTCGGCAGCGAGGACGGCGCCGATCTGCTGGCGGCCTATCGGCGGGCGGCGAACATCCTGCGTATCGAGGAGAAGAAGGACGGGCCGCACAGTGCCGCCGTCGACTCGGCGCTGCTGGAGGCGCCGGAGGAGCAGGCGCTGGCCTATGCGCTCGGCGATGTCGGCCCGCGCGTGGCCGATCTGATCGCCCGCGAAAAATTCGCGGACGCGATGGAAACGCTGGCCGGATTGCGCGCGCCGCTTGACGCTTTCTTCACCGCACTCCAAGTGAATGCGGAACGGCCTGAATTGCGCCGCAATCGGCTGCGACTTCTGTTCCACATTCGCGCTGCCATGAATTTGGCGGCCGATTTCGCACGCATAGAGGGCTGAGCATGACCAAGTGGGTTTACTCCTTCGGCGCCGGGCACAATGAAGGCCGCGCGGACATGCGCAACCTGCTGGGCGGCAAAGGGGCGAACCTGGCGGAAATGGCCTCCATCGGCCTGCCCGTCCCCCCCGGCTTCACCATCACCACCGAGGTCTGCACCGCCTTCTACGACAACGGCAAGCAATACCCCGGCGAGCTGAAGGCGCAGGTGCGCGCAGCCCTCGACGTGGTGGAGAAGGCCGTGGGCCTGGTCTTCGGTGACGCCACCAAGCCGCTGCTGGTCTCCGTGCGCTCCGGCGCGCGCGTGTCGATGCCCGGCATGATGGACACAGTGCTCAACCTCGGGCTGAACGATGAAACCGTGAAGGGGCTGGAAGCGGCCTCGGGCGATGCGCGGTTCGCGTGGGATTCCTATCGCCGGTTCATCCAGATGTACGGCGCCGTCGTGCTCGGCGTTGATCATCACCGGTTCGAGGAGATCCTCGAAGCCGTCAAGCACGAGGCCTTCGCCGCCGAGGACACCGCACTGACCGCGACCGACTGGCAGCGCGTGGTGGGCGGCTACAAGGAAATGGTCGCTCACGAAACCGGCAAGCCGTTCCCGATGGACCCCGAGGAGCAGATGTGGGGCGCGATCGGGGCGGTGTTCGGCTCCTGGATGAACCCGCGCGCCAACACCTACCGCCGCCTGCACGACATCCCCGCCAACTGGGGCACGGCGGTGAACGTCCAGGCGATGGTATTCGGCAACATGGGCGAGGATTGCGCCACCGGCGTATGCTTTACCCGCGACCCCTCCACGGGCGAGAACATCTTCTACGGCGAGTATCTGGTGAACGCGCAGGGCGAGGACGTCGTCGCCGGCATCCGCACGCCGCAGCCGATGGCCAATCTGCGCTCCAAGCCCGGCGAGAAGCCGATGGAAACCGCGATGCCGAAGGCGTACGCCGAGCTGATGGCCGTGCGCGCCACGCTGGAACGCCACTACAAGGACATGCAGGACATCGAGTTCACCGTGCAGTCCGGCACGCTCTACATGCTGCAAACGCGCAACGGCAAGCGCACCGCCGCGGCCTCGCTGCGCATCGCGGTGGACATGGCCAATGAGGGGCTGATCGACCGGCGCGAGGCGATCATGCGCGTCAACCCGGCCTCGCTCGACCAGCTGCTGCACCCCACGCTCGATCCGAAGGCCAAGCGCACCCTGCTCTCCAAGGGCCTGCCGGCCAGCCCGGGAGCGGCATGCGGGGCGATCGTATTCAACGCCGATGAGGCGGAGGCGCGGGCGGCCAAGGGCGAATCCGTCATCCTCGTGCGGGTGGAGACGAGCCCGGAGGACATCCACGGCATGCATGCCGCCCGCGGCATCCTCACGACACGGGGCGGCATGACGAGCCACGCCGCCGTCGTCGCGCGCGGCATGGGCCGGCCCTGCGTGGCCGGCGCGGGCGGCGTCTCCGTCGATGATGCCGCACAGACGCTGATGGCCGGCGGCATGCTGCTGCGGGCCGGTGAGATCATCACGCTCGACGGGGCGACCGGCGAGGTGTTCGCCGGCTCCGTGCCGATGATCGAGCCGCTGCTGTCCGACGATTTTGCCACCCTGATGTCCTGGGCGGATGCGACCCGGCGGATGAAGGTGCGCACCAACGCCGAAACCCCGCTCGATGCCGAGACGGCCCGCAAGTTCGGCGCCGAGGGGATCGGCCTGTGCCGCACCGAGCACATGTTCTTCGACCCCGCACGCATCCTCGCGGTGCGGCAGATGATCATGGCCGCTGACGAATCCGGCCGCCGGACCGCGATCGCCAAGCTGCTGCCCTACCAGCGGCAGGACTTCATCGACCTGTTCCGCATCATGGCCGGCCTGCCGGTGACCATCCGCCTGCTCGATCCGCCGCTGCACGAGTTCCTGCCGCATACCGAGAGCGAACTCGGCGAACTCGCGGCAACGCTGGGCACCGATATCGGCGTGATGCGCCGCCGGGCAGGGGAACTGGCGGAAGCCAACCCGATGCTCGGCCACCGCGGCTGCCGCCTGGGCATCTCCTACCCCGAGATCTACGAGATGCAGGCGCGCGCCATCTTCGAAGGCGCCATCGCCATCGCCAAGGAAACCGGGTCCGCTCCTGTGCCGGAAATCATGATCCCGCTCGTCGGCATGCGCCGCGAGTTGGAAATCACCCGCGCACAGATCGACGGCGTGGCCAAAGCCGTGTTCGCCGAGACCGGCGTCACCATCGAATATATCGTCGGCACCATGATCGAACTGCCGCGCGCCGCCCTGACCGCCGACAAGATCGCCGAATGCGCCGACTTCTTCTCCTTCGGCACCAACGACCTCACCCAAACCGTGTTCGGCCTCTCACGCGACGACGCCGGCAAGTTCCTGCCTGACTACGTGGACCAGGGCATCCTGCCCAAAGACCCGTTTGTGTCGATCGACGTGGAAGGCGTGGGCGAAATGATCAAAATCGCCACTGCCAAAGGCCGTGCCACCCGGCCCGACCTGAAACTGGGCATCTGCGGCGAGCACGGCGGCGACCCGGCGTCGATCCATTTCTGCGAGTCCGCAGGCCTCGACTACGTGTCCTGCTCGCCCTACCGGGTGCCGGTCGCCCGGCTTGCCGCGGCGCAGGCGGCCCTTGGCGCCGGCGGCGACCGGACGGCTTGATCGTGTGAGCAAGTAAGGCGGGGGGCTTTGCCCCCTCGACCCCCACCAGGGGAAAGGTTCCCCTGGACCCGCCGTCCGAAAGGAATCAGGTCGTGAGAAAGGGGCGCCAGCCGTACCGATCGACCGGTACGGCTGGCGC
>CAMCJI010000207.1 GCA_945874805.1 Asaia bogorensis | reverse complement strand
TCGCCCGCAACCCCGACCAGATATCGACGCCGGAATACCAGGGCTACACCATCGAATCCCCGCTCGATATCGCCATCCAGCTCATCATTGCCGGCGGCCCGCACGACAATTTCGACCGCTTCGCCCAAGCGCTGCGCGCCAACCCGGATCTGCGCACCGCCTACAACAGCCTGAAAGCCGCCTGGCACGGCCGCCCGATGGGCGAATACCGAGCCGCCAAGGCCGCCTTCATCCAATCGGTCCTGCGCAAGCCCACATAGGGTCCGAACACCGCCCGGCATCGCGCCATGCGGGAATTATACCCATATCACGGAAAAATAGCTTGCCTCCGCTGGCTTGATGTCCTACAGATCAAACCATGAACACACACCCCGCCAACCCCTTCACCGGACTGAAAGGCACCCTCGCCGGGCTGCTGTCCGGCGGGGTGATGGGGCTGCTGTTCGCCCTGCTGTTCCGCCGCCACCTCGCGCTCGCGGCGCTGGAGCGGATCTACGACATGTGGCGCGCCGGTACCCTCGCGGCACCCACCGCCCCGGAGCGCGCCCCAGCGACACGCACCCCCCGCCCGGCCTGCGCCCCGCGTGCATCCACCGCACCGCGCGCGCCCCGCACCCGGACTGCACGCCCCGCAGCAAGGCAGGACCGGGTTCCGCCCGCCGCAGCCCCCCGGCCGGCACCCGCGCCCCTCATCACCGCGCCCGCGCGCGCGTTTCGCATCGCCGCGTCACGCCCCCACCGCGCCCGAAGTCTTCAAAAACCCCAAGGAACAGCTGCGCGGACGCACGCCTATTTCGTTACGAAATAGGAATATTACCTGTTCGCCATCGGCCGCTTCCGCACCTCCGGCCGCACATGCTTGAAGTCCAGCACCGCCGGGTCCGCCACCACCGGCCCGGGGGCCGCCGCCACGATCACCCGCTCGGCGATCGGCTGAAAATCCGCCCGGAAATGCACCGAAGACTTCAGCGCCAAAATCCGGCACGTCGAGGGCTCCACCCCCACATGCCGCAGGATCGCCTGGTCGAGCGCCTGCATCTTCTGGCTCACCACCATCACCCGCACCCCCGGCGAGACCTGGATCAGCGCGCACAGCCCGAGATTGCCGGGATTGCCCGCCCCCATCGGCCCGGTCATCCGGAACTGCCCATCCCCCAGCTTCAGCACGGTGGCCTCCACCGCCAGCGGCACCCCGTCGGACTTGCCGCCGAGCGAGAGCGAAATCTTCGCCCCCTCCCCCGCCGTATGGCACGCCACCGCCGAGGCCGCGTCGTTGATCAGGCAGAACACCGCCCCCTCCGCCCCCTGGCTCACCAGTTCGGCCAGCAGCCCGGTGGTATCCCCATGCCCTCCACCGCCCGGATTGTCCTGGGTATCGGCAATCACGATCGGCTTCTTGGCCCCCTTCGCCTCCCGCATCGCCTCGGCCACCGCATCCTTCGCCGGCAGGATATCGATCAGGAAGCTCGCCTCCCGCGCATCGATGAACGCCTTGAGCTGATCCGCCGCCGCATCCGCCGCCGCCTGCGTCTCCGCATAGGCCCCGATCGCCACCCCGCAATCATGGAAATCCGCATAGGGAAACCCGAAGCAGAACCCCAGCTCCACCGCCCCCGTCTGCGCCTCGATCTCTGCCCGCGCGTCGAGCACCGGCAGCATGGGAGCCACCATCGTGCATTGCGCCGGCAGCGAGATCCAGAAATCCACCTGCCGGAACGCCCGCGCCCAGGGCTTGCCCCGCGCGATCCGCTTGAGCAGCAGCTGCATCGCCTGCGCCCCGCTCTCCTTCATGTCCACATGCGGATAGGTCCGGTACGGCACCGCCGCATCCACCAGCTCGACCATCTTCGCGGTGAGGTTGCAGTGCGGATCAAGGCTGATCGTCAGCGGCACGGCCCCGGCAATTGCCCGCACCCGCCGCAGCAGCTCGCCCTCCATGTCCGGAAAACTATCGGCCACCGCCGCCCCGTGCAGTTCCAGATAGATGCCGTCGAGCGGCCCGGCATCCAGCGCATTGGAAAGCTGCGCGCAGATCAGCGCCGCAATCCGCTCGAACGCCTCGTCCTGCACCGGCCCCGCCGGATTGGCGAACCCCCAGGCCAGCGGCACGAGATCGACCCCCGCCGCCTCCGCCACCGCCACTGCTCCGGCCAAAGGAACGGACGTCCCCTTCACCGACGGCAATACCTTGTCGCCCTGGCACAGAGGCGGAAACCCGCCGGGATGGCAGAAATCCTCATACCGCGTCGGGCGCGGTGCGAAAGAATGGCTCTCATGCTGAAAGCCGCCGACGGCAATACGAAGGGTCATGGGCTGGTCCATCAACTGCAAGGCGTTGATGCTCACGCAGCCCACCCGCTATGACAAGCCCGCAAGCGGAGAACATGCGATGAAGGCCTTCTGGGACGAAGCGGCACTGGCCCACACCCCGCAGTTCTTCCTGATGCGCGGCACCGTCCGCCCGAACTACGAAGTCTCCGCCCGCGCCCTCGCCCTGCTCGAAGCCTGCCGCGGCATGGGCCTGCCCATCCTCACCCCGCCCGCCGCCCCGCTTGCAGCGATCCAGCAGGTACACGACACTGCCTATCTCGACTTCCTGCGCGATGCCCCCGCCGCCTGGGCCGCGATGCCGCAACCCGGCCCGGAGGTGGTGGCCAACATGCACCCCAGCCCGGAGATGCTGGCACAGGGCGCGAAGCTCTCCGCCAACATCATCGGCCAGACCGGCTGGTACACCGCCGACACCAGCTGCCCTATCGGCCCCGACACCTGGCGATCCTCGCTGGCCGCCGCCGCCACCGCGCTGGCCGCTGCCGAGGAGGCCGCCGCGGGGCGGCACGCCTACGCGCTGGCCCGCCCGCCCGGCCACCACGCCTACGCCGCCCGCGCCGGCGGGCACTGCTACCTCAACAACGCTGGCATCGCCGCCGAGCGCCTGCGCGCCCTGGGTGCCGCCCGCGTCGGCGTGCTCGATATCGACAGCCACCACGGCAACGGCACCCAGGGGATCTTCTGGGAGCGCGCGGACGTGGCCTTCGTCTCGGTTCACGGCGACCCGAACTTCTACTACCCCTGGTATGTCGGCCATGCGGAGGAACGCGGCGCCGGCCCCGGCGAGGGCCACAACCTCAACCTTCCTTTGCCCCGCGGCACCGCAGACGACGCCTGGCTCGCTGCGATCAACACCGGGCTCGCCGCCCTGGCGGACTGCGATGCCCTGGTCATCAGCCTCGGCTTCGATGCCAGCCGCGACGAACCGCTCGGCTTCTTCGCCATCACCGAAGACGGCTTCGCCCGTGCGGGCGCCGCCATCGCCGCCGCCGGCAAGCCCTGCGCCGTGGTGCAGGAAGGCGGCTACAACGTCGATGTTATCGGCACATTGCTCACCCGCTTCCTCGGCGGGCTCGCCGGCTAACTCACGCCGCCTTCTGCAAGGCGTCCAGGAAGCCCGCCACCTCGCGCGACAAAGCCGCCGCCTCGGCGGACATCTGCCCGGCCGCGGCCACCACCTGAGCCGCCTCACCGCCGGTCTGCTGCACGGCCGCGGCGACTTCGACGATGTTGGCATCCACCTCCCCGGTGCCGCCGGCGGCTTCCTGCACGGCGCGGGCGATCTCCTGCGTCGCCATGCCCTGCTGCTCCACGGCGCCGGCGATGCCGGTGGCGATCTCGCTCATCTGCTGGATCGTCGCCCCGATCGAGCGCAGCGCCTGCACCGCCTCGCGCGTGGCGCCCTGCATGGCGGTGATCTGCGCGCCGATGTCGCTGGTGGCCCGCGCGGTCTGGGTGGCGAGGCTCTTCACCTCGCTGGCGACCACCGCGACGCCCTTGCCCGCCTCCCCGGCGCGGGCGGCTTCGATGGTGGCGTTGAGCGCCAGCAGGTTCGTCCGCCCGGCGATATCGCCGATCAGCCGCACCACATCGCCGATGCGCGTCGCGGCATCGGAGAGGCCGGCCACCGAGGCATCCGTCGCCTGCGCCTCCACCACCGCCTGCCCGGCGATGCGCGCACTCTTGGAGACCTGGCGTGCGATCTCCTCCACCGAGCGGGCCAGCTCCTCGGCACTCGAAGCAACCGCCTGAACATTCCCCGATGCCCCGCGCGAGGCCTCAGCGACGCGGGCGACGCGGGTGCCGGTGCCCGCCGCGGTGGCCTGCATCGAGCCGGCAACCTCGGCCATCGCGGCGGCCGACCGGCCGACCGAGACAGCGATGCCGCCCACCTGCTGCTCGAACCGGGCAGAGAGCCGCGCCTGTGCGGTCAGCGAATGCCACGTCAGCATCGGACCGGCATAGGCGCCATCGGCCCGGCGCAGGGCGGAGACGGCGAGTTCCAGCGTCTCTGCCCCCAGGGTGATCCGGCTGCGCTGCGGCAAGGTCGCGGGGTCGACCAGCACGCCGGCCAGGGCGGTGGAGTGGATGGCGGCAAGCGTGCCCTCCGCCTGGTCGCCCAGCAGCTGGCGGGACGCGGCATTGGCATAGGTGATCCGGCCATCCCCGGCAGCCTCGGCCGTCATCACCCCGATCGGCAGTTGCTCGATCATCTGGCCCTGCAAGAAGGCCCGCTGCACGGCATGGCGCAGCACGTCGAGAGCTGCGGCCATGCGGCCGACCTCGTCGCGCCGTCCGGCATGGCCGATGGCAACATCCGTCTGACCGTCCGCCATCGCCTGCACCGCCCGGGTCATGCGCGCGATCGGCCCGGCGATGGCCCGGCTGGTGACGACGCCGGAGACGACGAGCAGCACGCAGATGCCGCCGGCGATCATCCACCTCCGCTCCACCGCGACGGCATCGGCCGCCGTGGCCGCGGCGCGGACGCGGAGCACGTTGTCGTCGAACCGCCGCAGGGAGGCGCCGAGCAGCGTATCCAGCGCCTCGCCGGCGCGATCGCCCGCTGCCGCCGCCTCGGTGAGCCCGGCGGCGCGATCGAACACCCGGCGGGCGGATTCGCGCATCTTGCGGCCGGCGAGTGCCAAGTCCTCGATACCGTCCTTCATGTCCGCCGACATCTGCGAGGCGAGGATGATCGGGATGAGCGTCTCCGCCACCTGATCGACGGCGGCCATCTTCTCCTGCAAGGCGCTGTCGCCGGTGGCGAGGAAGCGGTTGACGGCGTCGCGCATGGTGATCACCGCCGTCTCGAAGGTACGGACATGCAGTTGCAGTTCCTCGATCTCGAAGGGATCGATGGCTTCGGCCTGCAGGTCGCGCTGGGCGCCCTTCACGGCGGCGTCGAACTTGGATTGCAGCATCAAGAAGCCGTTGTCACGCTCGGCGAGCAGGCGGGACCGCTGCTCGGCCACCTCCCGCGTGGCCGAGAGATAGGCCCCGAGCGCGGCTTTGGGCTGGCCGAGCTCGGCGCCGCCCTGCGCCTCCGCCGCGTCCTCCAGCGCATCGAGCGCCCGGCTGGACTGGGTCTCCACCCGCCGCACGGCATCGGCCACCGTCTCGGGCGTCTGCTGGAACATCAGCTCGCGGGCGGCCACAGCCATGCCGCGAGCGGCGAGCCAGCTGCGCTGCACGGCACTTTCGGCAGCCACCGCCGCCTGCACCTCGCGGTCGCGCGCGGCACTGGCGGCCAGGGTGGCGAGTTCGATCCAGAGCAGGACCGCCAGCAGCAGCACCGCGCCGGCAGAGGACAAGGCGAGTTTCGCGGCAATCGGCAGGTTGCGCAGCAGCGACATCGGTCGGGACCTCGGGGCGGTGACCCCGCAAGCGTCGCAGAGTCGGCTTAATGCGCCGTGAAGATCGCCCCGCCGAGGGCCAGATGCAGGCTGAGCACACACGTGGCGGCAAGCAATGCAGCCCCCAAAGTGAAGCCGCGGTTCCAGCCTGCCGTCACCGTCCAGGGGTCCGAGCCGGTCCAGCGCGCGGTGGCGAGCGCGCTGGCCGACATCGGCGAGAGGCCGACGCCGACGCCCCAGCCGAGCATGCAGGCCAGCGCCAGCGTCGCCGGCGCAACGCCCAGGGCCGCCGGATCGGGGATGGCCGCCCCCAGCACGGCGACCACCGCGATCGGGTTCAGCCCCGCCAGCCCGGTGGCGATCAGCAGCGGCCCGACCAGCAGCGGCAGGGCGACCGGCGGCAGCACGCCCAGCCATCCCGCCAGCCCGCCCGCCGGCAGGGCCGCCCCGAGCGTGACGCCGAGGAAGCCGCCCCCCGCCAGCAGCGCCGCCTCGCCGCGAAAGCCGGGCACGCGGGTGAGGAAGCCGCGCAGGCTCGTGGCCATGCCGCCCTGGCCCGCCAGCCACAGGCCCGCCACCAGCGGCACCCCGGCGGTGACCCCGGTGGAGAGCGGCACCGCGAAGCCGAGCGAGACCGCCTCGGCCAGCAGCATCACCACGGCGACGAGGCCGAGGATGGGCAGATGCACCGTCCAGCGCTCGGCCGTCCCCTCGGCGGGTGCGGCACTGCGGCGGCCGAGCGCCCAGCCGATCGCCAGCATGCCCAGCGAAGCGGCGAACGCGAAGGGGACCAGCAGGCGCATCGGGGCTGCCGGCACGGCGGCGGCAACGACGGCGGTCATGATGTTGAGCGGGGACCAGCAGTTCATCACCGCGAAGCCGCGGAAGGCCGCCATCACCATCGCCCGGCGGATGGCCTCCGGCGCGCGGGCGGCCATGGCGCCGAGCAGGTCGATGGCGCCGTAGGAGAGGATCATGCCGAACATCTGCCCGCCGGCCAGCATCGCCGCACTGCGCCGCCCGCCGGGCTGGGCGGCGAGATGCGCGCCGCAGCGGCGGACGATCTCGCTCGCCTCGGCGGCCTGGCGCAGCGTGGCAAGGGCGAGGAAGAACGCGGCATAGGCGCCGGCGCGCCGCCCGCCCTCGAGCATCGCGCCCAGCGGATCGGGGGCGAAGGCTACCGCGGCCAGCCCGGCCCCGATCAGGGTGAGGAAGACCAGCCGCAGCGCCGGGCGCTGACGGGCGAGTTCGATCGCCAGGAACAGCGCCACCGCCGGCCCCGCCGCATAGCCGGCCGCCCGCCAGCCCAGCAGCTGGTCGGCGAGCGTTGCCGCCCAGGCGAGGAGATATGCGGCGGTGCCCATTCGGCGATCCTGCCCGTCTGGACAGGCTTGCGCCATGCCGCCACCTTGCCCGCTTCATCGCCGGGACCCACGCCATGCTGTTCGACTTCGAGACCCTCGCGGCCCAGGACCGCTACAAGCTGCTCACCGCCTCCGTCCTGCCGCGGCCGATCGCCTGGGTGGTGACGCAGGATTTGCAGGGCCGCAACAATGCCGCCCCCTTCTCCTTCTTCAACGTGTTCGCCCAGGACCCGCCGCTGCTGGTGATCGGCATTGGCGGCCGCAAGCCGGGCGATGCCAAGGACACCGGCAACAACATCCGCGAGACCGGGCAGTTCGTGGTCAACCTCGTCAGCTACGAGACGGCGGATGCGATGAACATCACCGCCATCGACTTCCCGCCCGAGGTGGACGAGCTCGCCGAGGCGGGGCTGACCACCCTGCCGAGCGTGAAGATCAAGCCGCCGCGCATCGCCGAAAGCCCCGTCGCCTTCGAATGCGAGCGGCTGATGACGGTGGAGCTGTCGTCGGACCGGACGCTCATCATGGGCAAGGTTCTGGCCATGCATGTGCGCGACGACTGCGTGAGCAATGCCGAACGCTGCCATCTCGACACGCTGAAGCTCGATCTCGTCGGGCGCATGCATGGCGGCGGCGGCTATCTGCGCGCCAATGAGATGTTCGACCTCCCCCGCATCAAGCCGGAGGACTGGGAGCGCAAAACCTGACACGG
>CAMCJI010000206.1 GCA_945874805.1 Asaia bogorensis | reverse complement strand
TCGACCCGTGATCTGGGAATCCCCTGATTTCAAGCCGTCTCCGCGACGAAGTGGCCCGACTTACGCAACAGGTCTATTATCAAATGGGCGAAGTCGAAAAGGGAATGCAAGCGCAAGCCTCTATCCAAAGACTCGGACAGCACGCCATATCGATGTATGGACCCCAAGCAGTTAATGCAGCCAAGAGCGGAAATTATGTAGAAGCGTCTAACTACCTTAATCAAATAAATAGCTACTTTCTATCGTCAGTTTTGCAGGAATACCGACCTGTTCCCAATGGTGTGACGATCCATTTTTTGAACCAAGATGGAACAAGCCGAAGCCGGACAAATCCGATGAACGCGGATCAAATTATGATGAGCCTTATCGAAAAGCGCCGCATGATCCCGCTGATTGATGCGGCTCCGATTTTACCGCGTGCACCTACCGGGCCGAGATTTATTCAGTGTGACATGATTACTAGCAGCGACGTCTCTTGCGTATCATTACCTTAGAAATCTTAGGCGGATCAGCGCAGCGCCACCCGCCACCAACCCCCGAGCCATCCCCACCCCTTACCCCCCACCCCCATCCAATCTGATCAGCGAGCTACTTCGTAGGGTGCAATGCCGCTTGGCATTGCACCAGGCTTACTCGACAGGTCGCCGTGTCGCGCGGGCCAACGTGCCCTTGCCCTCCACCCCACGCGCACCCAATACGACCAGTCACCACCCCATAATCGGTCACGCCCCATGCCTACCCCCACCCGCATCACCGCCACCCAATTCCAAGCCACCTGCCTCGCCCTCCTCGACCGCGTCGCCGATGGCACGCTCCCCCGCCTCGAAATCACCAAGCACGGCCGCGTCATCGCCGGCCTAACCCCGCCAGAACCCACCCACCCCTTCGACGCCGTCTTCGGCGCAATGCCGGGCAGCGTCACCGCCCCGCCCGGCTTAGACTTCACCGGCCCGATCTTCGACGGCGAAATCCACGCTGAACAGGGCCGTCTCCACGAATGACGCTTGACGACGCCCTCCCGCCCGCCACCTGCGCCGCCATCTACATCGTCAACCGCGAACCGCTCGACCCCGCCGCCCTTCCCGCCCTGCGCCACGGCCTTGCGCGCAACCGGCCTCCTCGGTTTCGCCATCCCCCAACCACGTGTAACAAAATGACCGCTGTGCAAGCCGGAATTCGCCGCCATAATCCGGCTTTCCGTGCCGCAACCGATCTCGACAGGTCCTCATGAACACGCTTCTGAACGCCACCGCCAGCACCGTCATCCTGCTCGGCCTCGCCACCCCCGCCCAGGCCGACCTGTTCGGCACCCAGGTCGAGGGCAGCCTCGTCTTCGGCAGCGGTCCGAACGAATTCACCACCGCCCCGCCGGTCTTCACCTTCCCTGACGCCAACGGCGGCTTCCTCGCCGTGGCCGGCAATGCCAGCGGCAACACCGTCGTCACCATCGCCGATACCGCCCCCTACGCATCGGCCGACGTCAAGGGCGGAGGCGGCACCATCGACCTCCCCTTTGCGGAATTCGCCTTCACCGGGCCGCTCTTCACCCTCGGCCTCAACTTCACCGCCAATGGCCTCGACTTCGGCCTGTCCAGCTTCGCCGGCAGCGAGGAGGACCCCCCGCTGGAGGCAATGACCATCACCCTGACCGCCCAAACCCCCGGCGCCTTCCAAGGCATGACTCTCGGCAGCGAGAGCGCCTTCACCTCCTTCCTGAGCTGGAGCCTCAACGGCGACACCATCACCATCACCGCCCCGGCCGGCCCAAGTGCTGACGCGCTGCGCACCGCCAGCTTCTCCTTCACCGGCAATAACACCGTCGACACGCCCGAGCCGGCCACCATCGCCCTCTTCACCACCGGCCTCCTCGGCCTCGCCGCCGCCCACCGCCGCCGCCAGCCCGCCCGAACCACCCCGCCGGCCCGCCCAAGCCCCTGACCGGCGGGCGCCAACGCCCCGATTTTCCGCTTGCAGCGACTAACGTATTACGTTAGTTACGCTGCATGTCATCCCCCTCCCTCACCCACCGGCTGGCTCCCTGGATCGAGCAGCTGCGCAAGCTGATCGCCCACCACGCCGGGCTGAATCGCGCGCTGGCGCCGGTGGTGCTGATCCTCTGGGGCCGCCTCGGCCGGATGCTCGCCCGCCTCGCCAGCCTGGAATCCCGCTGGCGCAGCGGCACCCTGCGCGCCCCCCGCCCTCGCGCGCCCCGCCCGGCGCGCGCAACCCCCGCCGCACCCAGGCCTCGCCTGCCCGGCGCCCAGGGCTGGCTGCCGCGGCTGATCCCGCATACCGGCAGCTTCCACGACACCGTCGCGAACCTGCTGGCCGACCCCGATACCCTCGCTCTGCTCGCCGCGGCCCCGCAGGCCGGGCGCATCCTGCGCCCGCTCGCCCGCATGTTCGCCATCCCCCTGCCCGACGCGCTGCGCCTGCCCCAACGCCGGCGCAAACCGCGCCCACCCGGCGCGCCACTGGCGTCGCCCAAGCCCCGCAAACCCCGCGAAGACCTGTCGGACCTGCGGCCCATCGCCATCCGCTTCATCCCGCCGAAAGACCGCCGCCGCCTGCGCCGCCTCGGCCTCCGCTTCAAAACCGGCCCCTGAACCCAGGGGCCGGCGCACGCCTAGATTATTCCGTTTTCGTAATTATTTCCGCCGCCGCAGCGCCGCCAGCCCCAGCACCGAAAGCGCGAACAGCCCGGCGCTCAACGGCTCCGGCACCGATTCCGGCCCGGGCCCCGGCTCGCTCTGATACAGCGTGCGCGAGGTGATCACCGTCTCGAAATGCAGCGCATTCCCCAACCCATCCTCCAGCCGGATGCAGTTGTAGTCGCAATCGATGAGGTACAGCCCATGCGACTCCACCGGCGTGCTGTGCGTCGTCACATACGGCCCGATCCCGCTGGGATAACCGAGATACAGCACCGCGTCGTTGAAGGTGATCAGGTCCGGCGTCAGCCAGCTGACGATCTGGTTGGTGTCATGGATCTCCAGATGGAACGACAGCGGCACCACGTTGAACGCCCAGGTCCCGGTATCCGGCGCCACCAGGCTGCCCGTCAGCGTCAGCCCCAGCGAGACATGGGTCGGCGAGAAGAACTCCATCGCATAAAGCGGCGCCGCCGCCTGCGCCGCCCCTGAAACCAGGCTGGCCGCCAGCATACCGGCAGCAAACGTCATAACCCGCATCCGAAAAAACCCTCTCAACTCATTAAACAATGTAACTGTTTTCATTTTACCGGCTGCCGCCCGCGATCGCAATCGCCCCCCGATCTACCGCCGCCCGCCCAACCACGCTAAACACCCCCAACGCGATATGGGGAGAAGCATCATGCGGTGGTTGTTGGTTCTGGCTGGCCTGCTGACGGCAACGGGCGCACACGCCCAGCCCGCCGACAAATCCACCCTCCGCTTCGTCCTGGTCAACGACCTCGCCAGCCTCGATCCGGTGATCTCCACGGCCGCCTTCGTCCGCAACCACGGCTTCGCCGTCTACGACCAGCTCTTCGCGCTGGACAGCAAGGGCGTCGCCCAGCCGCAGATGGTCGGCAAATGGTCCGTCTCGGCGGACGGCCGCGACTACAGCTTCACCCTGCGTGACGGCCTCACCTTCCACGACGGCAGCAAGGTCCGCGCCGCCGACGCCGTCGCCTCCGTCAAGCGCTGGTCCCAGCGCGACGTCGTCGGCCGGGCGCTGGCCGCCGCCACCGCGAGCATGGAGGCGATCGACGAGACCACCTTCACCATCAAACTCGCCCGCCCCTTCGCCCTGGTCACCGAGGCCCTCGCCCGCCCCACCGCCTCTGCCCTGTTCGTGATGCCCGAACGCATCGCCAACACCCCCGTCAGCACCGCCATCACGGATGCCACCGGCTCCGGCCCCTTCATCTTCGAGAAGGACCTCTGGCGCGTCGGCGACCGCGCGATCTACCGCCGCAACCCCGCCTACCAGCCCCGCGCGGAAGCGCCAGACGGCCTGGCCGGCGGCAAGGTCGCCAAGCTGGAACGCCTGGAATGGCGCGCCATCCCCGACCCCGCCACCGCCGCGGCCGCACTCCAGGCCGGCGAGATCGACCTGATCGAACAGCCCAGCCCCGACCTCTACGCCACCCTCGAACGCAACCCGAACATCAAGACCATGGCCATCAACGCCGTCGGCTCGATCGTCTGGCTGCGCCTCAACCACACCCAGCCCCCCTTCAACGATCCGAAGGTCCGTCAGGCCCTGCTCTATCTGGTCAACCAGAAGGACAATCTCGACGCCGCCGGCATCCGCCCCTCCGAGCAGGTGCCCTACTGCGGCGCCTGGTTCCTGTGCGGCTCGCCCCTGGAATCCGACGCCGGCGCCCGCGGCATGCGCGAAGCCGACATCGCGAAGGCCAAGGCCATCCTCGCCGAGGCCGGCTACAAGGGCGAGAAGGTGGTGTTCATGAACGCCGCCGACAGCCCGATCAACAACGCGGTGACGCTGACGATGTCTGAGGCCTTCCGCAAAGGCGGCCTGAACATGGATGTCGTCACCATGGACTGGGCCACCCTCACCCAGCGCCGCAACAAGCGCGAGGCGCCGGACCAGGGCGGCTGGAACCTCTTCGTCACCGTCGCCAACGTGCTCGACGGCGGCAGCCCGCTGACCAACCTCTACCTCGCCAGCCCCTGCCAGGGCGGCATCGCCGGCTGGCCCTGCGACCAGCAGCTCGAAGACCTCCGCCGCGCCTGGTGGGAGGAATCCGACCCCGCCAAGCGCACCATCGCGATGGAAAAGGTGCACGCCCGCGGCTACGAGGTGCTGCCCTACATCAACGGCGGCCAGTTCCGCACGCTCGCCGCCTACCGCAGCAACGTCGTCGGCCTGCGGGCGACGACCATCCCGGTGTTCTGGGGCGTGGAGAAGAATTGATCACCCTGCGCCCCGCCACCCTCGCCGACGCCGAGGCGATCGCCACCCTGGACCACACCGCCATCCACACGGCGATGCCCACCGTCGCCTGGAAGCATCCGCTGCCGGAGGTGATCGCCTACGTCGCCGGCCACATGCTCCCCGGCGGCGGGCTGACCGTCGCCGAGGCGGCCGGCACGATCGTCGGCTACACGGATACGCATGACGGCTGGATCTATCAGCTCCACGTCCACCCAACCCACTGGCGCCGGGGAATCGGCAGCCTGCTGATGGCCCACGCCAAAGCCGGCAGCCCCACCGGCCTGCAACTCTGGTGCATGCAGGTCAACACCCGCGCCCGCGCCTTCTACGAACGCCACGGCTTCCAGATCGCCGAGATGACCGACGGCTCCCGCAACGAGGAACGCGAGCCGGACATCCGCTACGAATGGCAGGGGGCATGACCGACGCCACCCGCAACGCCGCCTTCGATCTCGTCGGCGCCGTCCTCGACCACGGCCGCCCGCTGGACTCGGCGCTGGACGGCCTGCCCGCCATGCCGCCCCGCGACCGCTCGGCCGGCCACCGCCTCGCCGCGTGCGTGCTGCGCCGGCTCGGCACGCTCGATGCGGTGCTCGAACCCTTCCTGAAAAAGGCGCCCCCCGCCCCGGTCGCCAACATCCTGCGCATCGGCGCCGCCGGCCTGCTGCTGCTGGACACGCCCCCCCACGCCGCCGTCGCCACCGCCGTGGGCCTGGCCCGCAGCCGCGGCCTCGTCCCCTTCGCCGGGCTGGTCAACGCGGTGCTCCGCCGCGTCGCCGCCGAAGGCCCGGCGGTGCTGGAAACGCTGGACTCCCCGCGCCTCGACACCCCCGCCTGGCTCTGGACCTCCTGGGGTAAGGACGCCCGCGCCATCGCCACCGCCCACGCCCAGGAAGCCCCGCTCGACCTCACGCTGGCCCCAGGAGCCACGCTCCCGGAGGGCGCGCTGCTGCTCCCCACCGGCTCCGCCCGCCTGCCCGCCGGCACCTCGGTGCCGGAGATCGCCGGCTACGCCGCGGGCGGCTTCTGGGTGCAGGACGCCGCCGCCGCCCTGCCCGCCCGCATCCTCGCCGCCCGCCCGGGGGAGCGCGTGGCCGACCTGTGTGCGGCCCCCGGCGGCAAGACCGCCCAGCTCGCCAGCGCCGGCGCGCAGGTGACGGCCGTGGAACAGGCGCAAACCCGCCTCGCCCGCATGGCCGAAAACCTCGCCCGCCTGCGCCTGTCGGTGACGACCGTCTGCGCCGACGCCACCGCCTGGAAGCCCGACGCCCTGTTCGACGCGGTCCTGCTGGACGCCCCCTGCACCGCCACCGGCACCATCCGCCGCCACCCCGACGCCCAGCACCTCAAGCGCCCGAAGGACGTGGTCGCCCTCGCCGCCGGGCAGGACCGGCTGCTCGAAGCCGCCGTCGCCATGCTCCGCCCCGGCGGTCGGCTGGTCTATGCCGTCTGCTCCCTGCAACGCGAGGAGGGCGAGCAGCGCTTCGCCGCCGCCCTCTCCCGCCTGCCGATCCGCGGCGTGCCGATCGACGCGGCCTCCCTCGGCCTGCCGGAAGCCGCGACCCGCGAGGGCTGGCTGCGCACCACGCCGGCGCTATGGCCCGAACTGGGCGGCATGGATGGATTCTTCGTCGGCCTCGCCGAACGTCAGTGAGGGCTGGGGGTGCAGCGCCCCGGCAATTGGGCTAGAAAGCAGGGATGAATCTGTCTGCGAATCCACTCGTCATCGCCCCCAGCCTCCTGGCCGCCGATTTTGCGCGGCTGGGCGCGGAGGTCGCCGCCATCGAGGCCGCAGGCGCGGACTGGCTGCACCTGGATGTGATGGACGGGCATTTCGTGCCCAACATCAGCTTCGGCCCCGGCCTGATCGCGGCACTGCGAAAGCACACCAAGCTGCCGTTCGACGCGCATCTGATGATCGCCCCGGCCGATCCCTACCTGGAGGCGTTCGCCAAAGCCGGCTGCCAGCACATCGCCATCCACCCGGAAGCCGGCCCACACCTGCACCGCTCCCTGCAGGCAATCCGCGCGCTCGGCTGCAAGCCCGGCGTGGTGCTGAACCCCGCCACCCCGGTCTCCTCGATCGAAAACGTGCTCGACCTCGTGGACATCATCATGGTGATGACGGTGAACCCCGGCTTCGGCGGCCAAGCCTTCCTGGACAGCCAGCTCGCCAAACTCGCCGCCCTCAGCGCGATGATCGCCGCCACCGGCCGGCCGATCCGCCTGCAAGTGGATGGCGGCGTCACGCCTGAGACCGCGCCGTGGATCATCGCCGCCGGGGCCGATACGCTGGTGGCCGGCACCGCCGTGTTCGGCAAGCCGGACTACGCCGCGGCCATCGCCGCCCTGCGGCCCGCCGCATGAGCAGCGCGGGCGACTGGCTGCGCGACCAGCGCCGCCGGGCGGCACGGCTGCTCAATCTCGGCCTGTCCGGCGTGCCCGCCGCCCCCGCGCTGCCGGTGCGCGACCCCTGGCCGGGCGATGCGGTGCGCGGCGCCGACCTGCTGCGCGGCGAACTCGTGTTCGGCGGGGCGAGCATGCCGCTGCGCCCCGGCGAGGCCTTCGGCGAGCGCGGCCCCGCCGTGCTCCGTGCCCACGCGCACGGCTTCGTCTGGCTGCGCGACCTGCGCGCGCTCGGCACCGACAACGCCCGGCTGCGCGCCCGCGCGCTGGTGGGCGAGTGGATGGCGCTCACCCGTACCGATCCGCTCGCCTGGCGGCCGGACGTCGCCGGCAGCCGCCTTGCCGCCTGGCTCGGCCACTATGATTTCTTCGCCGCCTCCGCCGATGACGCCTTCCGCCAGAAGCTGATGGCCCGGGTGGTGACCGACGCACAGGAACTCGCCCGCGCCTTGCCGGCGGAGCAGCTCGACGGCCGGGCGCTCACCGCCGTGAAGGGGCTG
>CAMCJI010000205.1 GCA_945874805.1 Asaia bogorensis | reverse complement strand
GGTCTCCACGACCCGTCCGCCGTACATGACGGCCCCGCGATGGGGAAGCGCGCGCGGTCGCTCTGCTGCGCGAGGTCGACATCCCTGACCCCGAAGGCCGGGTCCGGCAGTTTCCGCATCAGTTTTCCGGCGGCATGCGCCAGCGCGCTGTCATCGCAATGGCGATGTCCGGCCAGCCGCGGCTGATCATCGCCGATGAGCCGACAACTGCGCTGGACGTGACGGTGCAGGCGCAGGTGCTCGCCGTGCTCGCGCGGCGGCAGGCGGAGACGGGGGCGGCGGTGATCCTGATCACCCACGACCTCGGCGTCATCGCCGAGGTCGCCCATCGCGTGGCCGTCATGTACGGCGGACGGGTCGTGGAGACCGGCACGGTGGAGGCGATTTTCGCCACCCCCCGCCACCCCTACACCGCCGCCCTGCTACGCAGCCTGCCGCGGATCGACGGGGGAGAGGGCCGGCTGATCCCCATCCCCGGCCAGCCTCCCACGCCGGGTGCGCTGCCGAGCGGGTGCAGCTTCCACCCCCGCTGCCCGATCGGCGCCGACCGGCCGCGCTGTGCGGCTGTGGCGCCGGAACTGAGCGGCACCGATCACGCCGCCGCCTGCCATTTCCCCGACGAGGCGGCAGGGATTGCGCGGCAGACGACCGCGGCGCCCGCTCATGCAACAGCGCGAGCGCCCCTGACCCCGCTGCTGGAGATCGATGACCTGCACGTCGCCTTCGCCATCCGCACCGGCCTGCTGCGCCGGCAGACCGGTGCGGTCCGCGCCGTCGGCGGCGTCAGCCTGACGGTGCGCGCCGGCGAGACGGTCGGCCTCGTAGGGGAGTCCGGTTGCGGCAAGACCTCCACCGGGCGGGCGGTGATGGGCCTCATCCGCGCCAGCGCCGGCAGCATCCGCTTCGCTGGGGCGGACATCACCAATTTCTCCCGCCCGCGCATGCGCCCGTTGCGCCGGCACATGCAATATATCTTCCAGGACCCCTACTCCTCGCTGAACCCGGTGCGCACGGCCGGCGAGATCGTCGCCGAGCCTTTGCATATTCATGGCGTCTATGAGGAACTTGGCGGCGCCCCCTATGTGGCCAGCCTGTTCGAGCGGGTGGGCCTGTCCGCCCGCCTTGCCGGGCGCTATCCGCGCGAGTTCTCCGGCGGCCAGCGCCAACGCATCGGCATCGCCCGCGCGCTCGCGCTGCAACCGAAGCTGCTGATCCTGGACGAGCCGGTGGCGGCGCTGGATGTCTCGATCCAGGCGCAGATCGTCAATCTGCTGCAGGACCTGCAACGCGAGCTGGGCCTGGCCTATCTGTTCATCGCCCATGATCTCAGCGTCGTCCGCCACATTTCGGACCGGGTGGCGGTGATGTATCTCGGTCGCATCGTCGAGGAGGCGGAGAAGACCGCGCTCTACGCCCGCCCGCGGCATCCCTACACGCAGTCGCTGCTCTCCGCCGTGCCGGTGCCGGACCCGGCGGCGCGGGCCAGCCGCAAGCGCATCGTGCTGGAGGGCGACATCCCCAACCCCGCGCGCCCGCCCTCTGGCTGCGCCTTCCACCCGCGCTGCTTCCGCGCCGACGCACGCTGCGCGGCCGAGGCACCGGCGTTCGTCGATGGCGTCGCCTGCCACCATGCGGGCCCGCTCACGTGAGCGCGGTGCTGCGCCGGCTGCTGCGCAATCCCGGCGCGGCCTTGAGCCTGCTCTACCTCGTTGGCCTGACGTTCGCGGCCATCTTCGCCCGCTTCATCTTCCCGACCGACCCGCTCTACCAGGACCTCGGAATGACGCTGGAGCCGCCCTCCGCCGAGTTCTGGTTCGGCAGCGATGAACTCGGGCGCGACATCATGACGAGGGTGATCTACGGCGCGCGCACCTCGCTGCTGACGGCCGCTGGCGCGGTGGCGATTGCGGCGAGCATCGGCGTGCCGGTCGGTCTGATCGCCGGCTTCTTCGGTGGCTGGCGCGATGCGATCCTGATGCGCGCGGTCGATGTGCTGTTGGCCCTGCCCGGCATCCTGTTCGCGATGGCGCTGATTGCCGTGCTCGGCCGCAGCCAAGCCGCGTCGCTGGTCGCGGTGGGGATCACCGGCATCCCCGCTTTCGCCCGCATCACCCGCGCCCAGGTGCTGAGCCTGCGTAAGCGCGATTTCGTCACCGCGGTGGAGGCGCTGGGCGGTTCCTCCGGCTATTCGATGTTCCGCACGGTGCTGCCGAATGCCTGGAGCCCGATCCTGGTGCAGGTGGTGATCCTCTCGGCGGTGGCGATCCTGCTGGAGGCGGCGCTCTCTTTCCTCGGCGTTGGCATTCCGCCGCCGACGCCGAGCTGGGGCGACATGCTGCGCACCGGCAAGACCTTCCTGTATGAGGCGCCGTACTATGCGGTGCTGCCCGGCATCGTGCTGACGCTGACGATCCTGTCGCTCGACACGCTCGGCCGGGCGCTCGCCACGGCGCTGGAGGATCGGCACGAGAGCGGGGGTGGCGCGCCATGATGGGTTTCGTGCTGCGCCGGCTGGCGCAATTGATTCCGGTGATGCTGCTCGCCTCGCTCGGCATCTGGGCGATGATCTACGCCGTGCCCGGCAGCCCGGTTGGCGTCATCGTCGGCGAGAACGCATCTGAGGAGCAGATCCGTGCCGTCACCATCCGGCTCGGCCTCGACCGCCCGCTGCTGGAACAATACTGGTCCTGGCTGACCAGTGCGCTGGCTGGCGATCTCGGCCTGTCGATCCAGAGCCGCGAGCCGGTGCTCGGGCTGATCCTGCAACGCCTGCCGGCCACGTTGCAGTTGGGCGTCTGCGCCATCCTGGTGGGGCTGTTCGTCGGCGTGCCGGTGGCCATCGCCTCCGCCGTTCGGCCGGGAACGTGGCTCGACCGCACGCTGAGTGGCTGGAGCGCGATGGCGCTGGGGGTGCCGACCTTCTGGCTCGGCATCCTGCTGATCCTGCTGTTCGCCGTCGAACTGCGCTGGCTGCCCTCGGCCTCCGGCTATGTGCCGTTCTTCGAGGACCCGCTGCTGGCGCTGAAGAACACGATGCTGCCGGCGATCACGCTCGGCATCTACGTCTCCGGCATCTTCGCCCGCTTTCTGCGCGCGGCCCTGCTGGCGGAACTGCGCGCCGATTACGTGCGCACCGCCCGCTCGAAAGGCCTGCGCGAGTGGGATGTCGTCGGCCGGCATGTGATGCGCAACGCCTTGCTGCCGTTCGTGACCATCGTCGGGCTGATGCTGGCCAGCTTCGTCGGCGGCGCGGTGGTGACGGAGGCGGTGTTCACCTATCCCGGCCTCGGCCGCCTGCTGATCCAGGCGATCGGCACCCGCGACTATCCGCTGATCCAGGGCTGCATCCTGTTCATCCTGGTGCTGTATGTCAGCGTGAATCTGGCGGTGGACGTGCTCTACGCCTATATCGATCCGCGCATCGAATACGGCTGAGCGAATATTTCGCCGCCATGCTGGCACTCACGCTGCGGGAGTGCTAAGGATTGCCCGCGCGGCCGACCCCCTCGGCGCGACGAGGAGCCACGCTGATGACATTCCGCCCTTTGCATGACCGTATCGTGGTCCGCCGCGTCGCCGCCGAAGAAAAGACGGTCGGTGGCATCATCATCCCCGACTCGGTCCAGGAAAAGCCGATGGAGGGCGAAGTTGTCGCCGCCGGTCCGGGCGCGCGCAACGAACTCGGCGCACTGGTGGCACTCGATGTCACGGTTGGCGACCGCATCCTGTTCAGCAAGTGGTCCGGCACGGAAGTGAAGATCGACGGCGCCGAACTGCTGATCATGAAGGAAAGCGACGTGCTGGGCATCATTCCCGCCGCGGCGCCCGCGAAGGCAGCGGCCCCTGCCAAGGCCGCTGCGAAGCCCGCCGCGAAGCCGGCGAAGAAGCCGAAGGCCTGACCGGCTTCCGCGGCGCCATAAGGCGCCGCGGCCGTACGATATGCCGCGTGAGTCTCGTCTTCGGCGCTTCTGCCCCCGACGATCACGCACCAACGAAAGATAAAATACATGGCTGCCAAGGACGTTCGCTTCGGCACGGATGCGCGTACGCGCATGCTCGCTGGCGTTGATCTGCTCGCCCATGCCGTGATGGTCACGCTGGGGCCCAAGGGCCGCAACGTCGTCATCGACAAGAGCTACGGCGCGCCGCGCCTGACGAAGGACGGCGTGACCGTCGCCAAGGAGATCGAGCTTTCCGACAAGTTCGAGAACATGGGCGCCCAGCTCGTGCGCGAAGTGGCATCGAAGACCAACGACATCGCCGGCGACGGCACCACCACCGCGATCGTGCTGGCACATGCGATGGTTCGTGAGGGCCTCAAGGGTGTGGCCGCCGGCATGAACCCGATGGACCTCAAGCGCGGCATCGACAAGGCGGTGATCGCCCTGACCGAAGAACTCGCCAAGCGCAGCAAGAAGGTCACCAGCCCCGCCGAGACCGCCCAGGTCGGCACCATCTCCGCCAACGGCGAAGCCGGCATCGGCAAGATGATCGCCGAAGCCATGCAGAAGGTCGGTAACGAGGGTGTCATCACCGTCGAGGAGGCCAAGGGCACCGAGACGGAACTCGACATCGTCGAGGGGATGCAGTTCGACCGCGGCTACATGTCGCCGTACTTCATCACCAACGCCGAGAAGATGCTGGTCGATCTCGACAATCCCTACATCCTGATCCACGAAAAGAAGCTCTCCGGCCTGCAGTCGCTGCTGCCGCTGCTGGAAGCCATCGTGCAGACCGGCAAGCCGCTGCTGATCATTGCCGAGGATGTCGAGGGCGAAGCCCTGGCCACCCTGGTCGTGAACAAGCTGCGTGGCGGCCTGAAGGTCGCCGCCGTCAAGGCCCCGGGCTTCGGCGACCGCCGCAAGGCGATGCTGGAAGACCTGGCCGTGCTGACCGGCGGGCAGGTGATCAGCGATGATCTCGGCATCAAGCTCGAGACCGTCACGCTCGCCATGCTCGGCCGCGCCAAGCGCGTGACGATCGAGAAGGAAAACACGACGATCATCGAGGGCGCCGGCAAGAAGGCCGACATCACCGGCCGCTGCGCCCAGATCAAGGCGCAGGTGGAGGAGACCACCTCCGACTACGACCGTGAGAAGCTGCAGGAGCGCCTGGCCAAGCTCGCCGGCGGTGTTGCCGTCATCCGCGTCGGCGGCGGCAGCGAGGTTGAGGTGAAGGAGCGCAAGGACCGCGTGGACGACGCTCTGCACGCCACGCGGGCTGCCGTGCAGGAAGGCATCGTCCCCGGCGGCGGCGTGGCGCTCGCCCGCGCCTCGCTGGTGCTGGCCAAGCTGAAGCCCTCCAACGAGGACCAGAAGCACGGCATCGAAATCGTCCGCAAGGCAGCTCTGGCGCCGATGCGCCAGATCGCCGCCAATGCCGGCGAGGACGGTGCGGTCATCTCCGGCAAGGTGCTGGAGAACGACACCTATCACTTCGGCTTCGACGCCCAGACCGGCACCTACACGGACATGGTGAAGGCCGGCATCATCGACCCCACCAAGGTCGTGCGCGCCGCCCTGCAGAACGCCGCCTCGGTGAGCGGGCTGCTGATCACCACCCAGGCGATGATCGCCGACCATGTCGAGAAGCCCTCCAGCGAGGGCTGATCCGCCTGGACTGAACAATGCGGCCCCGCCGGAGTGATCCCGCGGGGCCGTTCCTGTATGAACCGTAATTTTTACTGGCTTGATCGATCTCACAACGCTCAACTAGCGTGCTCGATCTCGTCGCGACCCCACAAAACCAGGAGCCCAGCGTGCGCAGACTCGCAACCTATGCCTTCGCCCTTGCCACCGCGCTCACGCCCCCGGCGATGGCGCAGACGCTGAACATCGGCATCCAGAACGAGCCGAACACGATGGACCCGCAATGGCATCTGCTGGGTAACAACACAGCCGCCATGCGCAACATCTACGACACGCTGGTCGGCCGCGACGTGAACCTGCAGGTGATACCCAGTCTCGCGCTGTCGTGGAAAGTGGTCGATGACACCACCTGGGAATTCAAGCTGCGCCCGGGCGTGAAATTTCATGACGGGTCGGACTTCACCGCCGCGGATGTGAAATTCACCATCGCCCGCATCCCCACCCTGCAGGGCAACCCCAGCGCCTATTCGGTGTACACAAGCCAGATCAAAGAAGTGGTGGTCGTTGATCCGCTGACGGTGCGTTTCATCACGAACGGTTCGGCGCCGCTGCTGCCGACCAACCTTTCCAACGTTTTCATGATGTCCGGTGCCAAGGGCGTGCAGCCCACCGCCGACTTCAACACCGCCAAGGCCTCGAACGGCACTGGCCCGTACAAGCTCGTTTCCTGGGCCCCCGGCACACCGCAGCAGCTGGTTCGCAACGACGCCTATTGGGCAGGCAAGCCGCATTGGGCGACGCTGAAGATCTCGCCGATCGCGCGTGATCCCTCGCGCGTTGCCGCCCTGCTCGCCGGCGATGTCGATTTCATCAATCGCGTGCCGATCGCCGACGTGGCGAAGCTGAAGACCGACCCGAAGATCAAGGTGTTCGATGGCCCCTCGGCCTACGTCTATATGGTCTATCCCGAGGTCGGTGCGGACCAGCCCTTCGGTGTGAAGGACAATGCCGGCCAGCCGCTGGCGAAGAACCCGTTCCGCGATGCCAAGGTGCGCCAGGCGATGTCGCTGGCGATCAACCGCGAGGCGCTGGTGGACCGGGTGATGGAAGGCCTGGCCGTCAAGATGACCCAGCCCGTGCCGGAGAGCATGTTCGGCGCCAGCCCGCGCATTCCCCCCGCGCAGTACAATGTCGAACGCGCCCGCGCGCTGTTGGCCGAGGCCGGCTACCCGCAGGGTTTCCAGGCCGAGCTTTCCTGCCCGAACGACCGCTTCGCCAACGATTCGAAAATCTGCGAGGCGGTGGCCCAGCAGTATTCGCGCATCGGCATCAAGGTCACCGTGGCGGCCTACCCCTCGGCGGTGTTCTTCCCGCGCCGGGCCAAGCGCGAATTCGGCCTGTCGATGGCCGGCTGGGGCAGCCTGACCGGCGAGGCGTCCTACTTCTTCGGCGCGGTGATCCATACCGCGGACAAAGACAAGGGGCTCGGCGGCATCAACGTCTCCGGCGTGTCCGACCCTGAGATCGATGCGCTGATCCAGGAAGCCCGGCCGATGCTGGATGAGGCCAAGCGCCGCGCCGTGCTGGAAAAGGTCAGCGAGACGATGGTTGCGCGCAACTGGGTGATCCCCGTCCTCGCCTTCGCCACCGTCAGCGCCGGCCGTGCGGACAAGGTGAGCTACACCACCCGCGCCGACGAGGAGACGATGGCGTTGGAGATCGTGCCGGCGAAGTAGCCTGCCGCCCCCGGTCCGCGCCAGCGGGTCGGGGGCAACTCGCGATGTGTGATGTTTCGGTGACGGCCCGTCAGGCGGTTGTCCGAACTCGTCTGTGCGATGTAACTGGTCCAAAGTGCCAGAAGGTCGCCATCACATGCCCGACACCGATCCCCGCCTGACACACATCGAAGAACTGCTGACCCTGAAGGCGGACGGGAACTACGGCCTGTCTGCTATCAATCAGCGCCAACATGCCTTGCAGGCGGCCTTGCTGGCGGAGCAGGCGGGGCTTGGTGATGCGATGATCGCCGCCTGCCTGCTGCACGACATCGGCCACATGGTGCACGACCTCGGCGAAAACCCCGCTGAACAGGGCGTGGACGACCTGCATGAGGAACGCGGCCACGCCTTCCTCGAGTCGATGTTCGGCCCCGAAGTTACCGAGCCGGTGCGGTTGCATGTCGCCGCCAAGCGCTACCTCTGCGCGACCGAGGCCGATTATTTCGCCAAGCTGTCGAAGGACTCGGTGCTCAGCCTCTCGCTGCAAGGCGGGCCGATGTCGCTGGATGAGGTCGCTGCCTTCGATGCGCTGC
>CAMCJI010000204.1 GCA_945874805.1 Asaia bogorensis | reverse complement strand
TGAAGGGGATCGAGGCGAAGGACGAGAAGACGTTCACGATCGAACTCAAAGAGAGGTTCGGCCTGGTGCTGGACGCGCTGGCCAAGACCGGCACGCCGGTGAACTTCATGATGCGCAAGAAAGAGGCCGAAACCGACCCGATGCAGAAGATCGACCAGACGGTCGGCTCGGGGCCCTTCATCCTCAACATGAACGAGACCAGGGCGGGCAGCCAGTACGTCTACGACCGTAACCCGAACTACAACCCGCGCAGTGAAGCTCCCTCGGGCATCGCCGGCGGCAAGGTGGTGAAGGTCGATCGCGTCATCTACCAGAACATGCCGGACAGCCAGACGGCGGTTGCCGCCCTGCAGGCCGGCGAGATCGACTTCTACGAAATCCCGCCCGCCGACTTCCTCGGCGATCTCGCGGCCGACAAGAACCTGAAGGTCGAGACCTTCAACACCGTCGGCTCGGTCGGCTGGATCCGGCCGAACTGGCTCCATGCACCGTTCAACAACGTCAAGGCTCGTCAGGCGCTCCTGTATCTCATCAAGCAGGAAGACATGATGCGCCCGACCTTCGGGGACGCGAAGATCTGGCGCACCTGCGGCAGCCTGTTCTCCTGCGGTTCGTCCATGGAGAACGACGCCAACATGGCCTGGTTCAACGGCGGGCCAAACATGGAGAAGGCACGCCAGCTGGTGAAGGAGAGCGGCTACGACGGCAAGCCCGTCGTCGTCATGCAGGCCACCAACATCCCCTACATGATGAACGCCGCCACCGTGCTGGCACAGTCGATGCGCCAAGCCGGCTTCAACGTGAATCTCGTGCCGATGGACTGGTCGAACGTGGTGCAGCGCCGCTCGTCGAAGAACGCGCCGGACCAGGGCGGCTGGAACATCTTCATCACCTCGGCCGGCGGGGCGGCGATGGGCAATCCCGTCATCGTTCAGGGCATGGGCAGCAACGGCGACAAGGGCTGGTTCGGCTGGCCGTCGGACGAACTGCACGAGCAGCTGCGCGCCAAGTGGATCGACGCGACGACCGTGGACGAACGCAAGGCGATCGCCCGGCAGATCCAGGAGAACGCCTGGAACTACGTGCCCCACGTCTATTTCGGCCAATGGGTGCAGCCGCAGGCCTACAGCGCCAAGCTGAAGAACTGGGTGAAGATCGCGGAGATGGTCCCGTTCTGGGGCGTCGAGAAAGGGTGACCCTGCTTCCATGACCGGCATCATCCTCCGGCGGCTTCTCTCGATGCTGCCGGTCATGGGTATCGTCGCAAGTTGCGTCTTCCTGCTGCTGCATCTCGCACCCGGCGATCCGGCGGCGATCATCGCTGGCGACAACGCGACGGTGGAGAATATCGCGGCGATCCGCACCAAGCTTGGGCTGGATCGCCCGCTCTGGCAGCAGTTCGTCGTGTGGATCGGCACGATGCTGACGGGCGACCTCGGTTCCTCGATGTTCTGGGGGGACAGCGTGGTCTCGCTGATCGGCCAGCGGGCGGAACCGACGCTGTCGCTGGCGCTGACCACCATCGTGCTGGCGGTGACGCTGGCCATCGGCATCGGCGTGCTGGCCGCCGCCAATGCCGGCACCTGGATCGACCGGGTGGTGATGGGCTTTTCAGTCGCCGGCTTTTCCGTGCCGGTGTTCGTCGTCGGCTACTTCCTGATCTTCGTTTTCGCCATCAACCTGAAATGGCTGCCGGTGCAGGGCTACACCCCGATCGCCGAAGGGGTGCTGCCCTGGCTGCGCAACCTCGTGCTGCCATCGATCGCCCTCGGCCTCGCCTACGCCGCGCTGATCGCGCGAATCACCCGGGCGACGATGCTGGATGTGCTGGGTGAGGACTATATGCGCACCGCCCGGGCCAAGGGGGTCGCGACTCGCCCGATGCTGTTCCGCCATGCGATGAAGAACGCCGCGGTGCCGATCGCCACCATCATCGGCAACGGCGTCGCCCTGCTGATCGGCGGCGTGGTGATCACCGAGACGGTGTTCAACATCCCCGGCATCGGCCGGCTGGTGGTGGATGCCATCGCCCGGCGTGACTATCCGATCATCCAGGGCGTGATCATGCTGTTCTCCGGCGTCTATGTGCTGGTGAACCTGCTGGTTGACCTGTCCTACACCCTGTTCGACCCGCGGATCCGTTCCTGATGCTACGTTTTGCCCGCCGCCACCCGACCATCGTCATCGGCGGCACGCTGCTCGGCATCGTCGCCCTGCTGGCCCTGTTCGCACCGTGGATCGCCGGTGATCCGCTGCAACTCACCCCGCAGGCCCGGCTGCTGCCGCCCTCGGAGACGTGGCTGCTTGGCACCGACCATCTCGGCCGCGACATCTTCGCCCGGGCTGTCTACGGCGCGCGCATCTCGCTGATCGTTGGCATTGCGGTGGCAGTGATGTCGATCGCCATCGGCCTGTTCATCGGCCTGGCCGCCGGCTACTGGCGTCAGGTCGATGCTGTTGTGATGCGGGTGATGGATGGCATGATGGCCATCCCCGCCATCCTGCTCGCCATCGCCCTGGTTTCACTGAACAAGGCCTCTGTCGGCATCGTCATCATCGCGATCACCATCCCCGAAATCCCGCGCGTCGTCAGGCTGGTCCGCTCGGTTGTGCTCTCGGTGCGGGAGATGCCGTATATCGAAGCGGCTATTTCCGGCGGCACGCGTGGCAGCAAGATCGTCATCCGCCATATCCTGCCCAGCACCGTCGCCCCGCTGATCGTGCAGGGCACCTACATCACCGCCTCGGCCATCCTGATCGAGGCCGGGCTGTCCTTTCTTGGCGCCGGGGTGCCGCCGGAGATTCCCACCTGGGGCAACATGATCGCCGGCTCCCGCCTGTTCATCGCCCGCGCTCCCTGGACCATCTTTGCGCCCGGCGTGATGCTGGCGGTGGTGATCCTGGCGGTAAACCTGCTCGGCGACGGCCTGCGCGACAAGCTCGACGTGCGACTGGCACGGCGGATGGGCTGATGGAACCGATCCTCTCCGTCGAGGACCTGCGCACCTCGTTCTTCACCCAGGATGGCGTCACCCGCGCGGTTGATGGCGTCAGCTTCACCGTGCAGCCGGGGGAGACACTGGGGATTGTGGGCGAATCCGGCTGCGGCAAGTCGGTCACCGCGCTGTCGGTGATGCGCTTGCTGCCGCAGGGGTTGGGCCGCATCGTCGGCGGTGCTGTGCGCTTTGGCGGCCAGGACCTGACCCAGCTTGATGAAGCCGCCATGCGGCGCATCCGCGGCGACCGGATCGCGATGGTGTTTCAGGAGCCGATGACCAGCCTCAACCCGGTGCTGACCGTGGGCGAGCAGATCGCCGAGGCGGTGATGATCCACCAGGGCGCCAGCAAGGCGCAGGGCTGGGCGCGTGCGGCCGAAATGCTGCGCCTCGTCCGCATCCCCGATGCCGAACGCCGCCTGAAGGACTATCCGCACCAGTTCAGTGGCGGCATGCGCCAGCGGGTGATGATCGCCATTGCCCTGTCCTGCAACCCGCAACTGCTGATCGCCGACGAGCCGACCACAGCGCTCGACGTGACGATCCAGGCGCAGATCCTCAAGCTGATGCTCGAACTCAAGGAGAGCATCGGGGCTGCCATCCTGATGATCACGCACGATCTCGGCGTCGTCGCCGAAACCTGCCAGCGCGTGATCGTCATGTATGCCGGCCGCAAGGTGGAGGAGGCGGAGGTGGGCGACCTCTTCGACCGCCCGCTGCACCCTTACACGCGTGGGCTGATGGCCTCGATTCCGCGCCGCCGCCCCGGCGTGCCGCCCGCCCGCCGCCTGATGGAAATTCCCGGCATGGTGCCGAAGCTGACCGGCCCGATCCCCGGCTGCGCCTTCGCGCCTCGCTGCCCGCTGGCCACGCCCCGCTGCGCGGCCGAAGCCCCGCCGCTCACCCAGCACGGCCAAGGCCACGTCACCGCCTGCTGGGAAGCCGGCAAGGTGGCGGCATGACCCAGCCGGTTGCCGAAATCACCGGTCTTGCCAAGCATTTCCCCGTCAAGCGCGGCTTCCTCCAACGCACCGTTGCCACCGTTCGCGCGGTCGACGGCATCTCGCTGACCATCGCCGCGGGCGAAACCCTCTGCCTCGTCGGCGAATCCGGCTGCGGCAAATCAACAGTCGGCCGGCTGGTGCTGCGCCTTTTGGAGCCCACCGCCGGCCAGATCCGGCTGCGTGGCGTCGATGTGACGCATCTGAGCGAGACCGCCATGCGCCCGCATCGCCGGCACGCGCAAATGGTGTTTCAGGACCCCTATGCCAGCCTCAACCCCCGCCTGCCCGCGGGCACCATCGTCGGCGAACCACTGGAGAACTACGGCGACGTCTCCGAAGCCGACCGGCTCGCCAAAGTCGCCGCCCTGCTGGAGCGCGTCGGCCTGCGGGCGGATGCGATGAACCGCTACGCCTTCGAATTCTCCGGTGGCCAGCGCCAGCGCCTCGGCATCGCCCGTGCCCTGGCGCTCGACCCCGGGATGATCGTTGCCGACGAAGCGGTCTCGGCTCTCGATGTCTCTGTCCAGGCCCAGGTGCTGAATCTGCTGATGGACCTGCAGGAGGAGCGGGGGCTGGCCTTTCTGTTCATCTCCCACGACCTCGGCGTGGTCGAGCATATCGGCCATCGCATTGCGGTGATGTATCTCGGCCAGATCGTCGAAATCGCCGACAAGACGGACATTTTCGACCGCCCGCTGCATCCCTACACCGAAGCCCTCATCGCCGCCGCCCCGATCGCCGACCCGCGCAGCAAGCGCACGCGCATCGTTCTGGAAGGCGACATCCCCAGCCCGATGAACCCGCCCAGCGGCTGCCGCTTCCACACGCGCTGCCCGATCGCCGAGGCCCGCTGCCGAGTGGACGTGCCGGCGTTGCGCGACCTCGGCGGTCGGTCCGTCGCCTGCCATCTGCGGGGAGCCTGACATGATCACCAACCCTGTCCGCCAGAAGCTGCTAGCCGGCGAGCGCGCCATCGGCTCCATGGCGTTCGAGTTCTTCACCCCCGGCATGGCGGCCGTGCTTGCCGCCGGCGGGGCGGAGTTCGTGGTGCTGGATATGGAGCACAGCGGCGCCGGTATCGACACGATAAAGACGTCCATCACTGCCTGCCGCGCGGCCGGGATCGTCGCCCTGGTGCGTGTGCCGGCCTGCGAAAAGGGGCTGATCTGCCCGGTGCTCGACGCCGGCGCCCAGGGCATCATGGTGCCGATGGTCGAATCTGCAGCGCAGGCCCGGGCGATGGTGGAATGGTGCCGCTATCGGCCGCTCGGCAAGCGCGGCCTGGCGTTTGGCTTGGCGCATGACCACTACCAGCCCGGCCCGGTGCGCGCGGCGATGGACGCGGCGAACGCGGCGATCCTGACGATTGCGATGATCGAAACCACCGCCGGACTGCGCAATGCCGCGGAAATTCTCAACACGCCGGGGATCGATCTGGGCTGGCTCGGCCATTTCGACCTTTCCGACAGCCTCGGCTGCGTCGGCCAGTTTGATCACCCACGCTTCGCCGAGGCGGAGGCGATGCTGCTCGCCACCGGCAAGCCGATCGGCTGGCTGGCTGCCAACGGGGCGGAGGCGAAAGCCGGCTTTGAACGCGGCTTCCGCGCCATCTGCGTCTCGACCGACATCGGCCTGTTCCGCAGCGCAGTGGCGCGGGAGTTCACCGCCGCGCTAGACTAGCGAAAACGGGAGGCTGCGATGAACGCATTGAGGGGCATGGGCGGCCCACGCTATCGCCACGTCGCCGGCCAGAGCGCGCCCTATGAAACGATCACCCTCGACAAGCTGACGCCGATCATCGGTGCCGAGATCGGCGGCGTAGACCTCGATTGTCCCAGCCCAGCGCAGATCGAGGAGATCGGCCGAGCTCTCGCTGAGAATCAGGTGATCTTCTTCCGCGACCAGACCATCACCCCGGCGCAGCATCTCGCTTTCGGCCGGCAAGTCGGCGAATTGCACGTCCATCCCGCCGCCCCGCATGAACCCGGCGAGCCCGCGCTGATGCGCATCCACGCCGACAGCACCTCACCGCGGGCGAACGGCGAGGGGTGGCACACCGACGTCTCCTGCGACGAGACCCCGCCGATGGGCAGCATTCTGCACATCCGCCAGTGTCAGCCGAATGGCGGCGACACGCTGTTCGCGAGCATGTACGCCGCCTACGAGTCGCTGTCAGATCGAATGAAAGCGTATCTGGAAGGGCTGACGGCGGTGCATGACGGCGAGCAGGTGTATCGCGGCACCTACGCCAATTTCGGCGTCACCGACCGCCCGAGCTATCCGCGCGCCGAACATCCCATCGTCCGCACCCATCCGGTCACCGGCCGCCGCGCCCTCTACGTCAATCGCGGCTTCACCACCCACATCGTCGGCCTGCCCGGCGACGAGAGCGCCGCGGTGCTGCGCTACCTGTTCGAACATGCGGAAAACCCGTTGTTCCAGTGCCGCTTCCGCTGGACCGAGCGGGCGGTCGCCTTCTGGGACAACCGCTGCACCCAGCATCGGGCGATGTGGGACTACTGGCCACACACCCGCAGCGGCCACCGTGTCACCGTCGCAGCGGAGCGGCCCGCCTAGTCCCGGTCCCGCAGGGTAATCCGGCAGCAGCCCTCCATTCCATCGCGCCAAGTCTCGGTCTCCACCACCGCACCGGAATGCTCGAACAGGCCGTTGTCGAACCGCCCGGCGATGCGGCAGAGGGTGGCAATCTCATCCGCCGGCGTGTCCGCCGCAATCCATGCAGTCTTCAGCGGGCATTGTTTTACTTTGAAGGAGATGCTGCCCGGCGTTCGGGTCACGTCCGTGGGAAACATCCGCCCCTCGTCCGGGCTGGCTGCGAGGAAGGCCTCTCCGAGGCCACACGCGTCTTGCGGACCGAAGGTTGGGAATGCGGCTTCGGCGGTCGCCTTGCCGCGCGCATAGATCGCGCGGGAGAGCACGCGCTCCGCCGCCTCCGGCCCGAACGCCGCCGCCATCTCTCGATAGATGTCGCGGTAGAGCAGCGCCCGGTTCTGGAAGGCGCCCATCAGATCGCGGCGAAGCTGGTCTTCGAGCATCGTGAATCCTTTCACGCCCGGCGGCGCGTTTTGGCAACGGGGGCAGGCAGCAGCGGGCGCAGAAAGCGGGCGGTGTGGCTCTCGGCGACCAGGGCGACCTGCTCCGGCGTACCCTGCGCGACAATGCGCCCGCCACCATCGCCGCCTTCAGGCCCGAGATCGAGAATCCAGTCGGCGGTCTTGATCACTTCAAGGTTATGCTCAATCACCACGACGGTGTTCCCCGCATCAACGAGCGCGTGCAGCACTTCCAGCAGCTTGCGGACGTCCTCGAAGTGAAGGCCGGTCGTCGGCTCATCGAGAATGTATAATGTGCGGCCCGTTGCCCGCCGGGCAAGTTCCTTCGAGAGCTTGATCCGCTGCGCCTCACCGCCCGACAGAGTGGTGGAAGCTTGGCCAAGGGCGATGTAGCCCAGCCCGACCTGCTGCAGAATCTTCAAGCGGTCGTGGATCTTGTTGACGGCAGAAAAATAGGGCACCGCCTCATCTACTGTCATTTCAAGGATTTCCGCGATGGACTTACCGCGAAACTTGATGTCCAGCGTCTCGCGGTTGTAGCGCTTGCCCTTGCAGGTGTCGCAGGTCACGAACACGTCGGGCAGGAAATGCATCTCGATCTTCAGCACCCCGTCGCCCTGGCAGGCCTCGCAGCGGCCGCCCTTGACGTTGAAGCTGAACCGGCCGGATTTATAGCCTCGGGCACGGGACTCCGGCAGTTCGGCGAACCAGTCGCGGATCGGTGCGAACAGGTCGGTGTAGGTGGCAGGATTGCTACGCGGGGTCCGGCCGATCGGCGATTGGTCGATGTCGATGATCTTGTCGAGTTCGCCCAGCCCGTCGATGCGCGTGTGCGCCGCCGGTACTTCGCCCGAACCCATCAGCCGGCGCGAGG
>CAMCJI010000203.1 GCA_945874805.1 Asaia bogorensis | reverse complement strand
CCCAGCAGCCGCAGCAGCAGCGCGGCTTCCTCGGCGGCCTCTTCGGCGGCCGCTCCGCTCAGCCGCAACCTCAACAGCACCAGCAGCAGCAGTTCCGCCAGCCCCCGCAGCCGCACTATCCCCCCGGCCACCAGCCCGGCATGATGCAGCAGCAGGGGGGCAGCGGCTTCCTCGGCACCGCACTCATGACCGCGGCCGGCGTCGCCGGCGGCATGCTCGCCGCCAACGCGCTCACCAGCATGTTCTCCGGCGGTGGCGCAGCGCATGCCGCATCGCCCGTGAGCAGCCCCGTCAGCCAGCCGCAGACCGACGCCTTCGCCGACGGCGGCGCCCCGAAGGCCGACGGCGGCTGGACCGACCCCAGCGCCGGCAACAGCGGCTGGTCCACCCCCACCAGCAGCTACGACGCCCCGCAGGACACCGGCTGGGCCGACAGCGCCGACAGCGGCGGCTGGTCAGACCCCGACCAGGAAGCCTGAAGCCTGCCTGGCCGAGGCGCCGCTTACGCCTCGGCCAGTACCGCTGCCAGAACCTCGTTCAGCGCTGCGTAATCCATCTTCGCGTCCGTCTCGTTCGACACGCAGACCACCCGGTTCGCCTCCCGCAGGATGAACACCCGCTGGTCGGATGCGCCAGACATCCACGCCGCCCCCGGCGGCAGCGCCGGGAACATCCGGTCCGCATTGGTCCAGAACGTTGCGGCGTAGGTCGTGCCGACATGCCCGGCGGTCAGCGCATACTCCGCCCAGCCCGCCGGCAGCAGCCGCTCGCCGCCCCACATGCCGTCCTGCAGATACAGCACCCCCAGCTTCGCCCAGTCGCGCAGCGTGGCAAACGCCGAGCCCGAGCCGATCAGATTGCCCGCCACATCGCCGGACATCCGATAGCTCGCCATCCCCAGCGCATCCGGCAGCAGCCCATACACCCCCGCCGGATAGGCCAGCCCCCGCCGCTCCACCCGGTCGCGGATGATCGCCGCCAGCACGTTGATCCCTGCATTGATGTAGCGGAACACCGCCCCCGGCCGCACCGCGACGATGTTCGCCTGGGCCGCGGCGAAACTGTCCACCGCATCGAAATAGACCGCCGAGCCCTCGAACCCCAGGCTGCTCCCCTCCGGCGCGAGGCACGGCATCGCCAGCCCGCTGCGCATCCGCAGCAGGTCGTCGAGCGTGATCAGCGCATGGATGCCGCGCGGGTCCTGCCAGGCCGGCGCCGGAGCCGGCACATGCACCCCCTCCAGCCAGCCGAGCTGGATCAGCCGGCCGATCATCGTCCCGGTCATCGACTTGTTCATCGACCAGCTCGGCGTCACCCGATCCGGCGCGCCACCGGTGCCGTACTGCTCGAACAGCACCCGGTCGGGCGCTGCCACCAGCAGCCCATACGCGCCGGGCGAGCTGGCAAAGAACCGCGCCGCCGCCCCCGCCAACGCCTGCGAACCCGCCGGGGCCGGTACGTCATCGCCCAACGGCCATAGCCGCGCGGAGGCAGCGGCCCGGGCGATCGGCGCCGCCGTCACCCCCGCCAGCGTCCCGCCGCCGGCGACAATGCCGCCCCAGCCCACCGGCGCCACCGCCCGCCCGGCCACCGGCGCCCCCAGCGCCGCATCCGCCCACACCACGTGCACCTCCCGCGTGACGGGATCGTGGCGCATGGTGATCGCACCCACCGCCACCGCGGCTTCCAGTCCCGCCCGGCGCGGCCCGGCATCGCGCATCGCATCCAGCCCAGAGGTCGGCGGCACGCCGCGCCAGCGCAGCCGGGCCAGCGCATCCGCCCAGTCGAGGCCCGAGACGAACGTCATGTCCGCCAGCCGCTTGGCCGCGAAATTCAGCTCCCGCAGCCGCAGCGCCGGCTCGCTGACATCATAGACCAACGGCGCCGGCAGCCCGGGCACCCCGTGCGGCACAAACGGCACCCGGCTATCGACCAGCCGCTCCGTCGGCGCCGGCGTGCTCCAGTCAGGGTGGACGGCCGCCGGAAGATGGGGAACGTCGTTCATGCCTGCCTCGCGCGTGGGATTATCCGGCAATGCAACGCCCGCCCGCCAATGCGGTCAAGCTGGGTTCTGTCGATCTGTTGACCCGAAAAGCGGGGTGGGAGAGAGGCAGGAGGCGTCGTTTTGTGAACTTGCGACAGCCAAGGCGCCGCAAATTCACAAAGAGGGACGCTTGCCTTTGGTTGCCTACGGCAAAACCTTGCCGGGATTCATCACCCCTGCCGGGTCGATCGCCTGCTTGATCGCCTGCATCACCGCCAGTTCCGCCCCGCCCCGCCAGTCCGGCATCATGTAGGGTTTGAGCCTGCCGATGCCGTGTTCGGCGGAGAAGCTGCCGTCCAGGCGGCGCACCACCTCGCATACCGTGTCCATGATGTCGTGGTCGCGGGCGAGGAAGGCGGCGGGGTCCATCCCCTCGGGCTGCATCAGGTTGAAGTGGATGTTGCCGTCGCCCATGTGGCCGAAGGGCACCGGGCGGATCCCAGGGATCAGCGCTTCGCAGGCTGCGGCGGCCTCGCGGATCAGTTGCGGGACGAGCGATACAGGGACGGAGACGTCGTTCTTCACGCTGGCGCCGGCGCGTTTCTGCGCCTCCGAGTGTTCCTCGCGCAGGCGCCAGATGGCGGCGCGCTGGGCGCTGCTTTCGGCGATGGCGGCATCGGTGACTTCGCCGGCTTCCAGGGCCGCTTCGAGCGCTGCTTCGAGGGCGGCGCGCAGGCCGGCGTTGACGCGCGGGGTGGCGAGCTCGACCAGCACGTAATGCGCGGCCCGCTCCGAGAGCGGGTTGGTCGCCCCGGGGATATGCGCGAAGACGAGGTCCACCCCCAGGCCGGACATGTATTCGAAGGCCTGGACCGCGGCGGGGTCGGCGCTGAACACGCGGTGGAACAGCGCCAGCGCGGCCTCGGCCGTCGGCACGGCGCAGAGCGCCACTTCGGTTTCGCGCGGGCGGGGCACCAGCTTGAGCACGGCGGCGGTGATGATCCCGAGCGTGCCCTCGGCGCCGACGAAGAGCTGGCGCAGGCAGTAGCCGGTGTTGTCCTTCCGCAGCCGGCGCAGGCCGTGCCAGATCTGCCCGTCCGGCAGCACCACTTCCAGGCCCAGGACGAGATCGCGGGCGTTGCCGTAGCGCAGGGTGTTGTTGCCGCCGGCATTGGTGGAGAGGATGCCGCCGATCTGGGCGCTGCCCTCCGAACTGATCGACAGCGGCAGCAGGCTGCCAGCGGCCTCGGCGGCGTCCTGCGCTGCCTTGAGGGTGACGCCGGCCTCGATGGTCATGCTGCCATCCACCGGGTCGATGGCGCGGATGCGGTTGAGCCGGGCGAGGCTGATCACGTAATCGCGCCCGTGCTCGGCCGGCACGGCCCCGCCGACCATGGAGGTGTTGCCCCCCTGCGGCACCACCGCCACGCCGGCGGCGGCGCACAGGCGCACGCAGGCGGCAAGCTGGGCAGTATCGGCGGGGCGCAGCACGGCAGGCGTGGCACCGCGATACAGCCGCCGCCAGTCGGCCAGATAGGCCTCGGTATCGCCGCCGGTGAGCATGCCGGCGGGGCCGAGCAAGGCGCGGAGCTGGTCGAACAGGGTCGCGGGGTCGGACATCATGGCACCTCTGCGGGGCAAGCTAGCCTGCTTTTCCGTCGGGGTTAACCGCTGAGCGCGGCGGCGGAATGTCAACAAATTTTACAGTTGCGTGAAATGGAAAAGACAAGTGCTTGAATCATCAGGCTGGCACGGTTCTTGTATATTTATGTTCAGCGATGACGCAGTTGGAGGTTGTTGCATGCGGCATACAATTGGACTCGCGTTGATTCTGGCCTGTCTTGTGGTGAGTACGGCCGAGGCGGTGCCGGCGAGCTATCCGAGCTTCGCCGACCAGCCGGTCGCCGACCCGTTCGCGCTGCTGGTGGATGACACCGGGGCGGCGCTGCTGTCGGTCGATGTGACGATGCCTGAGTTCATGCCGCGGCCGTCGAAGCTGGAACGGCTCGCGACCGTGCCGAATATCGCCATCCTGCTGCTGGGTGCCGCCTGGATGCTGCTGGTGCGTCGCCGCGCCGGCGGGCAGCCGCGCGGCCAGGCGACCTCGGCGGCTTAACCGCGCGGGGCGGCCGCGCGCTCCAGCCGGTCGTTGATCGCCAGGCCCAGCCCGTGCCGGGGAATCGGCATGGCGGCGATGCCGGACAGTCCGGCGGTATCCAACGCCCGCAGCCCCTCGAACAGCCGGGCTGCCGCCTCGGCAAGATCGCCGGCTGCGCTCAACTGGAACATCGCCCCCGCGCCCGGCAGCGCCGGGCCGAAGGCGAGCAGCGCCTCATCCGCGCCCACCTGCGTCGCGCCGAGGCGCAGCGGTGTTGCGGGCGCGTAGTGGCTCACCAGCAGGCCGGGGGAGCGCAGGCTCTGCCCCGCCAGGGCGGCACCGGGGGTGATGCCCGCGCGCACCGGCCCGATCACCGCCTCGATCGCCTCGCGCGTGGCTCCGCCGGGGCGCAGCAGCACGGGATGCGGCCCGGTGAGGTCCAGCACTGTCGATTCCACGCCCACCGGGCAGGCGCCGCTGTCCAGCACCGCGGCGATCCGGCCGTCGAGGCCGGCGAGCACGTGGGCGGCTGTCGTGGGGCTGACCTGGCCGGAGCGGTTGGCCGAGGGGGCGGCGACCGGCCGGCCGGCGGCGCGCAGCAGAGCGAGCGCGGTTGGTTGCGCCGGCACGCGCACTGCCAGCGTGTCCAGCCCGGCGCCGGCCAGCAGCGCCACCGGGCAGTCGCGGCGGCGGGGCAGGACGAGGGTCAGCGGGCCCGGCCAGAACGCGGCAGCGAGGCGGCGGGCGGTGTCGTTGGCCTGCACCTGGGCGAAGGCGGCCTCGGCATCGGGGTAATGGCAGATCAGCGGGTTGAAATGCGGGCGGCCCTTGGCGGTGAACACCTGCGCCACGGCGGCGGCGTCGGTGGCATCCGCCCCCAGGCCGTAAACCGTCTCGGTGCCGAAGGCGACGAGCCGGCCGGAGCACAGCAGCGCCGCCGCCCGCGCGATGCCGGCGGCATCGGCGGCCAACCGCTCCGTCGCAGCGGGGGCGGTCACACCCGCCCGGTCACGTAGAAATCGGCGTTGCGCCAACCTGGCTTGCCGTAGGCCAGCGGCAACCCGGTGGCGACGTCGATCACCGTGCCGCCCGCCGCCTCGACGATCGCCTGGCCGGCTGCCGTGTCCCACTCCATCGTCGGGCCGAAGCGGGGGTAGAGGTCCGCGCTGCCGTCCGCCACCAGGCCGAATTTCAGGGCGGAGCCCATGTTGCGCACGTCGGCCACCTGCCGCCCCGCGAGGAACGGCCCCAGCCGCGGATCGCTGCCGTGCGAACGCGACGCCAGCACCGAAAGCCCGACCGCCGGGGCCGTGCGCGCCGTGATAGCCCGCGCGCCGGCGGCATCGCGCATCCAGGCGCCGCTGCCGACGATGCCGCCCCAGGCGCGGGCCAGCACCGGGCCGTGGATCACGCCGAGCGCCGGGCGGCCGGCGCGGATCAGGCCGATGCAGACACAGAAATCGTCGCGTCCGCGAGAGAATTCCTTGGTGCCGTCAAGCGGATCGACCAGCCAGTAGGTGCTGGCGCGTTCGGGGATGTGCCCGCCCGCCATCTCCTCCTCCGCGACCACCGGCACCTGCGGCATCGCGGCGCGCAGGGCGGTGACGATCACCGCTTCGGCTGCGTGATCGGCGGCGGTGACCGGGCTGTCGTCGTCCTTGGACTGGGTGGTGAAGCCCTCGGCGCGCACGCGCAGGATGGCATCCCCGGCCTGTGCCGCGAGGCCGAACAGCATGTCGAGCAAGGCTTTGTCGTCCATTCCGCTGGTCTACTCCGGCGCGCCGGCCCTGGCAAAGCCGCGCGGGGCTGCTAGAGTACTGGTATCCTTTTTCGATCGTGGAGCCTGCCCCGATGCTCGACATTTCCTTCGCCAAGCCGGCCTTGCCGAAATCCGGCGCGCTCGCGCTGCTGCTGGAGGAGGGCGACGCCGGCGCCGGGGCCACAGGCGCGCTGCTCGCCGCCGCCGACAAGGCGACCGACGGCGCCGTCTCCCGCGCTTTGACCGCCGCCGAATTCACCGGCAAGCGCGGCCAGACGGTGACGGTGCTGGCGCCGGGGGCCGGGCTCTCGCGCGTCGTCGCCGTGGGCCTCGGCAAGCTTGAAGACCTCGCCACGCGCCAAGCCGAGGATGCCGGCGGCCAGCTTGCCGCCGCTTTGGCCCGCGAGCCGGCCGCCGCCGTCTCCACCGCTGGCCTGTCCGGCGCCCAGGCGGCGTCCGTGGCCCTGGGTGCCGCCCTGCGCAGCTACCGCTTCGACCGTTACCGCACCACCGAGAAGGCCGAGGACAAGCCGAAGCTGGCCAAGCTCGCCATCCTCACCGCCGAAGCCGCGAAGGCGAAGGACGCCTGGGCCGGCGGCGCGGCAATTGCTGAGGGCGTGTTCCTCTCCCGCGATCTCGTCAGCGAGCCGCCGAATGTGCTGACCCCGGCGGCGATGGCCGAGCGCTGCAAGAAGCTGGAGGCGCTCGGCCTGAAGGTCGAAATCTTCGGCCCGAAGGAGATGACCAAGCTCGGCTTCGGCGCGCTGATGGGCGTGGCGATGGGCTCGGCACAGGAGCCGCGCATGGTGGTGATGACCTGGAACGGCGCGCCGCCCGCCAAGAAGGGGGCCAAGGCCAAGCCGATCGCCTTCATCGGCAAGGGCGTGACCTTCGATACCGGCGGCATCTCCATCAAGCCGGCCGGCGGCATGGAAGACATGAAGTGGGACATGGCCGGTGCGGGCACCGTCGTCGGCCTGATGGCGGCCCTCGCCGGCCGCAAAGCCAAGTGCGACGTCATCGGCCTCGTAGGCCTCGTCGAGAACATGCCCTCCGGCACCGCCCAGCGTCCCGGCGACGTGGTGAAAACCTATTCGGGCCAGACGGTGGAGGTGATCAACACCGACGCCGAGGGCCGTCTCGTGCTGGCCGACGTGCTGTATTACTGCCAGCAGAAATACGACCCGCGCTTCATGGTCGATCTCGCCACGCTCACCGGCGCCATCATCATCGGCCTCGGCCACGAATATGCCGGCCTGTTCTCCAACGACGACACGCTCGCCGCCCAGCTCCACGACGCCGGCAACGAGACCGGCGAGAAGGTGTGGCGGATGCCGCTGGCCGACGGCTACGACAAGCAGATCCGCTCCGAGATCGCCGACATGAAGAACATCGGCGGCCGCCCGGGCGGGGCGATCACCGCCGCCCAGTTCATCCAGCGCTTCGTCAACAAGAAGACCTGGGCGCATCTGGACATCGCGGGCATGGCCTGGTCCGGCAAGGACGCACCGACCATCCCGAAAGGCGCCACCGCGTTCGGCGTCCGCCTGCTCGACCGCCTGGTGGCAGCCCACTACGAAGGCTGATCGGAAAGCCGGACGATGATCCGCCTCCACTTCGGCACCTCGGCCGACGACGCCCCCGCACTCGTCGTGCCGGTGGCCGAAGGCGCTGCCCCGCCCGAGCCTGCCCGCGCCGCGGCCGCCATCACCGGCTTCACCGGCAAGGCCGGGGAGACGTGCGAGGTCTTCCCGCCCTCCGGCCGCCTCCTCCTCGCCGGCACCGGGCGCGGCCAGTTCACCCAGGCCGGCCGCGCCGCCGCCGCCGCCCTGATCCGCCTGCCGCGCATCGCACTCGATGCCCGCGGCCTCACCCCCGCCGAAGCCGCCGACTTCGCGGCCGGCGTCTCGCTGCGCGCCTGGCGCTTCGAAAAATACCAGACCGTGCCGGCGGAGGGTGCGCCGCGCCTGGCCACTGCCGATGTGGTGACGGGAGCGGCCGATGCCGTGCGCGCCGCCTGGCAGCAGGTCGGCGCGGGCGTCGCCGGGGCGAACTTCGCCCGCGAGCTGGTCGCCGAGCCGGGCAATTTGCTGACGCCCACGAGTTTCATCG
>CAMCJI010000202.1 GCA_945874805.1 Asaia bogorensis | reverse complement strand
CCGACCCGCTGACCGGCGCCCGCCCCGGCCACACCCCCGGCGTCGGCACCTCGCTGCCGCTGTCGGACAAGGCGAGCAACATCACCGCCAGCGGCCGCTCCACCATCGCCCCCACCCTGCCGTCGCCGGTCATCGGCGAGGGCGCGATGGCGCCGGACTACCTGCGCGCCGCCCGCGCCTCCCTGCTCATGGGCAAGTCCGGTCAGGCGCAGCAGTCTCTCGAGATGGCGGAAACCCGGCTGCTCGATCACGTCGTGCCCCCCGGCGGCACCGCGGCCCCCTCCTCACTGAACATGGTCACCCATATCCGCGATGCCCGCCTCGCACTCGCCGGCGGCGATACCGCCACCGCGGTTGCTATGATCGATCGCGCCTTGTCGAACTGACATGCAGGCCCCAGTCTGGACCACCGCAGGTGCGGCAGGGGCAGAGCCGCAGATGCACATCAAGGTCGGCTACGAGCTCATCTATGATTGCCCGCAGCCGACCCCGATGCTGCTCATGCTCACCATCCACCACAGCCGCGTCGCCGACATCGTCACGCCAGACCTGCTCAGCATCAGCCCGGCGGTGCCGATCACCACGTATCATGACGCCTTCGGCAACTGGGTCAGCCGCATCGTCGCCCCGGCCGGCCTCACCCGCATCAGCACCACCGCCGTCGTGCGCGACAGCGGCCTGCCGGACCCGGTGATGCCCGGCGCCTGGCAGCATCTCGTGCAGGACCTGCCGGACGAGGCGCTGGTCTATCTCCTGCCCAGCCGCTACTGCGAAACCGAGCTGCTGAGCGAGGCCGCCTGGGCCCGCTTCGGCGCCGGCCCGCCGGGCTGGGCGCGGGTGCAGGCGATCTGCGACTTCGTCCATAACCACATTACCTTCGATTACATGCAGGCCCGCGCCACCCGCACCGCCTTCGAGGCCTACAACGAGCGCATCGGCGTCTGCCGGGACTACGCGCATCTCGCCATAACGCTGTGCCGCTGCATGAACATCCCCGCCCGCTACTGCACCGGCTATCTCGGCGACATCGGCATGCCCCCCCCTTACGGCGTCGGCGATTTCGCCGGCTGGTTCGAAGCCTATCTCGGCGGCGCCTGGCATACGTTTGATGCCCGCAACAACACCCCCCGCATCGGCCGCGTCCTCCTCGCCCGCGGGCGCGATGCGGTGGACGTCGCCATCAGCACCACCTTCGGCCCCAACACCCTGCGCGGCTTCACCATCTGGACCGACGAGGTCCCCCCACCGGCCTGATCGCCACCCGTTGCGCACCCGGGGCCGCCGGGCCTAGGCTCGGGTGCCGCAACGCTGGAGGCCCGCGCCATGAAGCCCTGGATTCTGCTCGCTGCCGCTCTCGCCATCACCGGCTGCGCCACCCAGCGATACGGGCGCATGACCCCGCTGTCCGACGCCGAGCGCAGCGCCATGACCTGCCGGGACACCCAACTCGAAATCGTCCGCGCCGAAGCCTTCCTGACGGACATCCGCAAGCAGCGCGGCGCCACCAGCGGCGCCCACGTCCTCGGCTTCATGGGTGACTTCGGCATCGGCAACGTCATCGAGGGCGATACCGCCGAAGCCTCCGGCGTCGCCCGCCTCGCCGAACTGCGCGCCCTGGCCCAGCAGAAATCCTGCGCCGCGGGGGCGGCGTAGGGGAGGGGCATTCAGTTATAATTACTGCTTGACGAGTTATCAAAAATAACTCTATACCGCCGGGATGGAACCGGCACCGACCCGCATCGAGCCTCTCCCCAGCGCCCTCCAGGCGCTGCGGACCGGGCTGTTCCGCCAGATCCTCGCCCAGATTCTTCGCAATCCGCTGCAGGCCGCCCTGCTCTGGCTCATCTCCCGAACGATTGGCCGCGCCTTCGCGGCGCTGGAGAGCCTGCTGGCCCGCTTCCAGGCCGGCAGGCTTGCCTTGCCCGCCGCGCCGCCCGTGGGTGCCCGGCCCGCCCAGGCGAAGTACCGCCATTCGGCCCCGCGCGCCGCGCGCGCGCCCGCCGCCCGCCTCGAGGCAGCCGTTCCCGCCACGCCGGCGGCATCCCCGGCGCGGATCGCGGCGCCTGCCGCCATGCCCGCGCGTCGCTGCCCCCATGTCCTGCGCCGCCTTTGTGTCCAGCGCCGTACCCCGCCGGCCTTCGCAATTTTACGACGACTCCCGTGCAAGGCATCAGCACGCTCTATTTATTACGAATACAAAACAAATAAAACAATTCCTTACGCCTGCATCCGCCCGCGCATCCCCTCCGTAACGCTGCCACACGGGAACTCACCCGTGCCGCAACGGAGAGAACCCCCATGATCCGCTCGACCCTGATCGGCGCCTTGCTCGCCGGCGCCAGCCTGCTCGCGATGTCCAGCCTGGCCGACGCCGCCACGCTCTGGGCGCTCGACAGCACCGGCAGCCTCACCAAAATCGACACCGACTCGAAGAAGGCCGCCGCCCCGCTGGCCATCAAGGGCGCCGAGGGCAAGCTGATGGCCCTCGCCATCCGCCCCGCCGACGGCAAGCTCTACGGCCTCACCGCCACCCATATCGTCGCCATCGACCCGATGACCGGCATGGCCAAGCCCGTCTCCAAGCTCGACAAGCCGCTCGACCTCGGCGCCCGCGCGGCGGCCAAGTTCAACCCGATGGTGGACCGCCTGCGCGTCGTCGGCCTCAGCGGCAACAACTACCGCATCCATGTCGACACCGGCGCGGTCACGGTGGACGGCGCCCTGAAATACGCCCCCGGCACCCCCCAGGCCGGCACCACCCCGATGATCACCGCGGCGGCCTATACCAACGCCATGGCCGGCGCCAAGGAAACCGCGCTCTACACGATCGACCCCGTCCTCGGCAGCTACAACATCCAGGCCCCTCCGAACGACGGCGTGCAGACCATGAAGGGCGCCATCGCCAGCAAACTCCCCAACGGCCTCGGCTTCGACATCCTGTCGGACGGCGCCGGCGGCAACACCGGCTGGCTGATCGCCAACGCCACCCTGCACCGCATCGCGCTCGCCGACGGCAAGATCACCGCCGACGGCCCGATCGCAGGCCTCGCCGGCCGCGAAGTCCTCTCGATCGCCGCGACAAAGTAGTCGGAGCGAAGGCGGCGGCGCGGCCCGGGAACCCCCCTCCTCTGGCGCCGCGCCGCCGTTGCTGCTTTTCTCAGGGGATCGAATCCCGGAGAGACCGAGACATGGACTACAGCCCGATCCGCACCACAGGCCCGCTCCCCCCCCTGCGCGTGAACCTCTATTCCGACACCCAGTGCAAACCCACACCGGCAATGAAGGCCGCGATGATGTCTGCCGAGGTCGGCGACGAGCAGATGGGCCACGACCCCACGACCAACCTGCTGCAGGAGCGCATGGCCGCCCTGATGGGCAAGGAAGCCGCCCTGTTCCTGCCCTCCGGCACCATGTGCAACCAGATCGCCATCGCCACCCACTGCCGCCCCGGTGACGAGGTGCTGGCGCATGAAACCGCCCACATCCTCACCAGCGAGGGCGGCGGCTGTGCCGCCATCGCCGGCGTGCAGATCACCGGCCTGCAAGGCCCCCTCGGCCAGTTCGACGCCGCCACCCTGCGCGCCGCCATCCGCTCGAAAAGCCGCAACGCCCCGCCGCAGAGCCTCGTCGAGGTCGAGCAGACCGCCAACTCCGGCGGCGGCGCCGTCTGGTCCACCGCCCGCCTGAACGAGATCGCCGCCATCGCCCACGAGCACGGCATGGCGACCCACATCGACGGCGCGCGGCTGATGAACGCGGTGGTCGCCGCCGGCGTGCCGGTGGCCGAGATGGTCGCCGGCTATGACAGCCTGTGGCTGGACTTCACCAAGGGCCTCGGCACCGGCGTCGGCGCCGTGCTGGTCGGCAGCCAGGAGTTCATCGGCACCGCCTGGCGCTGGAAGCAGCGCATGGGCGGGGCCATGCGCCAGTCCGGCATGCTGGCCGCCGCCTGCATCCACGCCCTCGACCATCATATCGACCGCCTGGCCGAAGACCACGCCAACGCCCGCAGCCTCGTCCGCGGCCTCGCCCAGGTGCCCGGCCTCGTGCCGGAGGACCCGGAGACCAATCTGGTGTTCTTCAATGTCGAGGCCACCGGCATGACCGCCCACCAGTTCTCCGCCGCGATGCGCCAGCACGGGGTGGCGATGTCGGTGAACGCCAAATACCGCGTCCGCGCCTGCCTGCATCTGGATGTTGACGCGGCGCAGGTGGACGAGGCACTCCAGGTGGTGCGTGCTGTCGTCGCTGCCGCTTAACGCGACGGGCCGGCCTCCAGCAGCGAGAGATTCTGCTGCGCGAGGTCGGCGGCCGGGCTGTCGGGGGCGACCTCGATGGCCCGCTGCCAGTCCGCCCGCGCGCCTGCCCGGTCCTGGCGGCGCTGCCGCAGGATGCCGCGCTCCAGCAGGGCCTCGGCATTGTCGGCATCGAGGATCAGCGCCCGGTCGATATCGTCCTGCGCGCGGATGAGATCGCCGAGATGCCGCCACGCCGAGCCGCGCAGCACCAGCGCATCGATCCGCCGGGGATCGACGGTCAGCGCCCGGCTGAGGTCCTCGGCGGCCTCGTGATACTGGCCCAGCGTTGCCGCCGATATCGCATGGTCCACCAGCAGGTCAGGGTCATCCGGCGTCAGGCTCAGCGCGAGGCTGGACGCGGCATAGGCCCGCGGGATGTTGCCCGCGATCATCCAGCCCTGTGCCGCCTGGCCGTAGATGGACGCGCGCGTCGCCGGGCCTGGTCCGCCGGTATCGGCCAGCCGCTCCAGCAGCCGCGCCCCGTCCTCCACCTCGCCCAGCGCGATCTGGGCGAGCCCCCGGCAATGCGCCGCCGCATCGCCGCCACCGGCCGCGTCCCAGCGCTCGGCCAGCACCACCGCGCCCGCGGGATCGCTGCCGAGCATGTTCATGCACTGCTCGTAACGGCTGTCGCCAGCGACGCGGGGGGGCAGCGGCGGGATCGGCAGACGCTCGCCGCTCTCCTCCTGCTCGGCAGGAGGATCGGGGGGCTGGGCCAGCCAGAAGGCCATGCCCACCGCCAGCAGAAGGGCGGTGGCTCCGCCCAGAATCGCGCCACGCGGGATCATGATGCGGTCCTATAGCCTGCACGCCCGGCTTGCGGCAAACAGCCGGCCAGAACAGGAAGGCGGCGATGGCAAAGCAACGACTGGCGATCATCGGCTTGGGCTACACCGGCGCGGCCGTCGCCCGGCTGGCGGCGGCGCAGGGTTGGGATGTGGTGGCGACCAGCCGCAACCCCGAAGCCTTGACCCCACCCGCCGGCATCACGGTGTTGCCCTTCTCCGCGGCGGCGCTGGCCGGTGCGAGCCATGTGCTGATGACCGCCCCGCCCGGCGCCGCCGGCGATCCGGTGCTGCCGGCGATGGCCGGGGCGATCACCGGCGTCTGGGCCGGCTATCTCTCCACCACCGGCGTTTAGGGCGACCGCGAGGGCGGCTGGGTGGATGAGGACACCCCGCCCGCCCCCGGCGCGGACCGCTCGCGCCGCCGCCTCGCCGCCGAGCAGGCCTGGGCGGCGCTGGCCGGGCGGATGGCGGTGGACCTGTTCCGGGTCGCCGGCATCTACGGCCCCGGCCGCTCGGCGCTGGACGAAGCCCGCCAGGCCCGGGCGCGGCGGATCGACAAGCCCGACCACGCCTTCGGCCGCATCCACCGCGACGACATCGCCCGCGCCGTGCTGGCCGCGATGGGCCAGAGCCGGCAGGGTCTGCGCGTGCTGAACCTGACTGATGACGAGGCGGCGCCCAGCGCTGACGTGATCGCCGAGGCCGCCCGCCTGCTCGGCCAGCCCCCGCCGCCGCTTGTCCCGTTCGCGGAGGCCTGGGCGGGGATGAGCGAGATGGCCCGCAGCTTCTGGGCGGAAAACCGCCGAGTCGCGAATGCCAAGACCAAGGCGGCGCTGGGGATCGCCTGGCGCTACCCCACCTACCGCGAGGGCCTAGCCGGCATCCTCGCCGAGCAGGGCGACGACGGTCCGGCCGAGTAGTGCCAGGTCTGCCGGGCGGGAGAGGCGGTGGTCGCCATCCTTGATCAGCACCACCTGCACATCCGTCGAGTCCAGCTTCTCGGCGATGATCTGTGCGGTATGCCAGGGCACGTCGTCGTCGCGCTGGCCCTGCAGCAGGCGGACCGGGCAGGTGATCGGCACCGCCGCGTGCAGCAGCAGTTGCCGCCGCCCGTCCTCGATCAGATGCCGGGTGATGCGGTAGGGCTCGCCGTAGTCGCTGGGGATGTCGATATGACCCTGCACGGCCATCGTCTCCCGCTGGGCGCCGGTCAGCCCGGCCCAGATCAGCGACTCGGTGAAGTCCGGTGCCGCGGCGATGCCGACGAGACCGGTCAACCGTGCGCCCATCGCACGGCCGAGCAGCAGGGCGATCCAGCCGCCCATCGAGGAGCCGACGAGCAGCACCGGGCCGGGGGCGATGGCATCGATGACCGTCTGTGCATCCTCTGCCCAGCGGCCGATGCTGCCGGCATCGAAGCTGCCGCCGCTCTCGCCATGCCCGGAATAGTCGAGCCGCAGCATCGACTGGCCGCGGCCCGCGCAGAGGTCGCGCAGATGCGTCGCCTTCACACCGGCCATGTCGCTCTTGAAGCCGGGCAGGAACACCACCGTCGGCCCGCGCCCCGCCCCCTGTGCCGGCAGATGCGCCCAGGCAAGCTCCACCCCGTCGCCACGATCCAGCCGGCCGGTTCGTTCCATCGGGCGTCCTTTCCAAACACGCGGCCCATGTTATAGCCCGGCGGATGGATACGTCCTCCTCTCCAGTCGTGATGCAGGTGCTGCCGGCGCTGAATGCCGGCGGGGTTGAACGCGGCACCGTCGAGATCGCGGCGGCCATCGTGCAGGCCGGCGGCACCGCGCTGGTGGCCAGCGCCGGCGGGCGGCTCGCACCCTGGGTGGAGCGGGCGGGCGGGCGCAACATCATCCTGCCGCTGGCCAGCAAGTCGCCGTATCGGATCTGGCGCAATGCGGCCGCACTGACGCGGGTGGTCGCCGCCGAGCGGGTGGACCTGATCCATGCCCGCTCGCGCGCGCCGGCCTGGTCGGCCTGGCTGGCGGCCCGGCGGGCGGGCGTGGCGTTCGTGACCACCTATCACGGCGCCTACAACGAGAACTTCCCCGGCAAGCGCCGCTACAACGCCGTCATGGCTGCCGGGGACCGGGTGATCGCCATCAGTCATTTCATCGCCGACCTGATCAAGGCGCGCCACGCGATCGACCCCGCGCGGATCCGGGTGATCCACCGCGGCGTCGATCCCGCGATCTTCGATCCCGAGGTGGTGGTGCCCGACCGGATCATCCGCCTGCTCACCGCCTGGCGGCTGCCGGACGGGGTGCCGACCATCATGCTCCCTGGCCGGATCACCCGCTGGAAGGGCCCGCAGGTGCTGATCCGCGCCTTGGCGCAGATGCACCGGCGGGACGCGATGGTGGTGCTGGTGGGCGATGCGCAGGGGCGCGACGGGTTCGTCGCCGAGCTGGTGGCGCTGGCGGCGGAACTCGGTGTGGCCGAGCGGGTGCGCCTGGTCGGCCATTGCGAGGACATGCCGGCGGCCCTGATGCTGTCGGACGTGGTGGTGAACGCCTCGACCGACCCGGAAGCCTTCGGCCGGGTGGTGATCGAGGCGCAGGCGATGGCGCGCCCGGTGGTGGGCAGCGACCATGGCGGGGCGGCGGAGACAATCGCGCATGGCGAGACCGGATGGCGCGTGCCGCCCGATGATCCCGCGGCCCTGGCGGCGGCACTCGATCACGCGCTGGACATGGATGCAGAGGCGCGGGCGGCGCTGGGCGCGCGGGCGCGGGCGGCGGTGCAGGCGCATTACACCGTGGCGGCGATGCAGTCGAAAACGCTGGACGTGTATGAGGAACTGCTGCGGTGAGCCGGGTGCTCGTCATCCGGCTCGGTGCGCTTGGCGACTTCGTGCAGTCCTTCGGCCCCTTCGCGGCGATCCGGGGGCATTTTGCCCGCGACGAGATCACCCTGCT
>CAMCJI010000201.1 GCA_945874805.1 Asaia bogorensis | reverse complement strand
GGGCCTTCCAGGGCGGCGATGATATCGGTCTCGCGGTTGCCTTCGTCATCCCAGGCGGTGAGGACCGCGGCGGCGGCGTCGCGCAGGGTGGTGCGCAGTGCGGGCGGCAAGGGCGCGGCGTCGAGGGCGTCGGCAACCGCGGCGGCTTCCTGTGCCACCGGCTCGGCAGAGGCCGCGGGGGGCGCCGTGTCTGCGTCCGTGGCGGTGCTGGGCGGCTGGTGGCCGGGGGCGCGGACGCCGGCGTCGGTCAGTGCCAGTGTGGTCAGCTTCAGGCCGGTGGCGGTGTCCTCGATCAGCGTGGGGGCATCGCCCAGGCGGTAGTCACCCAGGGTTTCTGCGATCAGGTCCTCGCGCAGCAGTGCGTCGATCATCTTGTTGCGGCCGCCGGTTGGCAGCTTGCGGTGGAATTCGAGGCGGTGGTCCGGCCGTTCGGCGGCGCGGGTCAGGACGATCATGGCGGCGGGAGAGAGGCTCATCTGCGTGCTCCAGGTCGCGGCCCCTGACCATCAGGGGCTGCTACCACCCCGAGCCCCGCAGGGCTGAACCCTGGCGGGGCGGAGGGGGCGGGTCGCCTCAGAAGGGGGCGAATTCTCCGCGCTGGTGATGGGCGTCGGTCACCCGGGCAAGGATTGCGTTCCAGTGCTGCAGGGTGCCGGCGGCGCCCCAGAGCATGCTGTCGGGGTCGGCGCCGATGTGGTTGTCTGCCATCGCCTGAAGCTCGGCGACGTGGCCCCGGAAGACCTCCATCTGCTGCATGAACTCGGCCAGGCTGGCTTGCTGGCTCTTCTGGGTGCGAGTGCTGTTCATCGTCCTGTCTCCTGCCTGGCGGGGCGTGTTCCCCTGCGCGTGATGGACACTTCGCGCTGTGCCGGAGCGGAGCCAAGCTGATACTGCATTGGAATCGCATCATTCTTGATGCTTGCTTCTGCGGCGGGAGGTCGCCGCCATGGCCGAACTGACCCCCTCCACCCGCGAGGTCGCCCGGCGCATCGGCGTCACCGAGACCGCCCTACGCAAAGCGGCGGCCAACGGCAGGATCGAACGAGAGCCGGATGGGCAATGGGACGTGGCGAAGACCCGGCGCCGGATGATCGAGACCGCTGATCCGGCGCGTTCGCCGCTGGCGCCAGGCGGTGCAGCCAACCCTGGCGGTGGCTACGGCATGGGCGGTGGGACGTCGGCTGACGCCACACCCTATGCCCGGCTCAAGGTGGCCCAGCTTGCCCTCAAGGTCGAAGCCCAGCGCCTCGCACTGGACGAGGAGAAGGGCCGGCTGCTTGACGCCGCCACGGCCAACACCGCGATCGACGAGATCGCCGGCGCCATCCGCGACACGCTGCTGAACTGGCCCGCCCGAGTCTCCGGCCTGCTTGCCGCCGACCTCGGGGCGGACCCGCATCTCGTCCAGACCGCGCTGCAGCAATACGTCACCGACCTGCTCACGGAGGCGGCCGATCGCTTCGACCCGCCCCGCATTGGAGATGCTGCCGCGGACCACTGACCATGTCCGCCGGCGTGCGGCCGCGATGCTGCGGCCGCCGCCGCAGCTCACGGTCAGCCAGTGGGCTGAGTTGCATCGCATCCTCAGCACGCGGGCCTCGTCGGAGCCGGGGCCCTGGCGCACAGCGCGGGCGCCATATCTCCGGGACATCATGGACGCCCTGTCGGCGGTGCACCCCGCCCGGCGCGTTGTGTTCATGAAAGGTGCGCAGACGGGGGGTTCTGAGGCAGGAAACAATTGGCTCGGCTACGTCATGCACCACGTGCCAGCGCCGGTGCTGGCGGTGCAGCCGACGGTGGAACTGGCGAAGCGCTTCAGCCGCCAGCGCATCGACCCGCTGCTCTCCGAGACACCTGCCCTGCGCGAGCGTGTCGCCCCGGCACGGGCGCGCGACAGCGGCAACACCATGCTGTCGAAGGAGTTTCCGGGTGGCATCCTGGTGCTGACCGGGGCCAACTCGGCGGTCGGGCTGCGCTCGATGACGGCGCGGTTCCTGTTCCTCGACGAGGTCGATGCCTATCCCGGCGACGTCGAGGGGGAAGGCGATCCGATTGCCCTCGCCGAGGCGCGGGCACGGACCTTCGGCTGGCGGCGTAAGGCCTATCTGGTCTCAACACCGACCATCGCCGGCCGCAGCCGGATCGAACGGGAGTATCAGGCCAGCGACCAGCGGCGGTTCTATCTGCCCTGCCCGCATTGCGGCGCCACGCAGTGGCTGCGGTTCGAACGGTTGATCTGGACGAAGGGGGCGCCCGAGACGGTCGCCTATCACTGCGAGACCTGCGACGGGGCGATTGCCGAACACCACAAGACGGCGATGCTGGCCGCCGGGGAGTGGCGGGCGACGGCGGTGGCGGCCGACCCGCACACGATCGGCTTCCACATCTCGGCGCTGTATTCGCCGGTGGGCTGGCTGTCCTGGGAGCAGATCGCCAGGGATTGGGAGACGGCGCAGGGCAAGCCGGAGGATTTGAAGACCTTCCGCAACACCGTGCTGGGCGAGACCTGGCAGGACCGCGGCGAGGCACCGGACTGGGAGCGCCTGGTCGAACGGCGCGAGGACTTCCGCCTCGGTATCGTCTCGCCCGGTGCACTGGTGCTGACGGCCGGCGTCGATGTGCAGGACGATCGGCTGGAATGCGACGTGTGGGGTTGGGCCGAGGGCCACACCTCCTGGCTCGTCGACCATGTCGTCATCCCCGGCAGCCCGCGCGAGCGCGAGCCTTGGGATGCGCTGGCCAAGCTGCTGGCCCGGGATTGGCCGCGGCCTGGCGGCGGGGCGATGCGCATTGCCAAGGCCTGCGTCGATACCGGGGGGCGCGACACGGCGGCGGTCTACGGCCATCTGCGCCGGCTGCGGGATCCACGCGTGGCGCCGACGAAGGGTGTGGACGGCTGGAACCGGGCGCAACCTGTGCAGGGACCGACGCCGGTTGATGCGATGGTCGATGGCCGCAAGCTGCGGCGCGGGTTGAAGCTCTGGACGGTGTCGGTCTCGACCTGGAAGGCTGATCTCTATCGCCGGCTCTGGCTTGGTCGTGGCGAGGCCGATGCGGACGCCGGCACGTTCCCGCCAGGCTGGGTGCATCTGCCCGCCGGGATCGAGACCGAGTGGGTCAAGCAGTTGGTCGCTGAGCAGCTGCGCACGACGAAGGACAAGCGCGGCTTTGCCCGTCAGGAATGGGCCAAGCTGCGAGATCGCAATGAGGCACTGGACTGCGCGGTGCTGGCACGGGCGGCGCTGTGGCTGCTCGGGGCCGATCGCTACGGCGACCAGTTCTGGGCACGGCTGCGGGCCGAGGCAGTGGATGCGCCGATGCTCGCTCCCGCTCCCCCTCCGGCGCCATCTGCTTCGCCGATCAACGCCGTGACGACTGAATCACCGGCCGCCGCCGAGACGGCGGTCACGGCGGCTGCACCACAAAGCACTGACGCCCCGATCCGCCCGCGGTCCTGGCTCGGCCCGCGTGCCGGCTGGCTACGCTGAGGAGATCCTATGAGCCAGAACCGCATCGAACTGACCGCGGCCATCCCGGTCGGCCTGCCGGTCAGCAGCACGGTGGCGCTGGATCGCAACTGGCTGATCGGCCTGGCGATCCCGAGCAACTGGACGGCCGCCGTCATCACCTTCCAGGGCAGCCGCGACAATGGCGGCACGTGGCTCGACCTCTATTCGGACACCGGCGAGATCACCATCTCCGCGGCCGCGGCCGGGCGCGGGATCGTCCTGGCACCCACCCTGGTGCATGGCTGGCCGCTGATCCGCCTGCGTTCCGGCACGGCAGCGGCGGTGGTGCCACAAACGGGTGGGGTGGACCGCAGCCTGATCTGCACAATCCGGCAGTTCCAGTGATCCCGCTGCTGACATCCCGCAGCGGCTTCGTGCTGCCGTTCAACGACCGGCTCTCGCCGCTGCTGACCCTCACCCGCGCCTCGGCCGGCACGCGGGTCAATGCCGCAGGGCTGGTGGTCAGCGAGGCGGTGGATGCACCACGGCTTGACTACGACCTGGCCACGCTGGCGGTGCGCGGCATGCTGTCCGAGGGGGCGGCGACCAACCTCATCCCGTTCAGCACGGCGAGCCTGCTGCAGAATCCGCCCTGGACGACCACCGGCAGCATGACGGTCACCGACAATGCTGGGGTGGCACCGGACGGCACGAGCACTTCGACCCTGCTCACCAAGACCGCCGCAGCCGGCATAACCGGATCATATTTTGCCTTTGGCATTCCGGTGGCGCCATCGACCATCTACACCGCTTCGTTCTATGGCCGCCTCGGCACCGCGCTGGCCGCAGACATGCGCTACAGCCTGTATGACGAGATCGCTCTCGGCTTCTTCGCCAGCGAGGTTGCCTTCACGCAGACCGCGCTCTCGACCGGGTGGACGCGGCTTTGGGCGTCCTTCACCACCCCGGCCGGCTGCACCAGCCTGCGCTTCTACCCCTGGCGCCATCTCAACGCCGCGGCTGGCGCGACGCTCTATGCCTGCGGTCATCAGGTAGAAGCCGGGTCGGCACCGTCCGCCTTCATCCCCACAACCGGTGCTGCAGCCACCCGCGCCGCCGACATCATCACCCTGCCCAATACCGCAGGACGAATCTATCCGGGGCCGGGGTCCATCATCCTGACGGTCACGCTCCCGGCGCTACCTGCCGCGAGCAATCAGTTTCTCTGGCGCTGGGATGACGGAACAGATGCAAACCAGATTCGCTGCTTTGCTGGCTCCACCACACCGGTCCTGCAAGCGATCCTGGGCAGCGTCGGGCAATTCTATCTCATCGCCCCGGTCCAGACCCCGGGTGTCCTCCGCCTTGCCTGCACCTGGGATACCACCTCGGCTGCGATCTGCGTGAACGGCGGCACTGTTGTCAGTGGGAATGCCATCACCGGGTTGCCGACCAACCCATCGCGCTTGCTCGTCGGAGCAGGCATCAGCGGCACGGGGCCGATGTATGGCGCGCTGGGGCCGCTGCGCTACCTGCCGCGCCGGATGGCGAATGCCGAACTCATCGCCGCGACCCTGTAGGCATCCCATGACCGAATATACAGATTACCGGCTGAGGGCGCGCAGTCTCGACGACATCCGCGCCGCCTTGGCCGCCCTGCGGACGGCCGGACTCGTCGGCGATGCGGAGGGGCCGGAGAACATGCTCGGCGATCCGCAGACCGACGCCGAGGGCAGGCTGGCGTTCCGCGCAAGCCGCGGCCGGGCGGCGCTGACGGTGCAGGACGAGGACGGCCAGACATTGACCATCCCTGCTCGGGGTGACCCGGACTTCTGGTATGTGGCCGTCCGCGCGCTACGCCGCCCAGAGGAGCTGCCGGTCGATCCGACCGCCTACGGGCTGGAATGGTGCGACCCGGCCGAGAGTGCCGCGGTTCTCGGAGTCTGGGCGTGAACCCGGCCGTTCTCGCCTGGGCGCTGGCGCAGGTGTCGGGCAGCCGCGCCCGTGGCTTGGCCGACGCCTACACGGCGGGCACGACGCGGGTCACCTTCGAGGGGCGCACGGTCGAATACCGCTCGCTTGCGGAGATCGGCCAGGCGCTCGGGATGCTCTATGCGGCACAGGTCGATACCGCACAGCGGCGTCCCAGCGTCACCTATGCCAGCTTCTCCCGCGGGGACGGCACATGAGCGTCTGGCAGCGCCTCATCCATGCCGTCCGGGGCAACACGACGAACACGGCCAGCAACGCAGGCCGCGCCTATACCGCGGCACAGGACATGCGGTCGTCGTCCGCCTGGCTGCCGCCCGGCACCTCGGCCAATGCCGAGGTCGGCATGGCCGGCCAAGCGATCGCCCGCCGCGCGCGCGATGCCGTGCGCAACGACCCTTATGCGGCCCGCATTGCTGATCTCTGGACCGGCAATGCCATCGGCACGGGCATCAACACCCGCTGGCCGGACAAGCCGCATGGCGATGCCTGGCGCAAATGGGCGGAGGGCACCGCCTGCGATGGTGAACGCCGGCTCAATCTCTACGGCATCCAGGCCTTGGTCATGCGCGCGGTGGTGGAGAGCGGTGAGGCGCTGGTGCGGTTCATCCCCACCGTGCCCACTCCCACCGACCCGGTCGGGCTACGGTTGCAGGTGCTGGAGGCCGATCATCTCGACTGGTCGCGCACCGGCGTGATCGATGGCGCGATAGTCGTGCACGGCATCGAGATCGATGACGCCGGGGCCCCGGTCGCCTACTGGCTCTTCCCCCGCCATCCCGGCAGCATCTGGCCCGTGGCCTTGGCGGGGCCCTTCGCCTCGGTGCGGGTGCCAGCGCAGGATGTGCTGCATATCTACCGCAAGCGACGGCCTGGTCAGCTGCGCGATGTGTCGTGGCTGGCCCCCGCGCTGATGCGGCTGCGTGACCTCGGCGACTACGAGGCGGCGCTGCTGATGAAGGCGAAGATCGAGGCCTGCCTCGCCGCCGTGGTGAATGAGGACGGCGACGATGCGATGACCGGCCCGGGACCGAGCCTGCTGCGCGATGCACAGGGACGGGCCGTCGAGTCCTTCGAGCCCGGTATGATCCTGTATCGTCGTGGCAGTGGGTCCCTGGATGTGGTGAACCCCAGCGGGGGTGGCAGCCACGCCGCATTCGCGCGCCGGGCGCTCGAGGCTGCGGCGGTCGGCACCGGGCTAACTTACGACCAGGTGGCCGGTGATCTGACGGCGGCGAACTACTCCAGCCTGAGGGCCGGCAAGATCGAGTTCCGCCGCCTCTGCGAGCAGGTGCAGTACGGCATGCTGATCCCGATGCTGGTGCAGCCGATCGCCGAGCGGTTCCATGCCCAGGGAGCGTTGCTCGGCCTGTGGGGGCCGGACGCCCCGGACGGCGTGTCGCACGTGCCGCCCGCACACGAGATGATCGATCCGCTGAAGGACACCACGGCGCTGATCGCCCAGGTGCGCGCCGGCTTCGTGCCGCAGCCCGAGGCGGTCGGCGCGTTTGGCTATGACTGGCACCAGGTGGTCGAGATGATTCGAACGGCCAACGCCCTGCTAGACGATGCTGGCGTCTCGCTCGACACCGATCCCCGCCGCGTTGCCAAGAGCGGCTCGGCACAGGACGCGGCGCAGATGGCCGCCATCGAGATCGCGGCCACGGGGGCGGCAATGCCCCAACGTCCGCAAAATACCGCCGACTCCAGTTCGCCGTGACGCGTTAGGTTGAAGTCTGATTATTGTCCTGGCGATGAGATGACGGGCGGGGCTAGACCTTCAATAGCTCATCCCAGTTGGTGGTGAAGCGCGCCGAAAGCTGGTCGCTACGCAACTTCCACGACCGGCGCCGGCCTGATGCGGCGTAGGTGATGGTATCACGGCCATAGTGGCTGTTGAGCTTGTCCACGACACTCATCAGCCGCCGCTTCGCGGGTGTGTCCGGCGCGTCAAACAATCCGCCGAGCACTTCGCCGGCGGGCCGGAGATCGAGGAACACGACGCCCGCCTTCTTGTAGCGGTAGCTAGGTTTCCAAATTGCGCCCAGCCCACTGAGGGCCGCACGGGTCAGCTTACCGGTGTCGGCAGTGGCAACAGGAAGCTGCACCGGCTGAGTGGCAAAATATTGCCGATCTTCGGTGCGGAAGTTGTTTGTTTGCACAAACACTTGCAGGTTCGCGGTGGCTAGATTCTGCCGCCGCATCTTCTCGGCCGCGCGCGCGGTGTAGGCGGCAACCGCTTCCTCCATGTCACTGCGCCTCGTCACGGGTTGCCCGAACGATCGCGATGCCATGATGCTTTTCCGGTCGGGGGTGACGTCCTCAAGTGCAAGGCATGGGATGCCATTTAACTCGTAGACTAGGCGCTCGGTCACGACGCTGAATTTCTCGCGCACGAAGCGCGGATCGGCGCGACGGAGGTCCAAGGGTGTGTGGATGCCAATCTCCGCCATACGCTGCGCCATTCGGCCGGCAACGCCCCACAGGTCGGTCAGCGCCATGCGCGCTAGCGCCGCCTCCTGCGCCTCGGCTGTCAACAGCAAGGCGACACCACCCGATTCTGGATCCCTCTTCGCCAT
>CAMCJI010000200.1 GCA_945874805.1 Asaia bogorensis | reverse complement strand
GCTGATCGTGCTCGCCGTCGCCCTGGTCGCCCTGGCCGCCCCCTGGCTGGCCCCGCATCCCTTCGATGAGACCGACCTGCTGAACACCTGGGGCGTGCCGGACGGGCTGAACTGGCTCGGCACCGACAAGCTCGGGCGGGACATCGCCAGCCGGCTGATCGTCGGCGCGCAGGTGTCGCTGACGGTGGCGCTCTCCGTGGTGGCGATCACCCTGGCGGTCGGCGTGGTAGCCGGGATGGTGGCTGGGTATTTCGGCGGCTGGGTTGATACGCTGATCATGCGGGTGGTCGATGTGGTGCTGGCCTTCCCCGAGGTGGTACTGGCGATCCTGGTGGCCGCGGTGCTCGGGCCGGGGCTGGGCACGGTGATCATCGCCCTGTCGCTCGTCTGGTGGCCCGGCATCGCCAGGCTGACCCGCTCGCTGGTGCTGGTGCAGAAGCAGGAACTGTACGTCGATGCCGCCATCGTCTGCGGCACGCCGGCGCTGGAGATCCTGGCGCGCCACATCCTGCCGAACATCACCGCACCCCTGCTGGTCCGCGCCTCCGTCGGTGTGGGGTTCATCATCATGGCCGAGGCGACGCTGGGCTTTCTCGGCCTGGGCGTGCAGGAGCCGATCCCGAGTTGGGGCGGCATGATCCGCGACGGGCTGCCGGCTTTGCGCAGTGACCCGTTCCTCGCCGTCTCCGGCAGCGTCGTCGTCGGGCTGACGATCATCGGCTTCAACCTGCTGGGTGACGGGCTGCGCGATGCGCTGGACCCGCGGCTTCACGGCCGGTGAGCGCCTTGCTGGAGATCGACGGGCTGGATGTCGCCTTCCGCACCGAGGCGGGATGGCTGCCGGTGCTCGATGATGTCTCCTTGTCGATGCAGCCGGGCGAAATACTGGGTGTGGTCGGCGAGAGCGGCTCGGGCAAGTCGGTCACCGCCCTTGCGGTGATGCGCCTGCTCGGAGCGCAGGGGGCGATCCGGGCCGGGGCGATCCGCCTGGACGGGCGGGAACTGCTCGGCCTCGACGCCGAGGCGATGCGCCAGGTGCGCGGGCGCAGCATCGGCATGATCTTCCAGGAGCCGATGACCAGCCTGAACCCGCTGTTGCGGGTGGGGTTCCAGATCGCCGAGGTGCTGGACGCCCATCTCGGCCTCGGCCGGGCGGCGGCGAAGGCGCGGGTGGTGGAACTGCTGGCCGAGGTCGGCATCCCCGAGCCGGCGGCGCGGGCGGAGGCCTATCCGCATCACCTCTCCGGCGGGATGCGCCAGCGGGTGATGATCGCCATCGCCATGGCCTGCGCGCCCCGCCTGCTGATCGCCGATGAGCCGACGACGGCGCTGGATGTGACGATCCAGGCGCAGATCCTGGCCCTGATGCGCCGGCTGCGGGCCGAGCGGGGCAGCTCGATCCTGCTGATCACGCACGACATGGGGGTGATCGCCCAGATGGCCGACCGGGTGGCGGTGATGTATGCGGGCCAGGTGGTGGAGACCGCGCCGCTGCGCGACCTGCTGACCCGGCCGGCGCATCCGTACGCGAAGCTGCTGCTCGCGGCGATGCCGACGACGCGGCGGAAGCTGGCCGGCTTGCCGGTAATCCCCGGGCAGATGCCCTCGCCTGGGAGTGTGGGTCGGGGCTGCCGGTTCCGGGCGCGCTGCCCCGTCGCTATTGGGCGCTGTGCCGAGGAGATGCCGGTGCTGGCTCCGCTGGAAACCGGGCGGGCCGTTCGTTGTTGGGTGGCGGCATGAGTGCGCTTTCGGTGGAGGGTCTGGTCCGGGATTTCAGCGTCGGCGGGCGGCGGTTGCGGGCGGTGGACGGGGTTGATCTCGATGTCGGGCGGGGGGAGACGCTGGGCATTGTCGGCGAGAGCGGTTGCGGCAAGTCCACCCTGGCGCGGCTGATGCTGCGGCTGATCGCGCCGACGGCTGGGCGTATCCGGATCGGCGGGGAGGATGTGACGGGCCTGTCGGAAGCGGCGATGCGGCCGCGGCGGCGGATGATCCAGGCGGTGTTTCAGGATCCGGTGTCCTCGCTCAATCCGCGCTGGACGGTGCGCGATATCATCGCCGAGCCTTTGCGCGGGGTCGGGCGGGCGGAGGCCGATGCGCGGGTGATGGAGCTGCTCGCCCTGGTGGGGCTGCCGGGGGAGGCGGCTTCGCGCTATCCGCATGCCTTCTCCGGCGGGCAGCGGCAGCGGATTGCGATTGCGCGGGCGCTGGCGCCCTCGCCGGATGTGATCATCTGCGATGAGGCGACGTCGGCGCTGGATGTGTCGGTGCAGGCGCAGATATTGAATCTGCTGGCGGAGTTGCAGGGGCGGTTGGGGCTTTCGATCGTGTTCGTCTCGCATAATCTCGGGGCGGTGCGGCATGTCAGCCAGCGGGTGGCGGTGATGTATCTCGGGCGGATCGTCGAGATCGGGCCGGAGGATGCGATCTTCGACCGGCCGGCGCATCCCTATACCCAGGCGCTGCTGGCGGCGCAGCCGGAGGCGGTGGCGGATGCGCCGCGCGAACCGCCGTTGCTCGGAGAGGTGCCCAGCCCGCTTGACCGGCCGGGGGGATGCCATTTCCATCCACGCTGCCCGCGGGCCGCGGCACGGTGCGCGGTAGAAGATCCGACGCTGGCAGAGTTTGGCGCGCGCCATGCGGTGCGCTGCTTTTATCCGGGGTGAGGCAGACATGGCGGTGATTGAACGGACTCATTACTTCGCCCATCCCGGCCACGCGGCGGCGGTGCTGGCGACGCGGCAGCGGGCGAGCCGGGTGCGGCTTTCGATCGGGCTGCCGGCGGGGGAGATTGTGGCGCGGGCGCCGGGAGGGGATGGCAGCGAGGCGGATGTGGCCTGGCAGTGCCGCTTCGCCTCGGCCGAGGTGCAGGCGGCGGACCTGGCGGCGCGGGCGGCGAGCCCGGCGTTCGAGGCGGTGCGGGCTGAGATGCGGACGCATATCGCCCGGTTCGAGCGGCAGGTGTACGAGACCGCCGATCTGGGGCTGGCGAGCGGGATGCGGGATACGCCGCTGGACAGCCATCCGATCCGGCCGCAGGAGATCGGGTTCAACTCGAGCGGGTATGCGCTGAAGGGCTGGCTGCATCTGCCGCCCGGCGAGGGGCCGTTTCCGCTGTTGATCACCAACCATGGCAGCGGGATCACAAAGGGGACGGATGACGTGTCCCGGCCGGGGACGGCGGCGTTGCTGATGAGTTGGGGGATTGCGAGCTTCCTGCCGCACCGGCGGGGGTATGGGGCGAGCGAGGGGCCGGGGTGGCGGGAGGAGTGCCCGGCCGAGTACGGCACCGCCGAATACGATGCGCAGTTGGCGGCGCGGTTGGATGCGGAGGCCGATGATGTGCTGGCGGCGTTGGAGGTGGTCTCGGCTTTGCCGATGATCGATACCGCGCATATCGGGGTGATGGGGTCCTCCTTCGGGGGGACGACGACGTTGCTGGCGGCGAGCAGGACGGAGCGGTTTACCTGTGCTGTGGATTTCGCCGGGGCGGCGATGAACTGGGATCGGACGCCGGCGTTGCGGGAGCTGATGACGGCGGCGGCGTTGAAGCTGACGATGCCGGTGTTCTTCATCCAGGCGGCGAATGACCATTCGGTGCGGCCGACCATTGAGCTTTCGCGGGCCTGTGCGGCGGCGGGGAAGGTGATGCAGGGGCGGGTGTATCCGGCGTTCGGAGTGAACGATACGGAGGGGCATCTGCTGGAGAGCCGGGGGCCGGTGATCTGGGCTGCGGATGTCCGGCAGTTTCTGGAGCGGCATCTGTGAGGGGCCGCTGGATCGAGGATATGCGCTGGCCGGAGGTGGGGGAGAAGCTCGCCGCCGGGTGGCCGGTGGTGGTGCCGATCGGGGCGCGGTCGAAAGAGCACGGGCATCATCTGCCGATGTCCACCGATTATCGGTATGCGCGGGCCTTGTGCGACGGGATTGCCGCGGAGTTGCCGGTGCTGATCGCGCCGGTGGTGGATTTTGGCTATTATCCGGCGTTTCTGCGCTACCCGGGGAGCCAGCATCTGCGGGCCGAGACGTTTATTGCATTGCTGACGGATGTTCTGGAAGGGCTGCTCGACCAGGGGGCGGGGCGGGTGGTGATCGTCAATACCGGGGTCTCGACCGAGGGGCCGGTGCAGATTGCCTGCCGGGATATTCTGGTGCGCCGGGGGGTGCAGGTGGCGATTGCCGATTTGCGGTTCCTTGGGCGGGGGTCGTCCGGGCTGCTGGAGCAGAAATACGGGGGGCACGCGGATGAGCGGGAGACCTCGGTGATGCTGGCTGTTTGCCCGGAGCTGATCGATATGAGCAGGGCGGTGCCGGATTACGGGCATATGCTCGAGGAGCCGAAGTCGGTTTTTGTGGCGCCGGTGGTGTTCAATGGCGATCCGGCGACGGGGACGCAGTATAGTGCGACGGGGGTGCGGGGCGATCCTTCGCTGGCGACGGCGGAGAAGGGGCGGGCGATCCTGGCGGATATGGTTTCCGAATTGGTGGCGGGGTTGCGGGGGTATTGCGTTATTTAATTACGATAACGTAACAAATGGGGCGTGTCTGGATGGCAAGCCTTGGGGGCCGTTTTTTCGCGACGTCGGGGTCGGCAGGGTGCGCGGCACGGGGGGGGGGTGCGGCCCGGCTGGCTGATGCAGCCGCGCGGGGGTGGTTTGGGCTTGCGCAAGGCGGGGCTGGACGGAATCGCGGCGCGCGCGGGGGGAGGCGGCCCGGCGGGGGCTGGGCGGGCGGTGGAGTCCGGGTGTGGAGCGGGCGGCCGGGGGAGCGGGCCGGGGCCCGGGGGGCGGCGGCAGCGTGCCGGCGCGCCAGCGGGCGAAGAGGTCGGCCAGGCGCGCGTGGAGGCGGGCGAACATCCGCTCGATGATGGGCGTGAGCCAGGCGAGCAGGAGCCGCTCCACCAGGCTGAGCTGGCCCGGCGGGGTCGGCAGGCTCAGGAAGGGGGGAGCGGGGTGGGTCATATGAGGCGGATATGCTAACTATACGTTAGTTTGTCAAGGGGTTTTCATGCCGGATTTCGATGTGGTCGTGGTGGGGTTCGGCTATGCGGGCGGGGCGGCGGCGATCGCCGCGCATGACGCCGGGGCGCGGGTGCTGCTGATCGAGAAGCAGGCCGCACCGGGGGGGATTTCGGTGTGCTCGGCCGGTGGCGTGCGCTGCTCGGACCGGCCGGAGGACGCGCTGGCCTATCTGTTGGCCACCAACGGCGGCACGACGCCGGAGCCGGTGCTGCGGCGCCTGGCTGAGGGCATGGCGGAGATGCCGGCCTATATCGGCGGACTGGCCGAGGCGGTGGGGGCGACCGCCGTGGTGCGGCCGGCGGTGGGGAATTATCCGTATCCGGGGGCGGATGCCTTCGGCTTCGTCAATGTGGAGGCGGTGCCGGACTTCGACCCCGCTTTAGCCTATCCCGCCGTGCGGGGATCGCCGGCGGGGGTGCGGCTGTTCGCGGTGGTGGAGCGCAACGTGCGGGCGCGGGGGATCGCGGTGCGCTGCGGGCTGGCGGCCGAGCGGCTGCTGATCGAGGGCGGGCGCGTGGTGGGGGTGCGGGCCGGGGGCGCCGATATCCGCGCGCGGTCGGTGGTGCTGGCGACCGGGGGGTTCGAGGGCGATGCGGATTTGCAACGGCAGTTCTGGTCGATGACGCCGGTGCTGTCGGCAGCGCTGCATTCCAACACCGGGGACGGGCTGCGGATGGCGCAGCAGGCGGGGGCCGGGCTTTGGCACATGTGGCACTACCACGGCTCCTACGGGTTTGCGCATCCGTCCGCCGACTATCCCTTCGGCATAAGGCTCAAGCGGCTGCCGGACTGGCTGCCGGGGGTGGGGCTGCGCGAGGACGTGACGATGAGCTGGATCCTCGTCGATCGGGCGGGGCGGCGGTTCATGAACGAATACGAGCCGTATCTGCAGGATACCGGGCACCGGGCGCTGGAGGGGACGGACTTCGCGCGGATGGCCACGCCGCGGCTGCCGGCGACGCTGATCGTCGATGCCGAAGGGATGGCGCTGTATCCGCTATGTGCGCCGACGTGGCACGATGCCGGGGTGGCGGCGCGCTATGGCGGGCTCTCGCCGCGCGATTTCGATGCGCAGGTGTTGCGGCGGTTCGAGACGCTGGCCGATCTGGCATCCGGGATGGGGCTGGACGCGGCGGTGCTGGCCGAGAGCATCGCGGCCTGGAACGCGCTGGCCGAGAGCGGGGCGGAGGATCGGTTCGGGCGGCCGGAGACGGGGCGGGCGGCGATCCGGACGGCGCCGTTCTATGCGGCCCCGGTGGTGCCGGTGGTCTCGAACACACAGGGCGGGCCGGCGCATGACGCCGAGCAGCGGGTGCTGGATGCGTTTGGGGCGCCGATCCCGGGGCTGTACGAGGCGGGCGAGATCGGCAGCGTGTTCGGGCATATCTATATGTCGGGCGGGAATCTGGCGGAGAGTTTTGTGGGGGGACGGATTGCGGGGGGGAATGCGGCGCGGGGGTAGGGCAGGACAGGGGAAGGAAGAGTCTTCTTTTTTGAAAAAAAGAAGCAAAAAATTTTTGTCCGTTTGAGACGGCTTTAGCTACGCGTTCGGTTCATGGCGGGGCGGATTTTATGGCTTCGCCGGTTCTGACGCGTCTATCCGGCTTACGGGCGAAGCCCCGCGGTTGCCTCGTGATGGCTCGGCGACGGAGGCAAGCGTGGATGTTTCGCAAGGGCTCCGTGCGACGGCCAGCGGCCACGCAGGCATGACGGTGGAGGTGGGCAGGCGCGGCTCTCAAGTGCGAAAGTTTTTTGCTTCTTTTTTTCAAAAAAAAGATTCTTCCTGCCGCTTGGCTGGCTGCCGCTTGGCTTGCTGCGCGACCGAGCGGAGGGCGGGTTTCTGTTGAGGGGTGGGGGTCATTTTCCGACTTCCATCTTGGCGCAAAAGGGCGATCCTGCCGGGGCAATTCCTGAGGGGACTCCGGCCATGATGCAGCTTCCCTATGATCTCGCCGCCCGGGCGCCGTATCTGGCGCCGGATTTCGAGGCTGCGGAGTATGACCGGCGGCTGGCGGTGGTGCGCGCGGGGATGGCGGCGGCGGGACTGGATTCGCTGCTGATCTATTGCGGGCCTTCGAGCTATGCCTCGGCCAGGTGGCTGACGAATTATCAGCCGGTGGGGGGGAACTGTTTTGTCGTCGTGCGGGCGGATGGCGGGCTGACCGTCACCACCGACGGCGTGCTGCATGCCGAGCCGATGCATTCGATGGTGTGGACGTGCCGGGAGGCGGACCTGCGGGCCTGTGCCGGGCCGGTTTATGGCGGGGCGGCGGATGAGGTGGCGACGCTTGCGGCCAGTGCGGCGTCCGGCCGGGTGGGGCTGGCGGGGACGGGGGCGATTCCGCCGCGGCTGCACGCGCCGTTGCTCGCGCGGTTTCCGGGGCTGGTGGTGGCGGATGCGGTGATGGCGCAGGCGCGGCTGCTGAAGTCGCCGGCCGAGATCGCGGTGATGGCGGAGGCGGGGCGGATCTCGGACGATGCGTTCGCGGCCGTTTTTGCGGCGTTGGCGCCTGGGGTGGAGGAGACCGAAGTGGGGGCGGCGGCCGTGGCCTGCATGCTGCGGCAGGGGGCGATCGAGGCGTTTCGCACCTGTGTGGTGGGCGGCGCGCTGGCGGGGCTGAAGCACTCGTTTCCGAAGCGGCGGAAGCTGGTGGCGGGCGAGATGGTGTTTCTCGATCTGGGCGCGGCCTACAAGGGGTATGTGGCGGATACCAGCCGGACCTGTGTGGTGGGGGAAAAACCTTCGGGGGATGCGGCTTCGTTGCTGGCGATGTCTGAGGATTTGTATGCGGCCGGGCTGGAATACATGAAGCCTGGGAATACCGTCGATGATGTGGCGCAGGCGCTGATCCGGACAGTGGCAGGGACGCGCTGGGCGCGCGATTTCTATCCCGGCGGGTTCGGGCATGGGGTGGGGATGGATCTGTTCGAGGCGCCAGGCGGGCTGTTCGTCAACTCGCCGGTGGTGCTGACGCCGGGGATGACGCTGGCCTATGAGCCGATGGTGGTGGTGGAAGGGCTGGGGACCGGGG
>CAMCJI010000199.1 GCA_945874805.1 Asaia bogorensis | reverse complement strand
TCCAGCGCGACGACGCGGCGGCGGTGGCCGTGCCGGGCCGCGAGGTCGGCGAAGTCGGCGGCGGTGCGGACGAGGCCGGGCAGGCAGAGCAGCGGCGTGGCCGGGCCGGCGCCCCAGAGGCGGGCGGACATCCGCAGCCCGTCCCAGGTCGAGACGTTGCGGGCGGTTTCTTCCACTAGCGCGAACAGGTGGAGAGAGGGTGGGGCTGCACTTCGCCGCGGCGGGCGCGGTAGATCACGACGTTTTCCACCACGCGCTGGACGTAGTTGCGAGTCTCGTTGAAGGGGATCTGCTCCAGCCAGTCCAGCATGTCCGCCTGGGGGGTGCGGAGGTCGCCGTTGAGGCCGATCCATTCGCTGACGCGGCCGGGGCCGGCGTTGTAGCCGGCGACGGCGAAGGGGACGCAGCCGCCGAAGTGGTCCATCAGCTCGGCCAGGTAGGCGGTGCCGAGGCGGATGTTGTAGGCGGGATCGGTGGTGAGCGCGGGCAGGCTGGCGGGCAGGCCGAGCTTGCGGGCGACCTGGGTGGCGGTGGCGGGCATCAACTGCATCAGGCCGCGGGCGCCGGCGGTGCTGACCACCACGGGGTCGAAATTGCTCTCCTGGCGCATGACGCCGAGGGCGAGGGCGGGTTCGGCGCCGCTGTTGGCGGGGATCTCGGCCGGGGCGGGCCAGCCGGAGATCAGCAGGGCGACGCCCTCGCGCCCGGCGCGGCGGGAGATGGCGACGGCGGTTTCCGGCATGCCCAGCCCGGTGGCGAGGCGGGCGGAGAGGGTACGGTCCGGGCCGTCGGCGGCGGTCTCGTCGAGGCGGAGCAGGAAGGCCTGGGCGCGGCGCTTGTCGCCCCAGCCGGTCAGCATGGCGGCGGCGCGGGCGAGTTCGCGGCCGGACCAGTCGATGCCGCGGGTGCTGTCGGCCGGCGGGTCGCCGGCGGCGGTGATGCGGGCGGCGAGTTTCGCTGGGTCGGGGTCCAGCGCGAGGGCCGCGAGCTGGCCGTAGAAGCTGCCGGGATAGGCGGCGGCGGCGGTGTAGGCGGCGCGGCTCGCGACGGGTTCGGTGAGGCTGCGGGCCAGCCAGAAGTTAGCCCGGCCCTGGGTGATGACCGAGCGGGAGCCGGTGGCGAGGGCGCGGAAATGCTTCTCGGCCAAGGGCTTGTCGTCGAGTTTTCGCAGGGCGATGAAGCCGGCGAGGAATTCCGCGTCCAGCCGCTGTTCGCTGCCGGCTGCTTGGGCATGGCCGGCGGCGATGGCGTAGGCGCCGAGGCTGTCGGCGTCGCGCAGGCGGCGGCGGGCGAGCAGGTTGCGCTCGTCCCAGAAGGCGGCGCGGCGCTCGGCCGGGGCGGCGCGTTCGGCGGCGGTGCCGTGCTGGCGCCAAAGGGCGGTTGCCTGCTCATCCTGGCCGGACCGGCGCAGCCAGCGGGCGCGCTCGAACAGCAGGATCGGGTCGGCCTGCATGGCGGCGGGCAGGGTGGGGACCTGGGCGATGGCGCCGGGCTCGTCGGCGCGCAAAGCGAGGCGGACCTCGGCGAGTTTGCGGTCGCCGTTCGCAAGACGGGGCAACTGGCGGCGGGCGGCGGCCAGGTCGGACCAGATCAGCCGGTCGAAGCGCTGCCACTGGCTTTCGCGGTCGAGGGTGGCGGCCCATTGGGTGAGGAAGCGGGTCTCCCATGCCGGGTCGGTGATGCCGGCGCTCCAGGCGGTACGGGCATAGCCGGCGGCCTCGGCGGTGTGGCCGGCGGCGCGGGCGACTTCGGCGCAGCGGAGCAGGGCGGTGGCGAGCACCGGGCGGGCGGCGGTGCAGAGGGGCAGGACGGCTGCTTCGTCTGCCTCCGCCGCCAGGGCTTCGTCGCGGCGGCGGGCGAGGGTGGCCTGGGCCGGCCAGTCCGGGCTGTCGGCCATGAAGCGGGCGATTTCGGCGGCGCGGGCGCCGTTGGGGGCGAGCAGGCGGAAATAGGTGACGAGCTTGCGGGCCATAGGGTCCGGATGCTGGGCGGCCGCGGCTTCGGCCTCTGCCCAGCGGTCGGCGCGGACGTGGCCCATCACGTCCTGCGCGCGGGTGGGGGTGGCGAGGAGCAGGAGGGCGATCGGCAGGAATCGTATGGCGCGCATATGGGAGTTGTAGCCAAGGCAGCCTTGCAGCGCATCCCCTGCCGCCCTACCTTCGCCGTCCGTCAATGAAACGCCATAAATCTTCCGGGAGACTACGCCGATGTTCAAAGGGTCCCTCGTTGCCCTGATCACCCCCATGCGCGACGACGGCTCGGTGGACGAGGGCAAACTGGCCGCGTTCGTCGAGTGGCAGATCGCGCAGGGCACGCATGGGCTGGTGCCGGTGGGCACCACCGGCGAATCGCCGACGCTGACGCATGACGAGCACAAGCGTGTGGTGGAGATCACCATCAAGACCGCCGCGGGCCGGGTGCCGGTGATGGCGGGCGCGGGCTCCAACAGCACGGCCGAGGCGATCGATTTCGCGCAGCATGCGAAGTCGGCCGGGGCGGACGGGATTCTGGTGGTGACGCCCTACTACAACAAGCCGACGCAGGAGGGGCTGTTCCTGCATTTCACCGCCATCGCAGATGCGGTTGATATCCCGTTGTTTGTGTACAATATTCCTGGTCGTAGCGTGATCGACCTCTCGGTGGAGACGATGGCGCGGCTGGCTAAGCACAAGAACATCGTCGGCGTGAAGGATGCCACCGCCAATCTGGCGCGGCCGCTGCACACCACGCTGACCTGCGGCGAGGACTTCATCCAGCTGACCGGCGAAGACCATACGGCGCTGGCGTTCAACGCGTCCGGCGGGGTGGGTGCAATCTCGGTGACCGGCAATGTGGCGCCGCGTCTCGTCAGCCAGATGCAGACCGCCTGGGCCGAAGGGCGCTACGCCGAGGCGCAGGCGATCCAGCGCCGGCTGGTGCCGCTGCATGACGCGCTGTTCTGCGAGACCTCGCCGGGGCCGGTGAAGTATGCGGCCTCGCTGCTCGGCCTGACCGCCGACAAGTGCCGCCTGCCGATGGCACCGATCGCCGGGGCAACGCGCGAGCGGGTGCGGGCGGCAATGGCGCATGCGGGGCTGATCAACTAAGTAGTCTGCATGGCGAAGTCACCCCGCAAGAAATCGAGCCTCATCAGCCACGGCATCGCTGCCCAGAACCGCAAGGCACGCTACAACTACAGCCTGAAGGATGAGGTGGAGGCAGGCCTGGTGCTGAGCGGGCCGGAAGTGAAGTCGCTCCGCCTTGGCCGCGCCACCCTGACAGAGGCGTGGGCGGGGGAGCGGAATGGCGAACTTTACCTGTTCAACGCCTATATCCCGGAATACCAGGGCGGCGTGCTCAGCCGGTTTGAGCCGCGGGCGCCGCGCAAGCTGCTGGTGCACCGCAAGCAGATGCGCCAGCTCATCAGCGCGGTGAACCGCGACGGGCAGACGCTCGTGCCGCTGGACATCCATTTCAACGACCGCGGTATCGCCAAGGTGCAGCTCGCTCTCGCGCTCGGGCGCAACGCGTCCGACAAGCGCCAGGCGGTGGCTGCGCGGGACTGGCAGCGCGACAAGGCGCGGCTGATGCGCGACAAGGGGTAGGTATCTCCCGCTTGATCTGGGTCATGGCGTGGTGCCGCTGTCCGGCCCAGGCTGCTCTCCGGATCAACGGGAGAGCAAGATGAATACCAAGACTCAGCCGACCGTGTGGGTGGTGATCGCCGACGGGGCACACGCCACCGTATTGACGCCGACGAAGGTGCAGGGCCGTTTCGAGGAGGTGTCGGCGGTGAAGGCGCCGCCTTATCCGCATGCCCACGGCTCGCACGGCGCTGTGCACAACCTGGATGCGGCCAGCAAGGCGCATTTCGCCCGTGACGTGGCCAAATGGCTGGATCAGACGGCGGGCGTGTTCGACCAGCTCGTGCTGGTTGCTCCCGGCCATACGCTGCACGACCTGCGCGGTGCGCTGGGGCACGTGGCGGCGGGCAAGGTGGTGGATACCGAGACGAAGGATATCATCAAGCTGCCGATCCTCGATCGCGACGCGCATCTCGCCCGCTGGTGGCTGGCGCCCGCAGAAGGGGTGTAGTCTCACCCCCACGAACGGGGAGACTTCAGATGACCACCAAGAGCTATGTCCGCCATGCCGCCGCCGATACATTCGAGCGAGGGTTGCGCACGTTCTTCGAGTATCGGGAGCTCGGCACTGCCGGGGCGACGGACGGGAAGTTCGGCGCCAATGTGATCCGGGCGATCCCGGGGGCGCATGCCAACGGCGAATGGCACCTGCACGAGCTGGATTTCCAGTTCGTGTTCATCCTCAAGGGCTGGGTGGAGTTCGAATACGAGGATATCGGGTTCGTGCGGCTGGAGCCGGGGACGATGGTGTATCAGGCGCCGTTGGTGCGGCATCGGGAAATCCGCCATAGCGAGGATGTGGAGATCCTGGAGATCACCTCGCCGGCGGAGTTCGTGACGCGGGTCGTGCCGGCGCCCGATACGCCGTAGGCCGGCGTTTCCTTCGGGGGTTCACCTTGTGGCGCCACTGCGCGTTGCCGTCGGCTTCCTGGCCTTCGACCGTTGCCATCTGGTGAGGCTGGCGCTGGAACGGGTGCTGGCAACGCTGCCGGAGGGCTGGGCGCTTCGGGTCTGGCAGGACGGCGCGGTTGAGCGGAAGTCCGGCCGGCTGGTGGCCAACCCCAGGCAGATCGAACGCAATCTCGCGTTGTTCGAGCGACTGGGGGGCGATGTCGACTACCCGTCCGAGATCAACCGGGCCACTGCCGAGATCTACTGGGCGGCGGAACATTGGGCGTTTGAGACCGTGGGCGCGGATATCGCGATTTTCGTTGAGGACGATCTCGTCATTTCCCCGCATTTCTTCGCGATGATGGCGCAGCTTGGCCGGATCGCCTTGGGGGATGCGCGGGTGGGGGCGTTTTCAGCCTATGGCAGTTCCGCGCTGCATTGCGTGAAGCAGATGTGGTATCGCCAGCGCCTGCAGCCGATGCATCATCGCTGGGGCTATGGCATCACCGGCGACTACTGGCGCCGCAACAAGGCCGATTACCTCAACTACCTCGAGGTGCTGGATGGCTGCGACTACCGCGCCCGCCCGAACGCGGCGATTTCCGCCTGGATCGATGGGTTGGGCGGGGCGGGGGCGGTGCGCGAGATCACCGGCCAGGACGGCGCACGGACGGCGATCATGCTGAAACTGGGCTGTTTCTCGATCATGACCATGCCAAGCTACGCCGTGAACATCGGCAAGTCCGGCCTGCATTGCACGCCGCAGTTCTATCAGGGCAACCGCTGGCAGATGAAAGGCCGGCACGCGATGTTTCCCTGGCAGATCAAACTGCCCGCGCGGCTGTCGGATGCAGAGGCGGAGCGGCTGGCCGCGGAGTCGCGCGATCTGCGCTACTGGTAGCGCCAGAGCGAAAGCCGACCTGATAGATGGTCGATATTCACTCTGGCCACTTGATCAAAAAGCAAATCTTCCGATCGAACGAAGCAGTTCGATCGGATATTGCTCTAGGCGCGGCGCATCGCCGCAACCAGCAGGTCATGCGGCAGGGCGTGGACGGTGCGGCCGTCGCGGCCGGTCATTGTTTCGGCTGCGACCATCGCGTTGATGATGGCCTCCTCCGTTGCTTCGGCGGCGGCGAGGAAGAGGTCGGTCATCAGTTCGGCGGCGAGCATCTGTACGTTGCTCAGGCGGGAGCCGGCGTGGATGGCGTTGCCGGTGGAGAAGGCGATGAAGATGTCGCCGCTGCCATTGCTGCCGATGCCGCCGACCCAGGCGAGGCCGGTGGTGGCGCGGCGGGCCAGGCGCTGGCACTGGATGGGCAGCAGGGGGGCGTCGGTGGCGATGACGACGATGATCGAGCCGGCCTCGCGCGGCATGGTGCGGTGGCTCGGCACCACGTCGGGGCCGATCTTCTCGCCGACCTTCACGCCATCGACGCGGAACAGCTCGCGCGCGCCGTAGTTGGCCTGCACCAGCACGCCGACGGTGTAGCCGCCGGCCAGGCGCGAGGCGGTGCCGGTGCCGCCCTTGAACTCGTGGCAGATCATGCCGGTGCCGCCGCCGACATTGCCCTCGGCGATGGGGCCGGAGGTGGCGCTGTCCATCGCTGCCAAAGCGAGTTCGGTGGTGACGGGGAAGCGCTCGCTTTCGGAGAGCCAGCCGTCATAGGTCTCGGCGGCGACCGGCAGGTGGAAGGCCTGGGTGGCGCCGTCGCGCAGGGCGGCGGCGCTGATGGCGTCGCGGACGATGCCGACGGACCAGGTGTTGGTGATGCAGATGGGGGCGCCGAGCATGCCCTGTTCGGCGATCCAGGGCAGGCCGGTCATCTCGCCGTTGCCGTTGAAGCTGTGGGTGCCGGCGAAGCAGTATTCGCCCCAGATTTCCGGGCCCTTCGGCCAGATTGCGGTGACGCCGGTGCGGACGGTGTGGGGATGGTCCTCGATGAGGGTGGCGTAGCCGACGCGCACGCCGGGCACGTCGGTGATGGCATTCCACAGGCCGGTGGGCAGCCGGCCGGTGGTGATGCCGAGATCGCGCAACCGCTTCGCGCCGTGGGTCATTGCTCTCGCCTCCAATTGCGGCTTGCATGCTGCCCAAACATTGAGGGCCACGCCATGACCGAAATCGAACTGCCGACCACCAAGATCATCGGGCGTATCGAGGGGACGATCGGCTGGCTCACCTTCAATAACCCCGAGCGGCGCAATGCCATGTCGCTGGAGATGTGGGCGGGGATGGCCACCGTGCTGGAGCGGTTCGAGGCGGACCCGGCGGTGCGGGTGATCGTGCTGAGCGGGGCAGGCGGGAAGGCGTTTGTTTCCGGCGCCGATATCAGCCAGTTCGAATCGCAGCGCGCCTCGGCTGAGCAGGTCGCGGCGTATGACGCGGTTTCGGGTGAGGCGGGGCGGCGGCTGGCGGAGTCGATGAAGCCGACGATCGCGATGATCCACGGGTTCTGCATCGGCGGCGGGCTGGGCATCGCCATCGGCTGCGACATGCGCATCGCCTCGGAGGGTTCGAAGTTCGGCGTGCCGGCGACGCGGCTCGGGCTGGGGTATGGGGCTTCGGGAATCAAGAAGCTGATGGATCTCGTCGGGCCGTCCTTCGCCAAGGAGATCTTCATCACCGCGCGGCATTTCTCCGCGGCCGAAGCGCAGGGGATGGGGCTGGTGAACCGGGTGCTGCCGGAAGCCGAGCTGGAGGCCTATGTGCGCGGCTATTGCGAGACCATCGCCGACAACGCGCCGCTGACCATCAAGGCAGTGAAGATCGCGGTGGAGGAGATGTCGAAGGCCTCGCCGGATGTGGACCACGAGCGTTGCGATGTGGCCGTGCGCGCCTGCTTCGCCTCGGCCGACTACATCGAGGGGCGGCGGGCGTTCATGGAGAAGCGGCGCCCGGTGTTCCAGGGGAAGTAGGCGGCCGCCAGAGGGCGACGGCAGCGCCAAGGCCGACGACGCCGAGGCCGGCGAGGACGAGGAAGGCGACGTCCAGACCGGCTGCCGCGCCGAGCCGGCCGGCGAGCGGGTAGGCGAGCAGCCAGCAGGCGTGGCTGAGGGCGAATTGCGCGGCGAACAGGGCGGGGCGGTCCCCCGCCTCCGCCGCGCGCCGCAGCAGCCGTCCGCTGGGTGTCATCACCAGCCCGTTGCCCAGGCCGAGCAGGACCCATAGCGGCAGCAGCAGCGGCCAGTTCGGCACGACAGGGCCGAGCAGCAGCCCGATGACGAGCAAGGCGGCCCCTGCCAGCATTGCCGTGCGGTCCGTCATCACCCGGTCCAGCAAGCGGGGCAGGAGCAGGGCGGCGAGCATCGAGCCGCCGCCATAGGCTGCCAGCGTCCAGCCGAGTTCCGTAGCACCCAGACCGAAGCTGGTACGCACCAGCACGACGGTGTTGACGATCACCATCGCGCCCGCTGCGGCGACTGCCACGTTGAGACTGAGCAGGGCCCGCAATTCGGCGGTGGCGAGGTAGAGGCGTACACCACGGGTGATGCGCTGCCAGGCGCCTTCCTGCGTGTCGGGCGGCTTCGGCGTGGGCAGCAGGACCGTCAGCACCAATGCTGCGGACGCGAGGAAACCGAGC
>CAMCJI010000198.1 GCA_945874805.1 Asaia bogorensis | reverse complement strand
TCTGGTCATCCAACTCGGTCTCGACAACCCGTTGGAATCACATCCTGCCGTGACCACCCAACCCCATTCCGCTAGCGTTCAGAGACAGCCTCTCAGACCTTGGCCTTCAGCGAGCGCGGCGGTTGAGATCAAAGTAGCCGCGGCTGCGGCAATTAGGGTCTTCATCATAAAAATGGTCCTTTCGGTTGGGTTTTGGTTGATTGGGATAATCTCCTGCCGCTTAAGCGGTCAGGCATCGGTGCCGCGCAGCACGCCATCGAGCTGCATTTCCTTAAGCACGGCGTCCTGCAGGGATTGGGTTTGCGCGTTGATCTGATCGACGCCCCAGGTAATGCCGACAACCGTTCGGGTCGGACGTTTACCTGCTGGCGTGTCGGCCAGCTTGAGGTAGGCGTCGACCACCCACTGCGGGTCCGGAGCACCTTCACTGCTCAGTAGCTTTGCGAAATGCGCGCCCATTGCGGTCGGAACACCCGCAAGATCGCCGTGCGAAGCCGATACATCGTCCCGTGCGGGGGCCTTGACAGCGCCCAGAAGGCCGGTACCGAAGGGGCCGGGCTCTACAATCGCGATGTCGACGCCGAATGGCGAGACTTCGTAACGCAGCGCCTGAGCATAGCCCTCCAACGCGTGTTTGGTGGCCGTATAGCTCCCGAAAAAGGGGGGCCAGATGCGCCCGACCAGCGACGAGGTGTTGATGATCAGCCCCGCGCCCGCCGCGCGCATCGCCGGCAGCACCGCCTGCATGGCGCGGATTGCACCAAGATAGTTGGTGTCAATCTGCTCCTGGGCCTGCGCGACGCTGTAGGCCTCGGTCATGCCGATATACATGATGCCGGCATTGTTGATCAGAATGCCGACTGGGCCGTCCGCAAGGATGGTGGTGAAGCCGTGCGCGACCGAGGCGTCGCTCGCCACGTCCATATCGATGATGGAGACCTTGGGGGAGTGCGCCTCGAGTGCGGCCCTCTTGCCCGCGTTGCGCCCTGTGGTGTCGCGCATCGTGCCCCAGACGCGATAGCCGCGGTCGGCGAAGGCGCGCACGGCCCCCTCGCCAATTCCGCTGCTGGCTCCGGTGATAACGACTGTTTTGGCGGCGTCCTTCATTGTGCGGTTCCCCTCTTGCCTGACGCGATACCGCCTGGCACAAAAAGGAGAGCTCCCTAGTCAAGACATAAAATACCGAATGGTATAAAAAGTGGATGAACCTGATTCGAGACCTGTGCGCGGACGGCCCAGGACGATGAGCGCCGAGAAGGTGCTTGATGTCGCCATGACCGCCTATTGGCAGGGCGACCCGGCGGACGTGTCGCTCAATGAAATCTGCCAGCGCGCCGGCGTCTCCAAGCCGTCGGTCTACCGCGAATTCGGAAGCGAGGACGGCCTGATGCGGGCCGCACTCGATAGCTATGCCGCGACAGTGCTGTCGGACGTGTTCGCGATCCTGCAAGGCGGAAAGGGGTTGCGGGAGACGCTCCGCGCGCTGATCGACTTTGCCAGCGCAGACCCCCGGATGGAAACCGGCTGCCTATTTTATAAGATGCGGACGGGCAAGCATCGACTTGGGCCCGAGACGCGTGCCCGAGTGGACGAGATCGACGCGGCGTCACAAGCCGCCTACACCACTTTTTTGCAATCTTGCCGCGAGGCCAGCAACGGGATCGGCGGGCTGCCCATCGCAGCCGGAGCGAAGTACCTCGGCGAGCAGATCGCGCTTGCCATCGTTCAACGCGCTTCGGGTGAAGACGCGGGCCACGTTCGCGAGATGCTGGCCCTGGCCCTATCCGTCTTCAGCCGGACTTCCGCGGATGGACTTGCGCAATAATGCGAATGCCAGCATCCAAAAGCGTTCCGGGCGATAAATGACTGTCGCGGCGTGACCATGGGCTTCGATTGTCCCGCAGCACAGGGTGGAGCTTTCTGGTTCGCCACGCCGTGGCCGTCAAAATGACGGCGCGCCTATGAGGGACCGGCTCGACCTGCCAGATACGCCGAGTCCAAAAATCCGCTTTCTGCCAGTTATTCGATAAAAGAGCCGCCGACCTCCCAACGCCGGCGCCAGGCCAGAAGGCGAGCGGCGGTGGCCAAAAGCGCGAGGCTGGGTTGGCAGCGACTCCTATTGCGACTGCGCAGGACTGGTAGACCGTCGGCTACTCGATCTGCCCGCCGCGCAGCGAGATCAGCCGGTCGAGGCGGTCGAATATCTTCTCGTCGTGCGTGACCACCAGCACTGCCGCCTGCTGCGTCCGGGCGACTTCGCGCAGCAGGTCCATCACCACGCGGGCGCGCTCGGATTCCAGGGCCGCGGTCGGCTCGTCGGCCAGGATGATCTGCGGCCGGTTGGCCAGCGCCCGCGCGATCGCCACCCGCTGTGCCTCCCCGCCGGACAGGCGCGAGGACATGTCGAGCGCGCGCCTTCCCACCTGCAACTCATCCAGCAACGCGCGCGCCCGTGCCCGCGCCTCCGCTAGCGCCGCGCCGGCGAGCGTCATCGCCAGCGCCACGTTGTCGATCGCATCGAGGAAGGGCAGCAGGTTGTGGAACTGAAGATGAAGCCGATGCGCTCGCGCCGCAGCCGCGGCAGCCAATGTCTCTGCACCGCCGAGCGCCTCCTGCGCGTGAGCAGCGGCATCGCCCGCAAAACCCCCCACCTGTGCAGCCGCATCCGACATGTCGATGGCCGTCTGCGCATCCTCGCGCTCAATGCAGACACGTCCGCAACAGCCGCCCCGCCTCCGCCTCGATGGTCTCGACCATCGCTATCAGAGAGGCACGCTTCGCCTTTTCTGCACGCCTTGCCATTTCCAGCTGCGCCGACTGCAATCGCGTATTCTCTCGCGCGTTGTCGCGGAAGATTGCAAAGGCGCGCGCCATCTCGCCCAACGCGTCGCGCCGCGCTGCGCCATCCACGGGCACCTCGGCATCGCCTTCCGCCAATCGGCGCATCGCCACGGCAATACGTGCTACGGAGCGGTCGACGTTCCAACCAATGCCGGCCCCGAGAGTGAGCATAGCCAACAGGAGGGCCGCACTTCCGGTGTACTGCGCTTGCCCCATCCGCATGACCAGCTCCGCCACGGTGGCATGGGTACTGACCAGTTCCGCCGCCGCCTCAGTGCGCATCTGCCCTACTGCCGGTTCAATGCGACCGTAGATGGCAGATGCCTCGGCAATATTGGCGTCGTTGGCGAGGCGCAGTTCGGCCATCGCCCGAAATGCGTCCCGGTAGAGGCCCAGTGCCGGTGCGAACCGCACGGGAGTACTGTCAGCCGGCGCGTGGCCAATAACTGTGATGATCGCCGCATAGAGCGCCTCGAACAAGCTGGACGCCCCGATATTGCCCTGGATCAAGAAGGTTTGTTCCTAACGACGCAGTTGCAGAACGAGGTTGACGACGGCATCGTTCTCAGCCGGGACTTCTGCCTCCACTTCAGCCGCCGCCGCACGCAGACGCCCTTGTAGCCCGTCATTTTCGCGCACACCCAGCGCCCGCCGCTCCCCGACGATGCCGGCAAACTGCCCAGCATAGGCGTTCACCCCTTGCGCCGCCTCAGTCAGCGGGGCGGCGAGCCGAGGGGAGAATCCGTCCTCACGCCCGCTCAAGCTGTGCTGCAGGCTGGCAACCCCGTCGCCGACGGTGCGCATCGCCGCGGTATGGCGATCCGGCGCGCTGGCATCGGCGAAGTAAAGGAATCGCGTTTCCGAATGCTTCTCCAATAGAACGCTCGATCTACGAGTATCACTGACGCGTCAAGGCGAAGTACGCGGTCATTTTCCGATTGGGCAGAAGCGCGCCGGTCATTGGTGACAAGCGTGATCGCTGAGAGCACGAAAGACCCGAAGATCCCCATCCCTGCCAACGCCGCAATTTGCCCGCGCAGACCAAAAAACGCCAAGAAACGGGCCATCAGTCCCCCCGCTCACGTCCGTCAGCATCACGAAGGAACTTGGGGCAACAGGATTAACGGAGCCTTGAAATCGCGCTGCCATGCGGGAGTCCCGCGTTGCCTGCGCGAATGACACCACACCACCGAGCTTTGTCCTACCGCCTCGCCGCTGGACTGGTCCGCCCCGTCGGTGCTGGTGCGCACAGCGGCGGGCAGCTAAGACGAAACACCGGGGCAACGCCCGGCCGGACGATGCCTGCGAGGCGGGAACGAACCGGGTTTTGAGAAAAGGGTCTTTGCGATGAGCAATGCAGCCTCCGCGCCCGCTCCCAGGCAGGCCGCCATTTCCGTCCTGGTGGCACTCAGCGTCACACATGTGCTTAACGACATGATCCAGTCGCTGATCCCGGCGATCTATCCGATCATTAAAACAGCCTATCAACTCGACTACGGCCAGATCGGCTTGATCACACTCGCCTTCCAAATATCCGCCTCGCTCCTGCAACCGGCCGTCGGCTTCTATACCGACAAGCATCCGATGCCCTACTCCATGATCATCGGGATGGGGTGCAGTCTGATCGGCCTGATCGGGTTGGCCTTTGCGACCAGCTACGGATTGCTGCTGGTTGCCGCCGCCTGCGTCGGCCTTGGCTCCTCCATCTTCCATCCCGAGGCGACCCGGATGGCGCGGAATGCCTCTGGCGGACGGCAGGGCTTGGCTCAGGGCATCTTCCAGGTTGGCGGCCAGGCGGGGGGTGCCTTGGGGCCGCTACTCGCCGCCTTCATCATCGTCCCGCTGGGGCAGCGAAGCCTCGGCTGGTTTTCGATCGCCGCGCTGCTTGCGATGATGCTGATGGTGTGGATCGCAGCACGGGCCGCCGAGATCGCACCGGTGCGCAAGAAGCCGGCGGCTGCGGCTGGTACGGCGCCCACCCCGCCGGCGGCAAATGTGGTCATTCCGTTCATCATCCTGATCGTGCTTCTGTTCTCTAAGAACGCTTACACTGCAAGTTTCACCTCGTTCTACACGTTCTTCCTGATGGGCAAATTCGATGTGTCCATCCAAACGTCCCAGTTGATGCTGTTTCTGTTCCTTGCCTCATCGGCCGCAGGGGCGCTCGGCGGGGGCATCCTCGGCGATCGTATCGGACGCAACCGCATCCTGTGGTTTTCGATCCTCGGCGCTTTGCCTTTCACGCTGATCCTGCCGTTCGCGGATCTGTTCTGGACGGGCGTGCTGACGATCGTGATCAACCTGATCATGTCCAGCTCCTTCGCGGCCATCATGCTCTACGCCATGGAACTGATGCCGGGACGGATCGGGCTGGTCGGCGGGTTCTTCTATGGCCTGACGTTCGGACTGGGCGGAATCGCGGCCGCCCTGCTTGGTAGCCTCGCCGATCAGTATGGCATCGAGGCCATGTATCGGGTCTGCTCGTTCCTGCCTGCCATTGGCCTGCTCGCCTGGTTTCTGCCGCGCCTGCGCGACGCGTAGACCCGATTGCGGATGCTGAATCGGTCGTCGTGCCGCTACTTGGCCCTGGGCGAGCCGCCGGCTGTCTTACCATCGCAACTTCCAGCAGCAGGCCGCAACACCATCGCTCGTGCAGGCGGTCCTTGCAGACCGTGGGCATGCCCAACATACTGATTTCGGCATTGCACAGGTGGACCGGTGGCATGAAGTGCGTCTTGCAGATGGAAGCAGGTGGCAGTGAGTGAGCGCGTTGCACCAGGCGCACTGACGTGCCGCGATTTGCGCAAGACCTTCTCCGGCACCGTACGCGCCCTGGACGGTGTCTCGATCGACATCGCAGGAGGTGAGTTCTTCACCCTGCTGGGGCCATCCGGGTGCGGAAAAACGACACTTCTGCGCGCGATTGCCGGCTTCGAGCCGCAGGACGGTGGGACCATAGAACTCGGCGGTATGGCGCTGGACGGGCTGCCGCCGGCAAAGCGGCCGGTCAACACGGTGTTCCAGAGCTACGCGGTCTTCCCACACATGACGGTGGCCGAGAACGTCGCCTTCGCCCTGCAGATGCAGCGCCGCCCGAAGGCAGAGATCGCTACGCGGGTGGAGGCGATGCTGGCGCTTGTCCGTCTCTCCGGCCTCGGTGCGCGCAAGCCCGCACAGCTTTCCGGCGGGCAGCAGCAGCGCGTCGCCCTCGCCCGGGCGCTGGCGGGCATGCCCCGGCTGCTGCTGCTCGACGAGCCGCTCTCGGCGCTCGACCTGAAACTGCGAACCGAGATGCGGCTCGAACTCAAGCGGTTGCAGGTCGAAACCGGCATCACCTTCGTATTCGTCACGCACGACCAGCACGAGGCGCTGACCATGTCCGACCGTATCGCGGTGATGCGCGACGGCAAGGTCCTGCAGATCGGCACTCCCGAAGAGATATACGAGCGGCCGACAGTGCGCTTCGTCGCCGACTTTATCGGCGAGGCGAACATCCTGGACGCAACCTGCGTGGCGGCCGGGCGCTTCCGTCTCGTCGGCGGGGCGGAACTGACGGTAGGCGACAGCACCGCAGTGGCGGGTACGGCTCTGGTGCTGCGGCCGGAACGCGCCCGATTGGGAGCAGCGGAGGGCGAGCAGTCCCTGGCCGGCACCGTGGAGCAGGTGGTCTATGATGGTGCGGACTTAACCTACCATGTCGCTCTTGCGGGCGGTGGGTTGCTGCGCGTGCGCGAGCCCAGTCATCGCGGAGCCCAGGCCGGCCGGGGCGAGGCCGTGCAGGTCGCCATCGATGCGGCGGCCCTGCGCGTGGTGGGCGAATGAACGGACGCCGCGCGCTGCTGTTGGTGCCGTCCGGCCTGGTGATTGGGGTCGTTCTTGTGCTGCCGTTGGCGATGCTGCTGGTCATCTCCTTGATGCAGCGCAACCCGAATGGCGGCATCGTCTGGGGCAGCTTCTCGGCGGAGGCCTATGTCTCATTCCTGTGGGAACGCGGGTTCAGCGGCGAGCGGGAGTTGAACTGGGACTATGTTGCGATTTTCGCCCGCAGCCTGGGCCTCGCCGGAGCCGCCACGGCGACGAGCTTCCTGATCGCCTTGCCGACCGCGCTTTGGATGGCATTCCAGCCACCCAAGCGCCGACTGCTGCTGGTCTTCCTGGTGACGCTACCATTCTGGACGAACCTGCTGGTGCGCAACTACGCCTGGATGCTGCTGCTGCGGGTAGACGGATTGTTCGAGCAGGTGCTGCACGCAACCGGCCTGCTCACAGGGCGCCTGGGCATTCTCTACACACCAACGGCGACCGCAATCGGGCTGACCTATTCGTTTCTGCCCTTCATGCTGCTGCCGATCTATCTCAGCATCGAGAAGATCGACCGCCGGCTGATCGAGGCCGCCTTCGACCTCGGTGCAGACCGCTGGCGGGTGCTGACCCGCGTGATCCTGCCGCTCAGCCTGCCGGGCATCGCCGGCGGGGTGGTGCTGGTGTTCATCCCCGGTATCGGCGCGTTCATCTCGCCGGAACTCCTGGGGGGCGGCAAGTCGATGATGGTCGGCAACCTCATCCAGGCGCAGTTCGGCTACAGCCGCAACTGGCCCTTTGGTGCGGCACTTTCCTTCGTGCTGCTCGCCCTGGTGCTGGCGGCTACCTACCTGCACCGCCTGCGCTTCCGGAGCAGCGCGTGAGCACCCGCCCCGACCTTCTGCGCTTCCCCGGCACGGGTGCCATCGCGCTTGCGACCCTGCTGTATCTCTATCTGCCGATTGTCGTCGTAGTGGCACTGAGCTTCAACGCTGGGCCGATGATCACCATCTGGTCGGGCTTTTCGACCGAGTGGTACGGCGCTGCCCTGGGCTCGGAGTCGGTCCGCCAGGCGCTGGCCAACTCGGTGATGATCGCCCTGGTCGCGATGTGCGGTGGCACGATCGCGGCGACCTTGGCCGCGCTCGCGCTGTCCGGCAACGCCCGCGTGGCCCTCGGCCGGCGCGCGGAGATCGCCGAGAGGATGATCGGCCTACCGCTGGTTGTCCCCGAAATCGCCGGCGCCGTCGCCCTGCTGATGACGCTGGTGCTGGTTGGCGTTCCGCTCGGGCTGCCCGGGTTGATGGCGGCCCATACCGTGATCGCCATCCCCTTCGCCTACCTGCCGATCCGTGCCCGGCTGCACGACCTCGACCCCGCCCTCGCCGAGGCCGCGGCGGACCTCTATGCGAATCCCTGGGAGAGTTTCCGACGCGTCACCCTGCCGCTGATCTGGCCGGGCGTGCTCGGCGGTGCCATGCTCG
>CAMCJI010000197.1 GCA_945874805.1 Asaia bogorensis | reverse complement strand
CGAGGAACTCCGGCTGCCCTTCCTCCACCATCAGCACCGCCCGCTTGGAGCGGCAGAACGCCGCCAGATCCTCATCGACCAGCGGATAGGTGACGTTGAGCACATGCAGGGGCACCGTCGTCTCCCCCCACACATCGGCCAGTCCCAGGCCGCGCAGCGCCCGCATCACCCCGTTGTACATGCCCCCTTGCAGCACGATGCCGATATCGTCGGCGGTGCCGTCAAAGGTTTCGTTCAGCTTGTGCTCGCGGATGAACGCCACCGCCTGCGGCCAGCGCTTCTTGATCTTGTCCTGCTCATGCATGAACGAAGCGGGCGGCAGCACGATGCGATTGGAATCGCGCACCGGATTCTCCAGCGCGCGGCTGAGCGGGAAGGGGGGAGGGCGGTTGTCCTTGGCGACGAAACTGCCATGCACATGGCAGGCGCGGATGCGCAGCTGCAGCATCACCGGCGTGTTCGACGCCTCGGAGAGCAGAAACCCGTCCTCCACGGCCTTGACGATGCTCGGCAGGTTCGGGCGGGGATCGAGCAGCCAGATCTGCGATTTCATGGCGAACGCGTGGGTGCGCTCCTGCATGATCGAGCTGCCCTCGCCGTAATCCTCGCCTATGACGATCAGCGCCCCGCCCGTCACCCCGGAGGAGGACAGGTTGGACAGCGCATCGCAGGCGACATTGGTGCCCGCCGTCGATTTCCAGGTCACCGCCCCGCGGATGGGATAATTGACCGACGCCGCCAGCGTGGACGCCGCCGCCGCCTCGGACGCCGAGCTTTCGAAATGCACGCCGAGCGAGCCGAGAATCTCCTGCGCATCCGCCAGCACGTCCATCAGATGCGAAATCGGCGCGCCCTGATAGCCGGCCACATAGGCCACGCCGGATTGCAGCAGCGCCTTGGTGACGGCCAGAATCCCCTCGCCGTGGAAGGTCTCGCCCTCCCCCAGCTTCAGGTCCTGAACCTCCCGCGCGAACGACCGCTCCGCCATGCCCCACTCCCACCGTGACGGCCGGCAGCATGCACCATCCGCCCGCGCGATGAAAACGATCCAAGCGCTCAGCCGAGATAGATCGCCTCCAGCGCCCGGCACAGGCCCGCGCTGTCACACACCGGGCTGGCGGCCAGCCCCGCGCGCATGCCGCTCCGCAAGGCCGTGAGGGCGGCTGGCGTGGCAGGATCGCGCGCCAGCCGGATACCCTCGGCGACGAACCCATCCAGATCCCGCGCCACCCAGCCGCCCAGCCCCGCCGCCACCAGGATCGACCGGCTGGTGCGCCCGGCCCAACGGTCGCCAGCGGTGGTCAGCACCGGCACCCCCTGCCACAGCGCCTCGGTCGTCGTCGTGCCGCCGTTGTAGGGGAAGGTGTCGAGCGCGATGTCCACTTCGTCATACTGCTGCAAAAAGGCGAAATGCTCCGACCGGCCGGAAAACGACAGCCGCCCCGCCTCGACCCCGCGCGCCGAGAACCGCCGGAGCAGGTCCGCGCGGCAGGAGGCCTCATCCAGCGTCGGGTTCTTGATCAGCAGCCGCGCTGCCGGCGCCCCGCGCAGGATCGCCGCCCAGGCATCCAGCGTCGGCCCGGTGAGCTTGTAGGCCGAGCCCAGGCAGCCGAACGTCACGTGCCCGGCCGTGGCGCAGGGCGGCCGCGCCACCGGCGGCACCGGATAGAGCACGCTGAAAGCGAGATAACTGCCGGGCACCCGCAGGATCGCCTCGCTGTGGAACGGCTCCTCCGCCGCCATCACGCTCTCGCCGTCGCCGATCAGTGCATCGAGCCCCGGCATCCCGGTGGTGGCGAACATGTTGAACCAGCCGAACTGCCGGCGGGCGGCACGATAGGGCAGCAGCCCGAGCCGGTTGACCAGGCTGTAGCCGTTCAGATCGACCAGCACATCGATCTCCGCCGCCGCGATCCTTTGCGCCAGCTCGGCATTCGGCATGCCCCGCACCCGCCAGACCCGGTCCTCGGCGTGATCGACGTAGCCCGCCTCGGCCGAGGGATAGCCGCCGTCGGAGATCATGTGGACCTCGAAGCGGGAGCGGTCATGCGCGTTGATCACGCCGAACACCGGCTTCATCCAGTTGCGATCGCCGAAGAACGCCGAGAGATAGCCGACCCGCACCGCCCGCCCGGCCGCCGGCGGCCGCTGCGGCAGCGGCTGGATCCGCGCCGCGGCCGCCTCCGCCCAGCCCCGCCGCGCCGCCAGCACGGCAGCGTGATCGGCGGCCGGGCTGCCGGGAATGATCGTCGCCAGGCTCGACAACGCCGCCGCCCGCACCTCCGCCGGCCCGGCGGCGGCCTGCCGATAGGCGGCGACAGCGGCATCGACCTCGCCGAGCTGGAACAGCGCCTCCGCCAGCGCGCAGGCCGCGCCATGCGCCGCCGGGACGAGGGCGAGCGCCTTGCCGAGCGCATCGCGCGCATCCGCAAACACCCGCAGCCTGAGCTGCGCGCTGCCCAGCCCGTACCAGGCCTCGAACAGAGAGGGATCGATGGCCAGCGCCGCCCGGTAGGCGGTCACCGCCTCGCCCGCCTGGCCCGCCAGTTGCAGCGCATCGCCCCGGCGCAGGCCAAGTCCGGCATGCCAGGGATGGCGGCGGCAGGCCTCGCTCAGCCGCGCCAGCACCGCCCCATCTGCCCCCCGCGCCAGCGCCACAGTGGCCGCGCGGAACAGCGCATCCGGCGCGTCCAGGCCGGGAAGGGGGGGCAGGTCGGACATCGGGGGCACACGCCTGATTTACGCGATGAGCCTAACTGGCCGGTTCGCCCGCCGGCAATGGCTCGGCCGCGTGCTGGACCACGCCCGGCGTCACCCCCCAGGTGTCAGACAGCACATAGCCTTGCGGATAGGGGTCGGAGGGGTCGAGCAGGTAGCTGTGCAAACCGGTGATCCACGCCCGGCCGCGGATCGCCGGGATGATTGCCCGCCGCCCGGCCACGCTGGTTTCCGCCACGATCCGCCCCTCGAACCGCGAGCCGATCAGCGAGGTGTGGTCATACCGCCCGCCGACGCCCAGCAGCCCGCGTGCGTGCAGCACGGCGAGCCGTGCAGACAGCCCCGTCCCCGTCGGGCTGCGGTCCGACCGCCCGGGAGCGACGATGCAGGTGTTCGGCCCATGCCCCTCCGGCCTGAACGGCGCATTCAGCTGGACGATACTGACACCTGATATTGCTGTATTATCCGGATGTTCCACGACATACTGCGCACGCGCCGCAAGCCGTATCCGCTCCCCCAGCACCGCCAGATCCCGCGCCTCATCCGCCGCCAGCCGAAAACCCAGGGCGGTGGCATCGGCCAGGGCATAGAACATGCCGCCGAATGCGATATCCACGGCAATCGTGCCGAACCCCTCGACCTCCAGCGGTGCCGCCAGCCGGTCGACGAAGCAGGGCACGTTGGTCAGTTCCACCCATTCCACCCGTCCGTCGCGGCAGCCGGCCACCACGTCCACCGGGCCTGCCGGCATGTCCAGCCGAAGGCGGGTGAGGGGCTCCACCATCGGCACGATCCCGGTCTCCAGCAGCACCGTGGTGATGCACATGGTGTTGGAGCCGGACATCGGCGGATACTCCGTCGGCTCCATGATGATCGCCCCAGCCACGCAGTCCGCCCGCGTGGAGGGCACCAGGAGATTGACGTGCCGCGCCACACTGCCACGCGGCTCGCAGATCAGCAGGCGGCGGATATGGTCGTGGTCGCGCTGCATCGCCTGCATCTTCTCGAACATCGTGCCACCCGCCGGCGGCAGCACCCCGCCGACGATCACATCGCCGATCTCACCCTCGGCATGGCAGCCGACAACCTGGATGGCACGCTGAGCACGCAAGGGGAGACCTCCGGGGGAGCCTCATGCGCGCATCTGAAAGTCGCATAAGGTATATTATGGAAAGAAAGACGCTGCCGGAATGGCCGGAAAACGAAGGCTTGGCGCCGACTCGGCTTCGGCCGACACTGGCGCATCGCACCACGGGTCAACCCAACGTGTCACGCGCCGAGCGGCTTCTCGATCTGTTGCAGGTTCTCCGCCGCCACCGCCGGCCGGTGAGCGGCGCCGCCCTGGCTGCCGAACTGCGCATCAGCCTGCGCACCCTCTACCGCGACGTCGCGACGCTGCAGGCCCAGGGCGCGCCGATCGAGGGTGAGGCCGGCCTGGGCTATCTGCTCCGCCCCGGCTTCACCCTGCCGCCGCTGATGTTCACCCCCGAGGAGGTCGAGGCTCTCGCCTTCGGCTCCCGCTGGGTGCAGGAGCGCGGCGATCCCCGCCTGGCGCTCGCCGCCCGCGATGCGCTGGCGAAGATCGAGGCGGTGTTGCCCGGCGTACTGCGCGGCGCTACCGAGGCCGAAACCCTGCTGATCGGCCCTGGCAGCACCGTGCCCACGGGCGTGGCCGAACTCGCCAGCATCCGCGAGGCCATCCGCGCCGAGCGCAAGCTGCACATCGCCTATCAGGACAAGGCCGGCGCCCCCTCGCAGCGCACGATCTGGCCGATCGCGCTGGCCTTCTTCGAATCCGTCCGCGTCGTCGTCGCCTGGTGCGAACTGCGCGAGGGATTCCGCCATTTCCGCGCTGACCGCATCGTCGGCCTGGCCCCCACCGACGCCCGCATGCCCACCCGCCGCGCCGCCCTGCTGCGTGCCTGGAAGGCCGAGACCGGCGCCGAAGCCCCCTGACTGGTCAGCCCTGCCCCATCATGGCTGCGGCCATCATGCGGCCTTCCGGATATACCCGCAGCTCCCAAACCCGCTCGATCATCGCCAGCTTCTCCCGCGCGATGTCTTCTGGTGCAGGCAGCGTATCGAGCCGGCGGGTGAAAACAGGTTGAACTCCAGCAGTTCGCCGTCAAAGCTGTATTGCGGCTCCATCTTGCGAAGCCCCAGACCATGCGCATCCAGCAGCTTCGTCACATCGCCAAGCAGCTTCTGGCCCCGGTAGATCGGGTAGAGATGCGACTCCAGTTCTACTGCCAGAACCTGATCGAGCAGCGAGCCAAAACCTGAAAGAACCTCATATTCAGCGCCTTGCACATCGATTTTGACTAGATCAGGTACAGGTACCTCCCCTGAGGCGTGCATCGAGTCATAGCGCCGGCAATTGACCTCAATACGCTTCATCACATCGAATATCGGCGCGACGGCGTAGCGCCCGAGCACGGCCGGATCGGGTTCGAGCACCGAGGAGCAGCCGCCATGCCGAGTGACGTTCAGCGTCTGCGGCCCATCACGGTCAAGCAGCCCCGTCATCAGGATCTTCCCGCCCTCAAACCCAGGAACGTCGAATCCGAGCAGCGCGGCGGACGCCGGATTGGGTTCGAAACAGATCGGCACGATCGCGCCGCCAACACGCCGCCACTCCCGATGCAGCCCGCCAGCAGCGCCCACGTCGATCAGCCGAATCCGCCGGTCCAGCGGAACATCAGGCAGGCGCGTAACCTCGACGGCATCGATCAGATACTGTGGCGTGCCGCTACCCTCATAGCGGCCATAGGGGCCGCGCGTTGTACCGATCGACAGGGTAGGATGGCTGTTGAAGAACGTCGCCTCCACGTGCAACCGGCCGCTGTCCGGCTCGCGCTGCACCGACAGGCTCGACGTGAGCCCCGGGTCCAGCACGCGCCCGTCCGGTCCAACGCGCAGCACGTCCATGCCGCCCCAATGGTTGATGTAGAGTTCCGTATTGCAGGTCGGGGCTGGCGTGGCAGTGATGCGAAGCCGGAGATTTGCCGCCTTGAACTGTGGGCCGGTGACGCGCATCAGGTGATAGTCGGACTTGGCGCCGTCTGAGAACAGCAGCCCCCCGCCCGCATCGCGGATCACCTGCGCGCCATGAATAGGCTGCCATTGCAGCAGTTCGCTCGGCTGAACGAGTGTCTCAACGTTGGACATTTCCGGCTCCTGCTGATCGACAGACCTGTCTCACAGGCCCCATATTGCGTCAAATGATACGGTCCAAACCGGCGCCCCTCAGAACTGCAGCACCTGCCCATCGAACCCCGGCTCCACTCCCGCCGGCAGATTGGCACACAGCCACCTCCAATCCATGTCGGTGCCCATATGTGTCAGGATCGTCCGCCGCGGGCGCAGCCGCCGCACCCAGCCGAGCACCTTCTCCAGCGGCGCATGCGTGCGGTGCGGCGGGCGCTGGAAACAGCCGACAACCCAGGTGTCCAGCCCCTCCAGCGCCGCAAATCCCGCAGCGCCGAAGTCGAACACATCCGTGCAATAGGCGAAGTCGCCGATCCGCAATCCAAGCGACGTGGTAAACCCATGATCCTGCAAAATCAGCCGCATACGCAGCCCGGCCAGTGTCACCGTCTCCCCAGCCGCCACCGCCTCGGCGACCAGCACCGGCCGGAAGAACCCCGGCGGCGTCCAGGGGCGGAAGGCATAGGGAAACCGCGTTTCGATATCCGCCAGCGTCTCCGTCGTGCCGAAGGCGCTCAGCGGCCGTCCGGCGAGGCGGTTCAGGATGCGCACGTCATCCAGCCCGGTGATGTGATCGGCATGCGCGTGTGTGTAAAGAATGGCATCCACACGGCTGATTCCATTGGCAATCAACTGCTCGCGCAGTTCCGGCCCGGTATCCACGAGCAGCGCCCCATCCGGCCCGGCGAGATGGATGGCGCTGCGGGTCCTGCGGTTGCGGGGCTCGGCCGGATCGCACACCCCCCAGTCGCCCCGCCCGTCCGGCCCGCCGATCATCGGCACCCCGGCCGAGGCGCCGGTGCCGAGGAGCGTCGCCGTGATCACGCGGCCTTGCGGAACAGGCGGCGGAAGTTCGCGGTGGTCAGGTCCGCCATCGCCGCGGCCGACATGCCATGCACCTGTGCCAGCACCGCCGCTGTGTGCGCAACGTAAGCCGGCTCATTGCGCTTGCCGCGGAACGGCGCCGGGGCGAGATAAGGCGCGTCGGTCTCCACCAGCAGCCGGTCCGCCGGAATATCGCGGGCGATGTCCCTGATTTCCTGCGATTTTGGAAATGTCAGGATGCCGGAGAAGCTGAGATACCCGCCCATTTCCACCGCCGCCTCTGCGAGCCCCCGCCCGGACGAGAAGCAGTGCAGCAGAAAGTCGAAATCCCCCCCCGCCCGCTCCTCGCGCAGAATATCGGCGATATCCTGGTCGGCATCGCGCGCATGGATGCACAACGGCAGCCCGGCGAGCCGGGCGGCGCGGATATGCGCGCGAAAACTGTCCTGCTGCGCCGGGCGCGGCGCCTTGTCGTAGAAGTAATCGAGCCCGGACTCCCCGATGCCGATCACCTTCGGATAAGCCGCTTCCGCCGCGATCGCCTCGGGCACCGGCACGGGGAACTCGCCGGCATTGTGCGGATGCACGCCCACCGTGCACCACACGTTGGGATGTGCATCGGCAATCGCCCGCATCTCGTCCGACCGGGTCAGCCGTGTGCCGATCGTCACCATCTCCCCAACCCCCGCCGCGGCGGCATGGGCGAGGATGGTGTCGATCTCGGCGGTGAAATAGTCGAGATGGCAGTGCGAATCGATCAACATCAGCCGCTTACGCCACCGGCTCGACATAGCGGGGAAACACCCCCTGCGGCGCCGGCAGCGGCGTGCCGTCGGCAAGCGGTATCGCGAGGCTGGCGAGGTCCCTGCCCTCCCCCACGCCGCATTGGTCGAGCATCCGCGCCATGCTGGTCGGCATGAACGGCTGCAGCACCGTGGCAACCGTGCGGATGACATCCGTCAACACTCGCAACACGCTGTTCATGCGCGCAATGTCGGTCTTCTTCAGTGCCCAGGGCGCCTGCCGGTCGATATAGGAATTCGCCGCCCGGATGACCCGCCAGACCTCCTCCAGCGCCTCCCCAAACGCCTGCCGGTCGAGCTGCGCCCGCAGCAGCCCCGGCAGCGCCGCGGCGGCGGCCAGCATCGCCGCGTCGTCCTCGGTGAGCGCGCCATGTGCCGGCAGCCGGCCCTCGCAATTGCGCGCGATCAGGCTGAGCGAACGCTGCGCGAGGTTGCCAAGGTCGTTGGCAAGCTCAGTATTCATCCGCGAAATCAACGCCTTGCGCTGGAAATCGCCATCATTGCCGAAAGGCACCTCGCGCAGCAGGAAGAACCGCACGGCGTCCAGCCCGAAGGTATCGACCAGTTCGCGCGG
>CAMCJI010000196.1 GCA_945874805.1 Asaia bogorensis | reverse complement strand
GGCGGGAATGCCGCCTTCCGGCAGCATGTGATGATCACGCCGGTCTGAGGGCCTCCACCGCCAGCCACCGCCGCACGCCGGCGGGGTCGGCGAAGGCTTCGGCGACCCGGTAGCCCCGCCCGCCCATCGCCTGCGCCGCGGCGATCGCCGCCTCGTCGGTCGTGTCGTCGCCGATATAGACAGGGGTGCGGCCGGCAAACGGCGCGCGGGCCATGATGGCGCGCACCGCGCCGCCCTTGTCGATGCCGGCGGGCTTGATCTCCCACGCCATCTTCGCGGCCATCACGGTAAAGCCTGGCCCGGCGATGGCTTGCGCCGCCGCCAGCAGGGCCGGGCCGGCGTCGGGAGCGAGGCGGAAATGCAGCACGAATCCCCCCTGCTTGCGCTCCAGCAGTGCGCCGGGGTGCGCGGCCACCGCCGCGTCCCCCGCAGCGATCCACGCGGGCGGCACCGGCGGCGCGGGCAGGCGCTCGGGCGGCACGTCCGGGTGGTGGCGGATTGCCGCGCCGTGCTCGCCGGCAATGGCGGTGGCGGCGTCGCCCAGCAGCGCGTCCACCACCCCAATACTCCGCCCGGTGACGATGGCCAGCGCCCCGCCGAGCCGGGCCCGCAAGGCGCGCAGCGCGGGCGGCAGGTCGGGCGGCACGACCACCGAATCCGGAGTCGGCGCGATATCGATCAGCGTGCCGTCGAGGTCGAGCAGCAGCGCGGCCCCGGCCTCCAGCCGGATCACGGCTTGCAGCCGAGCGGGCGGACATCCCAGCCCGGACTCTCCAGCCCCGACAGCGCGGGGGTGGAGACGAGCATCCAGCCGCGGAAGCCCGGGCCGCCGGTGGCGTCCGCGATCTCAAGATAGGCCCCGGCATCGGGCGCGCGGTCTGGCGGGCGGATGAGGCAGCCGCGCAGGGTCAGGGTGAGCGGGCCGTGGCGGGCGGGCTCACCGGTCTTCAGCGTCAACGTGGCAACCCTCGCACTGAGCTTGTCGAGCACCCGCACTTCCGCACTTGGCAGGCTGAGCCACTCGGCTACGACGGGCGCGACCGGCGCGGGGATGATCGGGGCGACGGGCGCAGGGGCGGCGCTAGGCGCTGGCGGCACGTTGGGCAGGGTCTGGCCCGGCAATAGCTGCGGATAGGGGGCGGGCACCGGCGCGGGGCGTGGCGCCTGGGCCGCGGCGGGGCCGGCGAGCAGCGCGGCCGCCAGAACCAGCCGGATCATGCCGCCTGGGTGGTCCCGGGGCGCTTCGGGCTGGCGAGTGCCTGCACCATGTCGGCGAGGATGCGGCGCATCGCTGCATCGTCCACGCCCATCAGCACGGCGTCATCGAAGGCGTCCTGCATCACCTGGGCGAGTTCGGCGTGGTTCTCCGCCAGGGTGCGCAGCTTTTCCTTGCAGGCGACGGGCGCGCCATCCGGCTGCGGCCAGGTCTTCGGCGCCGCGATCACGGCTTGGTCGGGGGCGGCAGGGTCTTCTGCACCGCGCCGGTGAGGTCGGAGACGGAGAAGATGAACTTGCCCAGCAATTGTTCGAGGCTGACGGCGGATTGGGTGATCGTCACCTCACCGCCCTCGGCCAGCGTTTTGGTATCGCCGCCGGGCACCAGGGTGATGAACTTGCCGCCCAGCAGGCCGTCGGAGGTGATCTCCGCGCTGGTGTCCTTCGGCAGCTTGAGGCTGGACTGCACGGTGAAGGTCACCACCGCCTGAAACGTCTCGGGATCGACGCGGGTGCTGGAAACGCTGCCGACCTTCACGCCGGCCATGCGGATGTCGGACCCGCTGGCCAGACCGTCGGCGCGTTCGAACTTGGCATGCAGGGTCACGCCGCCCATGGTGGCCCGGCCGGTGTTGGCGACGGCATAGCCCAGGAAGCCGGCGGCGACAGCGAGCACGGCAGCGCCGGCGATCAGCTCGGAGAGGTTGCGCCCGGCCATGCCTAGCTTCCCGGCGTCCAGGCCTCGTAGTCACCGGTGGCCAGCGCGCGCTTGCCGCCCTGATAGTCGTGGCCGGCAGGGCGGTAGCCGTCGGCCGAGCCGGTCGCGTTCGCCTGATGCGGCTTCTGCCAGGGGCGGCCGGTCGCGGCGAGCGGGCTGTCCACGGTGTAGTGGAGCCAGGCGTGCCATTCCGGCGGCACGGCCGAAGCCTCGCTCTCACCGAGGAAGGCGACCCAGCGACGGTTCGGACCGTCCGCCCGGCCGCGCTTGTCCTCGTAATAGATGTTGCCGACGGCATCACGGCCGACTTCGCGTCCGTAGAGCCACGTGTTGATGCGGGTGCCGATGTCCATGCGGCTGATATAGCGGCTTGGCGCGCGGCGGTCCATCGGCTTGCGCCGCAGCGCGGCAAACGGCAGTTATCCACAGGATGTTGTGGCCGAGTCGCGGTTCGACCACAAAATACACTTCCCGAGTCGCGGTGGCGGGCATAGTCTGCTCCGCATGTCACGCATGAACGCAAAACCGAAATCCTGGGCCGGCGTCAAGCTGCGCCGCCTGTCCGCCAGCCCCGATCCGGACGCGGCACCCCGCCCGGTCGCCATCCCCGCGCATTGGGACGACCAGGCCGCAGAGGCGCTGGCAGCACTCGCCCCCGGCGTAGGCCCCGTCAGCCTGCAAGCCGCCGCAGAGGCCGCCTTCCGCCCGATCGGTGAGCGCGGCCGCCGCGCCGGCATCGATGCGCCGATCGACGAGGCGCTGCACGCCCTGCTGCTCGCCCGCCGGGGCGCCCCCGGCCCGGCGATCTGGGCCGGCGCCGGCACCGCCGCACCCGGCTTCGTGCTCAACCTGCCGGCGTTCCACGACCCCGAGCAGGGCTTCGACGCCGCCGGGTTCGCCGCCGCCGCCCGCCTGGCCGCCATCGCGCTGACGCTGGCAGCCCCCTCCGCGCAGCGCCTCGAGATCGGTTTCGCCGACCTCGCCGGGCTGCTGGCCGCCTGCGGGATCGACTACGGCACCGCCGACGCCTGCGCCGCAGCCACCGCCATCGCCGCCCTGCTGCGCGCCGGGGCGGACCTCGGCTCGGCGGAGATGGCCGAGCGCTTCGGCACGCTGTTCCAGGCCAGCCCCTTGCAGCCGCCGCCCGCCGCCACCGTGCTGCCCGGCCTGGCAGAGGCCGCGCAAGCTGCCCTGAGCCTCGCCCAGGCCCGCCCCGGCCGCCGGCACGCCGCCACCACCGCAATCACCGCGCCGGGTGTGGCGGAGGCGCTGTTGGGCGTCGAGACCGGCGGCCTCGCTCCCGCCTTCTCCCCGTTGGACGCCGAGGGCCGCCTCACCCGCACTGCCCGCGCCCGCCTCGCCGCACAGGGCCTGTCGCCCGAGGCCGCACTTGCCCGCTCCCTCGCCGGTGAGAACCCGCTGCCTCACCCCGCACCCGGCGCCCACGCGGCGATGCATGACGCCATCGCGCCGCATCTGCACTTCCTGCCCGCCCGCCCCGCCGCCATCCCGCCCGCACGGCAGGACAACCGGCGCGACCTGCCGGCACGGCGCACCGGCTACACCCAGAAGGCCGCCGTTGGTGGGCACAAGCTGTTCCTGCGCACCGGCGAATACGCCGACGGCAGCCTCGGCGAGGTGTTCATCGGCCTGCACAAGGAAGGCCAGGCCTTCCGCGGCCTGATGGATAATTTCTCAATGGCGGTCAGCCTCGGCCTGCAACACGGCGTGCCGCTGGCGACCTTCGTGGAGGCCTTCACCTTCACCCGCTTCGGCCCCGCCGGCACAGTCGAGGGCGACCCGGCAGTGGACCGCGCGACCTCCCTCCTCGACTACACCTTTCGCAACCTGGCGGCGAACTACCTCACCGGGGTCGAACTCGCCCCGGCCGAGGAAGAGGACGCCGACGCCCTCGGCGAAGGCGCCCGTGACCGCGCGCCGCTGCTGCCGCTCACCTGGCCGGACCGCAAGGGCGAGAGTGTGCGTCAGCGGCGGCGGGGGCTTCGGGTGGTGGGGGAGTGAAGGGAAACAAGGTCTTCTTTTTGTGAACAAAAAGAAGCAAAAAAACTTTGTCCATTGGGTTGGGCCCTTTAGCCCGAAATGAGGTTCTGATTTCGGGATTTTTTGGCTCCGCCGGACTTTCCAGCCAATGTGCGGCTGGGCGGCGAAGCCCCGATAAAAAATTTTTTGCTTCTTTTTTTCAAAAAAGAAGACGCTTACTTGTCTGTCTGGATACCTGCCTAAAAATAGAAGGAATAGAACACCATGCCCGGCATGATTGAAGTAAAACTGCAAGAGCTGGGCATCGTGCTGCCCACCCCCATGGCCCCTGTGGCCAACTATGTGCCCTTCGTGCGCACCGGGGATCTGGTGATTATCTCCGGCCAGTTGCCGGCCGACAACGGCAAGATCATGGCGCTCGGCCCCGTCGGCGAGGGCATGAGCATCGAGGACGCAACCGCCGGTGCGCGGCTATGCTTCATCAACCTGCTCGCCCAGTTGAAGGCAGCCTGCGACGGCGATCTCGACCGGGTGCAGCAGGTGGTCCGCCTCGGCGGCTTCATCGCGGCGCCGGCGAGCTTCACCCAGCACGCGGCGATCATGAACGGTGCGTCCAACACCGCCGTCGAGGTCTTTGGCGACAAGGGACGGCATGCCCGCACCACCGTCGGTGTGCCCTCCCTGCCGCTGAACGCGACCGTCGAGGTTGAGGGCATGTTCCGAATTGCCTGATTGCGTTTTGACCCTACCTTAGCGGGATGGCCAAACGCCCGACCGAACTGACTCTGACCCTGCACAAGGCCATCGCGGAAATCGCGGTGGCCGACTGGGACGCCTGCGCGGGGGACGACAACCCCTTCGTCTCGCACGCCTTCCTCTCGACGGTGGAGGAGAGCGGCTCGGCCGGCCCACGCACCGGTTGGCTGCCACAGCACGCGGTTTTGCGCGATGCGGCAGGGCAGGTGGTCGCCTGCGCGCCGATGTATGCGAAGTCGCACAGCTACGGCGAGTATGTGTTCGACCACGGCTGGGCGAACGCGCTGGAACGGGCGGGTGGGCGCTACTATCCGAAATTGCAGGTTGCCTCCCCGTTCAGCCCGGTGCCCGGCCCGCGGCTGTTGATCCGCCCGGGATCAGGCGTGCCGATGGCGACAATGGCGGACGCCCTGGTGCAGGCGGCGAAAGGGCTGGACGTCTCCGGCGTGCATGTCACCTTCTGCACGGAGCCGGAATGGGAGGCGCTGGGCGAGGCCGGATGGCTGCAACGCCAGGGCATGCAGTTCCACTGGTACAACCGCGGCTACGCGACCTTCGATGATTTCCTCGGCGCCCTGGCCTCACGCAAGCGCAAGACCCTCAAGCGCGAGCGGCGGGATGCCAACGCGGCCGGACTGGAGTTCGTGGCCCTGCGCGGCGGCGATATCACCGCGGCGCACTGGGCGGCCTTCCACGGCTTCTACACCTCCACCGTCGACCGCAAATGGGGCAGCGCCTACCTCACCGAACGGTTCTTTCCGCTGCTGGGCGAGCGGCTGGGCGATGCGGTCGTGCTCATGCTCGCCTTGCGCGCGGGCCGGCCGGTGGCGGGCGCGCTCAACCTGATGGGGCGCGAGGCACTGTTCGGCCGCAACTGGGGCGCGAGCGAGGACGTACCGTTCCTGCATTTCGAGCTCTGCTACTACCGGGCCATCGACTTCGCGATCGAGCATGGTCTCGCCCGGGTGGAAGCCGGCGCGCAGGGCGAGCACAAGATCCAGCGCGGCTACGTCCCCTCCCCCACCTTCTCCGCCCACTGGCTCGCCCATACCGGGCTTCGCCGCGCAGTGGCGGATTTCCTGGTGGAGGAGCGGCGGGAGCGGCTGGAGACGATGGCGCATCTGGCCACCTTCGCCCCCTACCGGCAGGACGGTGAGGCCTAGACCCGGAAGATCTTCCCCGGATTCATGATGTTCTTCGGGTCGAAGGCGCGCTTGATCGCCCGCATCGCGTCCAGTTCCACCACCTGCGCATAGTAGGCGAGTTCGTCGATCTTTTCCTGGCCGATGCCGTGTTCGGCGGAGATCGAGCCGTTGAAGTCGCGGATGATGTCGTTCACCGCCCGGGTCAGAGCCGGGGTGTACTGGCCCCAGCTCTGCGGGTCCATGCCAACCGGGGCCTTGAAGCCGAAGTGCAGGTTGCCGTCACCCATGTGGCCGCCGGGGGTGGGGCGGATCGCCGGCAGGATCTCGTAGGCCGCGGCGATGGCGCGGTCAACGAATTCGGGGATGCGGCTGCTGGCCACCGACATGTCGTAGCTGATCGACGGCCCGTCGGCCCGCCCGGCTTCGGCGTGGCTTTCGCGGATGTGCCACATGTTGCGGGCCTGCGCCTCGTTCTGGGCGATCACCGCATCGAGCACGAGGCCGGCTTCCATCTGCTCGGCGAGGAACTCCTCCATCTTGCCGGCCATGCCGCGCCCTTCAGCCGGGCGGGTGGAGGACCATTCCATGAGGATGTACCACATGCCCTCGCCCGGCACCGGGTCCTGGGTGTTGGGGATGTGGCGCAGCACCATGTCGATGGCGGTGCGGTTGAGCAGTTCGCAACTCGTCACATTGTCCTCGCTGGCCGCGTTCGCCAGCGCCAGCAGATCGACGCCGGCCTGCGGGCTGGGGATCGCGATCCAGGCGGTGGCCACGTCCTTCGGCTTGGGGAACAGCCGCAGCACCGCCTTGGTGATGATCCCCAGCGTGCCCTCAGCGCCGACGAAAAGGTGCTTGAGGTCGTAGCCGGTGTTGTTCTTCTTCAGCGCCCGCAGCCCGTTCCACACCTCGCCCGACGGCAGCACCACCTCCAGCCCGAGCACGAGGTTGCGGGTGTTGCCGTAGTGCAGCACCTGCGCGCCGCCGGCGTTGGTGGAGAGGTTGCCGCCGATCATGCAACTGCCCTGTGCGCCGAGGCTGAGCGGGAACAGCCGGTCGTTCTCGCTGGCCAGGTTCTGGATGGTTTGGAGCACCACCCCGGCCTCCACCGTCATCGTCGAGCCAGCGGTGTCGATCGCCAGCACCCGGTTCATCCGCCCGAGCGAGAGGAGGATGCCGGTATGCGTGCTGTAGGGCGTGGCACCGCCCATCAGCCCGGTATTGCCGCCCTGCGGCACGATCGCCACGCCGTGCTCGGCGCAGAGCTTCACCACCGCCGCCACCTCCTCAGTGGAGCCGGGGCGCACGACGACGGCCGCCTGGCCGGAGAGCGTGCCCCGCCAGTCGGTGACGAACGGGCGCTTTTCCGCCTCATCGGTGATCAGGCCCTTCGGCCCGACGATCGCCTGCAGCTTCTCGAAGATCTCCGGCGTCACCGGGGTCGTCGGGATGGTGGGCAGCGTGGTGATGGCCATGGCGTTTCCTGCGGCTTTTTGTCGTTCAGGCGTATCTTTTCAGCTTCTGCGCGCCTTTGCCAGTTCCGGCAGCACCTGCGCCCAGGCCCGCAGGCCCTCGTGGAAGCTCTGCATGCGGAAGAACTCGTTGGGGGCGTGGATGTTTTCGTCGGCGATGGCGTAGCTGAGCATCACCGTCTCCAGCCCCAGCGCCTGCTTGACCATGGCCGAGATCGGCAGGGTGCCGCCGACGCCGACGCGCAGCGGCTTGCGGCCGTGCACGGATTCCATCGTCCGCTCGATCGCCGCCTGGAAGGGGTCGTCGTCCGGCACCGCATAGGCGGCCGACCCGCCGCGGCCGTGGGTGATCTCGAGATCGGCCCAGGCCGGCAGGTGGCGGCGCAGATGGGCTTCTACCGCCGCCCCGGCCGCCTTCGGGTCCTGGCCGGGGCCGAGGCGGCAGGTGATCTTCGCCATCGCCTCCTTCGGGATGACCGTTTTGCCGCCGGCGCCCTGGTAGCCGCCGCCGATGCCGTTCACTTCGATGGTCGGGCGCAGCCAGATCTGTTCGAGCAGGCGGTAGCCGGGCTCGCCAGCGCCAGGGCGCGCGCCGATATCGGCGAAGAATTTCACCTCGTCGAAGCCGAGCGCGTCCATCGATTCGAAATCGGCGTTGGAGGGGCGCTGCAGCCCGTCCATGAAGCCATCGACGACGATCTTGCCGGTCTCGTCATGGATGCTGGCGAGAATGCGCGCCAGCACCATCGCCGCATTGCCCACCGGTCCGCCGAAGCGGCCGGAATGCAGGTCGGTGTTTGCCGTGCGAACAACGACTTCCATCCCGACATTACCACGCGAGTTGGTGTTGGTGGAGGGCAGGCCAGGCCGCCAGCGCCCG
>CAMCJI010000195.1 GCA_945874805.1 Asaia bogorensis | reverse complement strand
GCGACACCCATCACACCAAAACGTCGATCATCGCGGGGCTGGTGAACATCGAAGCGGGGTTCATGCCATTCTGAAAAGCCCGACAGATTGGCCCGGTGCCACGAACTGGTGGTCGAAATAGGCCGCAGACTTTCGCAACAAGTCTACTGCTGTCCAGCGCCTGTCTGCCAGACGGTTGACCAAGGATCTCCCGTCCTTCGGATCTGACAAAAGGACCTTTTGCGCCAGCCCGGGATATTCCACGCCGTCCGCGAGTCCGTTGGCAGTCAGCAGGACCTTTAGGAAGTTCACGTTCCCCGCGAGTTGCTTGGCGTCGCGGGCCGTGGCGAGGGCCTTCTTGAAGGCGGCTATGTCACGCTGGACCTCGGGCAGCTTCGCAGTGTCAGCGACGCCCTTTGCCTGATATTTTTCCGCAAGCTTCAAGGCCAGGAGTGGTGAGGTGCCATTGCTGACCCGCGTCTGCCCGAATGCCGAGCCATCACCGGCGTTGCCCAGAAGGATCGAAACTGCGTTCGCGCCTGAGATGGAAAGCGCCATGCGCCTAGCTGGCCTGGAGCAGGCCAGCGGCGAAATCCTCGTTTACCGCGATCAGGAAGTCGAAATCGGGCGGCGCCTCGTCCATTTCACGTTGCACTGTCATCCCGACCGAGACGATTGAAGCCCGCAGCGATGCCGGCAACGCGTTGGCGGGATCCTGCATCAGATCGATGAGCGTCATCCAGAGACGGCGGTTGTCGGCCAACGCCCTGGCTTGTGGCTGTGCACCCTCGCTGCGCGCGGTGCGGAGCATCGCGTTAGCGTGGCGGAACACATCGGCTTCCTGCTCGCGGAAACTGCGGCGGGCAGATGCCGCAGCGTAGGCGCGGGTTGCGTGGATCATGCGGTTCTGCATGGAATGGGTTCCTGTCTGAGGGGGCGTCAAGAGATCTTCAGGCGGCGGCTCGCGGGGCGAGGGTGGGTGTCGGCATAGGGGGGGGCGCCTCGCGCCCAAGGACGGCGTCCTCATGGCGCATGATGCGGCGCGCGAGTTTGAGAGCCTGATAGCAGTCGTCGCTCTCGGCTGCGGCCAGAGCGCGCTCAAGAATGTCGCGCGCCAAGCCCGATGTTGTGGCTTCCTGGAATGACAGTATCAGATCGCGCGCTGCAGCGAGCCCGGACCCGCGCTCCGCCTCGGTGCCGATATAGGCGCACTGCAGGGCGAAATAGATCCGCCTTGCCGGCGTGTCGGCCTGATCGGGCGCCATGATTTGCTTGCCGAACAGGAAACGTGCGTGTGCTGTGAGTTCGACCCGCGTTTTGGTTCGAAAACGGATAGGCGCGCCGTTGATGATCATCATTTCACCCTGACGGAGCTCCAGAACCAGTATCGACATGCAGCACTCTCCCGCGATTGTTCAAGCAGCGCCGGCGGCGGCGAACCACCTGCCGGCGCCCAAGCCAAGCAGGCTTACTTGAACAGGCTGAGCAGGCTCTGCGGGGCTTGATTGGCGATCGACAGTGCCTGGGTCCCAAGCTGCTGCCTGATCTGCAGGGATTGCAGCTTTGCGGACTCTTTGGCCAGATCGGCGTCGATCAGCGAGCCTAGACCATTGTTGAGGCTGTCGATCTTGTTGCTGTTGTAGCTGATCTGGTTGTCGACATAGTTCGACGCGGCGCCGTACTTGTTCAGCTGGGTGCCGAGCGAGCTCAGGTTGTTCACGAATGTGCCGGCCGCGGTGATCAGCGCCTGCACCGTTGCGGCACCTTGCAGCTGCGTCGAGGTGAAGTTCAGCGAGGCGAAGAAGGCCGAACCGCCGAAAGTGGCGATCGAGTAGGTGGCACCGATTTCGTTGCGAACCACGCCGACGGAGCCGAAGGCGCCGTTGCTGCCGGAGATGTCGCCGATCAGGGATTTGCCGTTGTAGCCGGCATCTTGCAGGTAGGACTTCACGTTTTCCAACAGGGTGGTGTACTGAGCGACATACTGCGTGCGCTGGTCGCCCAGCGTGTTGCCATCGGCGAGCTTGACCAGCACGGCGCGGGCCTGGTCGAGCGTTTTCGAGACGTCGGACAGGCCGGACAAGGTGGTGGAGAGCAGACCCTTCACGTTGCCGAGCTGCTGGTTCGCGCTGGTCAGCGCGCTGACGTCTGAGCGAACGCGCTCGGCAACAGCGAAGGCCGCGCCATCGTCCTTCGCGTCGGCGACGCGATAGCCGGTGGAGATCGCCTTCTGGGTCTTTTCAAGTTGGGTGGCGGTGGAGTTCAGCGAAGCCAGCGCGACGGTTGCGGCTAGGTTCGAGTTTACGGAATTCAGGGCCATGGTAGATTTTCCTGTGGGTCCAGTATGTTACGCTTGATCCTGCGCTTTTGCAGGTGTTCCCCATCATGCAGATGGCGGATTAACGTCCGATGAATCTGGCGCGGATGTTCGAGATTTCTTCATTGCCGCTACTGTGACCTCCCCAATCATCCACCGCCGAGGTAGCGGGCCAGCGACATGCTCTGCAGGCTGGCGATCAGCTGATAGGACGCCTGCAACTGCGACTGCACGGCCGAGAGGCGCGAGAGTGTGCTCGCCATGTCCACGTCCTCCGCGTCCGAAATCTGGGTTTGGATGGCAGTGGCCATGTCGGTCAGCGTGGCCTGGGTGGCGGCCAGGGCGGACTGGCGATCGCCGAGCACGCCGGCGTCAGCCGCCAGCGCCGAGACCGCATCGGCAAGGCTCGTGCGCACATCGGCGACCACCTCGCCGAAGCCGGGCGCGCTCACCTGATTACCGGAGAGCGCGCCGAGGGTCGCCAAGCCGCGCAGGACGTCGCGGATGTAGGAGCCGGTGGTCGCCGGGCCGGTCGAGGCGATGTCGGCGTTGGTGCTGGCCAGGACGCCGGTGGGAACGGCCACGCCGTCGCCGATTCTGACGCTGGTGCGCGCGCCCACGAGCAGCGAGGCAGGCTGCGACAGGTTGGGCGAGAAGGGGCTGGTGCCGGCGGCGTTCGAGCCGCCGATCGCCAGCGTCGCGGCGATGGTGGCCGCCCCGCCCGCGGTGCCGAACGCGGCGACGGCCGTGGCGATGCTGGTGACGAAGCCGCTGGTGCCGATGGCATCGCCGCTGGGCACCGGGGCTGCGGCGCCATCCTGCCCGGCGAAGATGTAGACCGAGCCATCGCGGGTGTTCAGCAGCCCCGCCACTTGCTTCAGCGCGTCGCGCGCCGAGCCGGCAATGGTGTCGACCTCGGAGCGGCTCAGGCCGTTCAGGTTGATCGTCTGGGTGCGAAAGCGCGAGGCGATGTCGCCGATTTGCTTCAGCGTGCTTTGCGTCAGCTCCATCCGCCCGGCTGCGGCATCGATATTGGCTTGGTATGCTTCCAGCCGGGCCAGGTTCGGCCGCAACGACAGCGACGCGGAGGCGGTGCTGCCGAGTTGCGCAAAGGTATTGCCGGCGCGCCCCGTCGAGGCTTGGCGGAGCAGCGTGTCCATCCGGCCGCGCACCTGCGCGCTATCGGCCACCAGCCGCCCGGCGATGCCGAAGCCGGACATGCCGCTCGTATTGAGGATGGTGCCGGCCATTGCTACTGCACCATCTGGAGGGTTTGCGCCCACATCGACTGCACGGCCGAGACCAGCTTGGCATGGGCGGCGTAGAGCGATTGCAGCTGGATCATCGCGGCCATCTCCGCATCCATCGTCACCCCGGATATCGCCGACATCCGGTCCTTGAGCGCGGACTGGACGGCGGTTTCGTCGGCAAGCTGGGTGCTGGCGGCTGCACTTTCGTGGGCGTGGGCGGCGGTCAGGCTTCCGGCGAAGCCGGCGAGATCGTTCGGTGGCGCGAACCCGGTCGCCAGCGCTCCGGTCGGCCCTAGGCCGGTCGTCTGCGCCGCGGGTTGGCCGACGGCGGCCTGTGCCTCGCTGCCGACGGCGAAGTTGAGAATGCGCGCGATCAGCGTAGTGAAGCCGGTGGGGCCACCGGCGGGGTTGGGTGTGAAGGCGCTCGCGCCGCTGGCGCTGCCGGCGATGCCTTGGGTGCCGTCTCGCAGCAGGGCGGGGTTCATGCCCACGGCCGGGTTGACCTGGATTGCCCCCGCGTAGCCGATGTAGCCATCCTGCGCACTTGGACCCGTGGGCACCGGCACTGTGCCCGATGCGTCTGTGAACAGGCGCAGGCCCTGGCTTTCGAAACGGGTTGACAGGGTGATGGCGAATTCGTCGAGGCCGGCCTGGAGCGTCGGCAGTATTTGATCACGCAGGCCGATCCTTGCGCCCATCGCACCGCCTTGAAGCTGCGCTGTGACGTCCTTGCCGTCCAGCAGGATGCCGGGCAAGCCGCCGCCGGGATACCAGGTGGTGGGGCCGGGGTTTGCGTCGCTGGTGCTGAACGGCGCGGCGCCCGGCCCGGTCGGCAGGCGCAGCCCGCTGGGCGTCAGCAGGATCATGTCGCCGTTCGGCTGTTCCAGTGTGCGCACGTCCAGCAAGCGGCTGAGATTGTCGCGTGCGAGGTCGCGCTGGTTCTCCAGATCGGCTGTGTCCTGCCCGTTCGCGCGCAGCTGGATGATCTTGACGCTGAGGGTGCCGACACTGGCCAAGGCGGTGTTCAGCGTGGTGACGTCGTTGACGATGCTGTGTTGGGCCTGTTGGCGCTCGCGCGTTACCGCGTCGGCGAGGCTGTTCAGCTGGCGGGCTAGCGCGGTGCTGGCGGCGAGCGTCGCCGTCTGCTGGGTGCTGTTGCTGGCATCGCCGGCAAGGCGGGAGAAGGCATCGGTCAGCTTGCCGACCAGGGCTGCCAGATCCTGTCCCTGGCCCGGCGTTCCCTGTACCGCATCCAACTGCTGCAATTGCGCCAGGCGGGCCTCCAGCGCGGCGACGGTCGCGTTCTGCGTGAACAGCCCGGCCTGCAATTGCTGGTCGATCACGCGCTGGACCGGGCCGCGCCGCACCCCCATGCCCTGGCCGTCGGCGGCGGCGATGCTGCGGTCGGTCGCCACCTCGCGCGCGTAATTCGGCGTCGAGGCGTTGGCGACGTTCTGTGAGACCACGCGCAGCTTGTGGTTGATGTTGGCCAAGCCGCCCACGGCCACCGACATCACGGCATCCAGGCTCATGGTGCGCTGCTCCTACGGGCTTGGCTCAACGCTTCATGTCGATCGTCTGCTGCAGCAATTCGTAGGCTGTCGTCACCATTTTGGTGTTTGCCGAATAGGCACGTTGCGCGACAATCAGCTTGCTGAACTCGGATGCGATGTCGACGTTTGACTGCTCGACCGATTGGACGACCAGCCCGCCGGCGCCGTTGCTGCCGGCGTCCTGGGCGAGTGCCGCCCCCGACCCATTCGTGGCCGTGAATGCCTGCCCATCCTGGCGTTGCAGCTCATTCGGATTGTTGAATGTAACGACTGGCGCGCGGGCGATCACCCGCGCCTGGCCATTGTCATAGTTCACCTGGATGTCGCCGCTCTGATTGGTGGTGACGCTGCTGAAGCTGCCGGGCGGTACCCCATCCTGGGTGATGCCACGCAGCGCGAAGCTGGTGCCGGCGTACTGGGTCACTCCAGACGAACCGCCGTAGCTTCCCAGGTTCAGTGTGATCGTTTGGGCGCCCTGGCCGAAGTCGGTATCGAAGGTCAGCGTCGCCGCGGCGCCTGCAACATAGCTGCCCGGCACCACGCTTCCAGAGCCACTGCCGACCAATCCGATGGTGCCTTCCGCCACTGGGTTGCCGCTGGTCGCACCAAACGTCACATTCGCTATGCCGCGTGCGGTTGCTGTGACATCATCGCCGGACTCGACTGCTACCGACCACAGATTGGCCGACGTCAGCGTCCAGTTCAGTGTCACTGTGTGGGGGGTGCCAAGCGCATCATATACGTCGACCTGCGCCGTCTGGGTGCTGCCGCTGGCGGGTGTGGCGGGCAGGTTGGCCGACAGGGTCACTTCGCTGGTGGCGACGGGGTTATAAACTGTCTTGGTGATCTGGATCGGTGCCATCGTGGTGCGGTTGATCACACCCGTTGTGCTGTTGACCGCCCACCCCTTGAGGAAGTCGCCGGCGCTGTTGACCACGTAGCCGTTCTTGTCCATCCCGAAATCACCGACCCGGGTGTAGTAGTTCTGCGTTGAGAAGGTGACAGCGCCGCTGGCTGTGCCGTTCTGCCGGCTGACGGCGAACAGCCCTTGCCCGGTGATGGCCATACTCAGCGGATTGTCTGACTGCCCGATCGTTCCCTGTACTGCGTTGCGGTAGGTTGGTTTGGCGACGACGGAGCCTGGGTTGTTGTTCGATGCCGAACTGCTAGTGAGAAAGTCGGTGAAGGCGGTATCAGCGCGCTTGTAGCCGACGGTCTGGCTGTTCGCGACGTTGTCGCTGATGTTGCCAAACGCGTCCGATTGGGCGCCGAGGCCACTGATCGCGGTATTCATGGCGGCAAGAAGTGACATTGCGAGCTCCGATCGCTGGTAGCATGCCGCGGGAAGAGCATGCTGACGGGAGGTGCCAGGCATGTTCCGTGCCAGAACGTCCTGGCTGGAATCCGGGGTTTGGCCATGCGGTGGCGTGGCTGACTTGGCAGGCTGGCAGGAATGCATAGGCACGAATTGCCGCTCTCCCGTTTCATGGCTCACCAGCAGGCTGCTCCCGCGCGTTCAGCCCGATTGGCCCATCACTTGCAGGTGGTGACTCACGTGGTGACCCAGGTGGCGAAGCCCGCCATGGCCACGGGAGAATTTTCGTCATGGAAATCGCACTCGCTTCCGTCCCAATGATGCCGGTGACCGCTGCGTCCGGTCCTCTCGGTCTCCTCAGCGGGACCGCGCAGTTTGCCGCCCTGCTCGGCGATGTGCTGGCGGCGGAGGCTGCTGGCGAGATGACGAAGCTGGCGCAGCCGTCGCTACCGAACCATGAGCCGGCACCGAACCTAGCCGCACGTCACCCGGCTGCGGAGACTCTCGATGCGGCCGCGCAGCCTGAGCGGGGTAGTGGTCTGCCAAACGTCGGCGGGGAGCTGGTGCTCAGGCCACATGAACATGGCGTTGCACCACATGTGACTGGGCCGGACTTGGAGAGCCCTGGAACGGCCAATTCGGAGCCCCGTGCTGAGGTCTTGTCTGGTGAAACCCCAAGCGCGCCGCCGAAGCCACTGACGCAGCAGCGCACAAGCCGACTGCAACGGCAGGATTCGGAGGTTGAGATGCTCCAACTTGCGGAGCAGAAAGGCCAGGCCCCGCCGGAGTTGGTTTCACAGATCCTGCCGCCGCCGGGGGCATCTGAGGTCTTGACGGTAATAGGGCCTCAGCCGGACGGCATGTGCTTGCCCAGCCAGACAAGTCGCCCGCCGGAGGATGGCCACCTCGAAGCGAGTCCTGCCACTTCGTCGGTCGATGGCGCCTTTGCGACCGCGCCAGGGCCACGGTCCGCCGTTGCCGCTCACCCTCCGCCACCGACCACAGAGGAAGCGACGCCCTCGATCGAGCTAACGGCAGCCGCGCCTTTGGATAGCGCAGGACAATCAGCGCCTGAGACCGCCCTGACCCCGAGCCCAATCCGTGACGTTACGACAGCGGGGCGGCTTGATCAGATGGTTCGGTCGCCGACAATCCAGGTCAGCCGCCAGGTCGAGGTGCTGCTCCCCGCCGCACAGCATGATCAGCCGGCAGCAGCGCAGATCATCATCCGTCTCAACCCGCCTGAGCTTGGCGGGGTACGGATTCGGGTGGAGCGACCGAAGGAAGGGGGAGCCACCGTCACGTTGACGGTCGAGCGGCCGGAGACGCTGATACTCATGCTGCGTGATCGGGAGGGTCTGAGCCAAGCGCTCGATCGCGCTGGCGTCCCTGCCGATGGTCGGGTCATCACCTATCAGGCAGCGAGCTTGGCCACTCCGGCCGATACCCGGCAGGCTGACCTGACCCAGGGCGAAATGGCCAGCCGCTGGAGTGGCCAGGGCGGTAGTTTCGCTTCCGGCCAGCAACGGGACGGCCAGAACGGTAGCACTGCCGCTCAACAGCCGGGTGGTCCGTCCCAGCCAGATGCCCCCCTCGAGCCGCAGCGGATAATCTTGCGGGACCGAGTTGACATCACCGCCTGACGCACAGGAATGCACATGACCGCGATCACCACCGCCTCCCAGACCAACGCTGCTGCCAGCACGGCGCAGAAGTCTCTAAGAGTCTGACTCTGAACTCATGTGGAACGACCGAGGCGTCTGATCAACAGCATGGCTGATGCTGCGTAGAGGAAGGCAGTTGCCGAGGCGATTGTGGCCTCGAAATCCTTGGCCAGCCGTCGATTTCTTCCCAACCAGGCGAAGCA
>CAMCJI010000194.1 GCA_945874805.1 Asaia bogorensis | reverse complement strand
TCGGTGCCGGTGGCGACGATCCGCGCCCGCGCCGAGGCCGCCGGCATTGCCGGGATCACCCAGTATTGGACGCCGGAGGGCCATGTCGCGGCCTTCCACCTGCCGCCCTATATCGCCCGTCACCTGCCGGGGCGGTGATTGAAGCCGAGCCGCTCGATCACGCGCAGCGGCGAGACGCTCACCAGCTCCATCCGTTCGAGTGACGCGGCAAACGGCGCCCAGCCCTCGGCGGCCACTGCCAGCGCGGCGGCGGGGTCGGCGAGGCGCTGTGCGAGCGTTGCGTGCGGCACCCAGCTCTCAGGCTCGTAGGCCGGCTCCGCCCCGGGGCAGCGCTGGGCAAGTGCTGCATGCAGCCGCAGCAGCGCGCCGCTGCCGGCCGGGGCCAGCCATAGCACCGCGGGATCGCCGGGAAAGATTGCGAGCCCGGCGAATTGCAGCTCCACCGGCGGGCGGCGCGCCAGCCGCAGCACCGCCTCGGCCAGCCCGTCCGCACTCGGCCAGATCCCCAGCGTGATATGCGGCGGGTAGCCGAGGTCGAGCATGTCGCGCGCCAGCCCGGCATCGGCCAGGCGGCGCATGATCTCTGTGGCCTTGGCGGCGGAGGACTTGTCGAGCGGCAGGGTGACGGCGGTGCGCATGGCGCGATGGCGACACGAGTTGCCGGGCGCGTCAACCTCCCGCGCCCGGCGGGGCGCCCTTGCCACGCGCGCCAGGCGGGGCGTCTTAGCCGGCCGCGAAGCTCTGGACGAGACTGCCGGCCACCAGCCGCCAGCCATCGACCAGCACGAAGAAGATCAGCTTGAACGGCAGCGAGACGACGCTGGGCGGCAGCATCATCATGCCCAGGCTCATCAGCACGCTGGCGATCACCATGTCGATGACCAGAAACGGCAGGTAGATCAGGAAGCCCATCTCGAACGCCCGGCGCAGTTCGCCGACCAGAAAACCGGGGATCAGGGCCCGCCAGGGCGCGGGTTCGCTGCCGGGGTCGGGGAGATGGCCGAGGTCGAGGAACAGGCGCAGATCGTCCGGCCGGACGGAGGCGGACATGAAGCGGCGGAACGGCTCGGCGGCCAGGCGCAGCCCCTCCATCTCGCCGACGCGGCCTTCGGTCATTGGTTCCAGCCCCATCGACCAGGACTGCTCGAACACCGGCTGCATGACGAAGAAGGTGAGGAACAGCGCGAGGCCGATCAGCACGATGTTGGGCGGCGCGCCCTGGGTGCCCAAAGCCCCGCGCAGCAGCGACAGCACGATGATGATGCGGGTGAAGCTGGTCACCATCACCAGCAGGCTGGGGGCGAGCGACAACGCGGTGACGAGGGCGGCGAGCTGCACCAGCCGGGCCGTGGCCCCCGCCCCGCCGGCGCCGAGGTCGATCGCGACCGACTGCGCGTGGGCACTGAGGGGCGCGCTGAGCAGGGCGAGCAGCAGGGCGGGGGTGAGAAGCCGGATCATGGCCGTGCCTCCCCGTCCATCCAGCCGACCACGAGGTCTTGCGGGCCGCCGGTGAGCAGCAGCACGTGCCGCCCGTCGCAGCGCACGAGCAGCAGGCGGCGGCGCGGGTCCAGTGCCTGGACGGAGACGAGAGCGAGCCGCCCTGCCTCGGCCGGGGCGGCGAAATGGCGCGGCAGCAGCCCGGCGCGGGCCGCCCGCTGGGCGAGCCAGATCAGCCCGAGCACGAGGGCGAGGGCGGCGGCAGTCAGCAGCAAGGTGGTGGCGGTCATGAGCGGCCCTTTTGGCTGCGTGTGACCGGAGAGAGAGAGGCGTCAGGGCGGGCGGGTCAGGGCTGCCTCGAGGGCGGCCATTTCGCTGAGCAGGGCGGCCAGCTTGGGCCGCATGCGCGGCCCGTCCTGCGGCGGCAGATCGAGCGACTGGGCGCAGAGCTGGCCGACCAGCCCGTCGAACCCGCCGATGTCCACCACCCGATGCGACTTCGCCAGGCTGCGGGCGACGCGCAGGATGCGGGCAAGCCGGTCCGCCGACGCCTCCGCCGCGCGCAGGGGTGCCGCAGGGTCGCAGGACGGGAAGCCGAAGCTGGCGAGGGACGAATCTGTGGTCATCACGCTGCCATCTGACGGCAGAACGGTGAAGGTCGGGTTAACCGTGCGGCGGCGGTCGGGCGTTAACCCATTATCAACCCCGCACCTCCATCCTGGACCGGCTGGATCGACAGCACAGGAGGGCTGCGATGGACCCCAACCGAATCGGGCTGTTTGCCCTGGCGGAGCGCCGCCTCGCCTGGGCCGACCGGCGGCAGACGCTGCTGGCGGAGAACATCGCCAATGCGGACACGCCGGGCTGGCGGGCGCGCGACCTCAAACCCTTCGCCGCCCTGCTGGCCGGGACCGCGCCGGGCATAGCCCAGGCGCAGACCGACCCGGCCCACATGGCCGCGCGCCACGCCGTGCCGGGCGCGGAAAAGACCCGCGGCGAGCGGGCGCCGGACGGCAACTCCGTGCGGCTGGATGTCGAACTGAGCCGTGTGGCCGACACCGAGTCGGCGCAGTCCTTCGCCACCGGCATCTTCACCAAATATGCGGGCATGTTCCGCCTGGCGCTGGGGCGCTGATCATGGACATCACCAAGGCTCTCAGCATTTCCGCCGCCGGCATGGATGTGCAGACCACCCGGCTGCGGGTGATCGCCGAAAACCTCGCCAATCAGGACACGATGGCGAGCAAGCCTGGCGGCCAGCCCTATCGCCGCAAAACCGTCAGCTTCGCCAACAGCCTCGACCGCGCCACCGGCGCACAGACGGTGCATGTCAGCCGCCAGGACCGCGACAAAAGCGAATTTCCGTTGAAGTTCGATCCCGCGCATCCGGCCGCCGACGCGAACGGCTATGTCCGCACCCCCAACGTCAACAGCTTCATCGAGGTGATGGACATGAAGGAGGCGCAGCGCAGCTACAATGCCAACCTCCAGGTCATGCAGGTCTCGCGCGGGATGCTGACGCGGGCGATCGAGATGTTGAAGTAACATCAGTGATGCTGAAGTAGCGGTATGGCCCTGCCCGTCATCAACGTCAGTCCGCAGGCCGCCGCCAGCGCCTATCGCAGCACCGAGGCGGGCGCGCCGGGCCTGGGTGCCGGCTTCGGTGCCGCCCTTGGCCGCGCCCTCGAATCCGTGGTCGAGACCGGGCGGCTGGCCGAGAACAAGGCGGCCCAGGGCCTGACCGGCACCGGCAACATCACCGAGGTGGTGACCGCGGTGGCCAAGGCCGAACTCACCCTGCAGACGAGCATGGCCGTGCGCGACCGTGTGGTGCAGGCGTACCAGGACATCATGCGCATGCCCATCTAAAGGGGCGGGCGCACCGGCCAGAAAGGACGGGGCGATGGGTGAACAGGATGTGGCGGCGATGCTGCGCGAGAGCATGGTGCTGACCGTCAAGCTCGGCGGGCCGGTGCTGATGGCGGCACTCGCCGTCGGCCTGCTGATGTCGATCCTGCAGGCAGCGACGCAGATCAACGAGCAGACGCTGGCCTTCGTGCCTAAGATCGCGGCGATGGCCGGCGCCGTGCTGATCACCGGTTCGTTCATGCTTGGCGCGCTGACCGATTTCACCACCATGATCTTCGACCGGATCGTCCAGGTCGGCGGCCAGTGACGGCACCGCCGTGACGGATGACGCCACGCTGCTGGCGTCCCTGCCGGCTCTGGGCTTCGGCTTCGTGCTGGTGCTCGCCCGGGTCGCGGCCTGCATCATGCTGCTCCCGGGCATCGGTGAGGCGGAGGTGCCGGCGCCAGTGCGGGCGGGATTCGCGGCGCTGCTGACGCTGCTGCTGCTGCCGGTGGTGCAGCCCACGCTGCTCGCCCCGCCCGACTCGCCGGCGGGCACGCTGCTGCTGATCGCCAGCGAGACGCTGGTGGGGTTGTGGCTCGGCTGGCTGGCGCGGCTTGTGCTGCTCGCGCTGCCGCTGGCCGGCCAGCTTGCGGCCTCCATGCTGGGGCTTTCCAACATCATCCAGCCGGACCCGGTGCTGGGTGCGCAGAGCACGGCGCTGGCCCGGCTGTTCGCCCTGGCCGCCCCGGTGGTGGTGCTGGCGACCGGGCTGCATGCCCTGCCGCTGGCGGCCCTGGCCGGCAGCTACACGGTCTTCCCGCCCGGCGCCGGCCTGCCCGGCGCGGATGCGGCGGACGTGGTAGTCGAGGCGGTGGCCGCAAGCTTTGCGATGGGGCTGCAACTGGCCGCCCCCTTCGTGCTCGCCAGCATCGTCTGGCAGGTCGGGCTGGGGGTGCTGGCCCGGCTGGTGCCGCAATTGCAGGTCTATTTCGCGGCCCTGCCCGGGCAGATCCTCGGCGGGCTGCTGCTGCTCGGCCTGTTCGCCGCCGCGATGCTGGAGACCTGGCGCGAACACGTAGGCGAGACGCTGTCCGCCCTGCCGGGGCTGTAGATGGCCGAGGAAGCGGGCGACGCCGAGGACAGAACAGAAGCCCCGTCCAGTCGCCGGCTGGAACAGGCGCGGGCGGACGGCAAGGCCCCCCTGTCGCCGGAGGCCGCGATCCTCGCCGTGCTGGCGGCGGCAACCCTGGTGCTGGTGCTCTCCGGCCCGGCCGTCGCGCGCGCGACGGCGCGGCGGGCGCTGGATCTGGAGCAGGCGCACCGGCTGGATCCGCTGGCGGCTGGGCGGGCGGCCCTGGTCGATATCGCGCTGCTGTGCCTGCCGATCATGGCCGCGGCCCTGGCGGCGGGGGCGGCGGCGGTGCTGGCGCAGACCGGCGGCCTGTTCAACACCAAGGCGCTGGTGCCGAACTTTACCCGGCTGAACCCCGTGAGCGGGCTCGTCCGAATGGTCAGCCCCACCGCTCTGCTGCAACTGGGCAAGTCGTTGGTGAAGGTCTCCGCCGCCGTGGCGGCTGGCTGGTGGGCGCTGGCGGCGGACTGGCAGAGCATCGCCGGAGCGGCGAACTGGGATGCGGCAACGCTGCTCGGCCAGTCGGCGGGGGTACTGCTGCACGTCGTCACGGCCTTGATGGGCGCGCAGGCGGTGATCACCGTGTTCGACATCCTGCACACCAGGCTGAAGCATCTGCGCGAGCTGCGCATGAGCCGGCACGACCTGAAGGAGGAGGCCAAGGAGTCGGAGGGCGATCCCTTCATCAAGGGCCGCCTCAAGCGCCTGCGCACCACCCGCGCCAGGCGGCGGATGCTGACGGTGGTCCCAAAGGCAACGGTGGTTGTGACCAACCCGACGCACTATGCTGTGGCCCTCGCCTATGAACGTGGTGGCAACGGCGCCCCCCGCGTGGTGGCCAAAGGGGTGGATGAGATGGCGGCGCGCATCCGGGCGATTGCGGCAGACAGCCGGGTGCCGATCGTGCCCAACCCGCCCTTGGCGCGGGCGCTCTATACGGTGGAGCTCGATCGCGAGATCCCTGCCGAGCACTTCAAGGAGGTCGCGGAACTGATCGCCTATGTCTGGCGCCTGCGCGGGCGGGCGAGCGGGCGCGCATGAAGCGCACGCCGCGCGCCGCGCGCCAGGCCGAGCTGCTGCGATTGCAGGCGCTGGGCCGCCTGGCGGGCGGGATCGCCCATGATTTCAACAATCTGCTCGCTGCCATCCGCCTCTCCGCCGAGGCGATCGGCGAGCGCGCTGGGCTCGACGCGGAAAGCCGGGCCGACGCTGCGCAGATCCAGGCCAGCGCCGGGCGGGGGGCCGCCCTGGTTGCGCGCCTGCTCAGCTTCGTGCGCCAGCAGCCGCCGGCACCCGGGCCGGTCGATGTCAACGTCGCGGTGCGCGAGACGGCGGCGATGCTCTCGCGGCCGCTCGGCGAGGCCATCGCCGTGCGCCTCGACCTGGAGGAGCCGGCGCGGCTGGCGCATCTCGACCGCGTGCAGCTCGATCAGGTGCTGGTCAATCTCGCGGTGAACGCCCGCGACGCCATGCCGCAGGGCGGCACGCTCGCGCTGCGGACCGGCCATGCCAGCCTGCCCGCGCCGCTGCCGGGCTTTCCGGACAGCGTGCCCCCCGGGCGCTACCTGACCGTCGCGGTGGAGGACAGCGGCAGCGGCATCCCGCCCGATGTGCTGCCGCGCATCTTCACGCCGCTGTTCACCACGCGAGCAGGCAAGCCGGGCGCGCTGGGCGGCACCGGGCTGGGCCTGGCTACTGTCCACGCCGCCATCCGCGGGGCCGGCGGCCATCTGTCGGTCACCACGGCGCTGGGGGAGGGGACGCGCATGCTGATCCACCTGCCGCTGTGGGAGGGCCCGCTCCCCGCCCTCGCCCCGCTGCCGCCCCTGCCCGCTGCGCTGCCCGTCGCTGGCCGCTGCGTGCTGCTGGTGGAAGATGAGGCGCCGGTCCGCCTGCTGGCCGAGCGCGCACTGGCCCGCCGGGGTTGGCGGGTGCTGTCGGCGGATTGCGGTGAGGCGGCGCTGGGCTTGCTCGACCCCGCATCCCCACCGGATGTAGTCGTCTCCGACATGGGCCTGCCGGGGATGGACGGGGTGGCGCTAGTCCACGCGGTGCGCGCCCGGCTCGGCCGGCCGGGGCTGCCGGCGATCCTGGTCTCCGGCTACGCCGCCGAGCCGCTGCGGGTGGCAATCGAGGCGGCGGGCGCCAGCTATCTTGCCAAGCCCTACCGGATGGCGGAGCTGGCCGACCGGCTGGCCGCTATCTGACCGCCCGCGCGATCACCGGCCAGTACAGCCCGCCCCAACCCTCGGCGATGGCGCGGCGCAGCGCCGCCTCGGCCACGCGTGCGCCGGGCAGCGCGAGGCCCGCCTCCTCGGCCAGTTCCAGCGCATAGAGCAGGTCCTTCAGCGCATAGTCGGTGGAGAAGGCGCGCTCGGGGAAGCGGTCCGGCACGATCGCCTTCATGCCGTGGTTGCGCAGCGCGAAACTGTCGGCGGACCCGCGGGCCAGCGTCTCGAACAGCAGCCCGGCATCCATGCCGTTGCGTTCCGCCACCGCCTTCGCCTCCGACAGGGCGACCACGGTCTGGATGAGCACCATGTTGTTCATGATCTTGGCGATCTGGCCGTGGCCCACCGGCCCGCAATGGGTGATCTCGGCGGCCATGCAGGCAAGCAGGGGGCGCAGCGTGTCGAACAGCGCAGCCTCGGCACCGACCATGATGCTCAGCGTGCCGTCCTCCGCGGCCTGGCGGGTGCGGGCGATCGGCGCATCGGCATAGCGTGCGCCGCGGGCCGCGAACCGGCCAGCAAGGTCGCGGGTGAGCGCCACTGGGGAGGTGCCGAGATCGACGACGATCTGCCCGGGCCGTACCAGCGGCAGCAGCGCCTCGCAGACCCCGGCCACATGTCGGCCGGATGGCAGCACCAGCATCACCACATCGGCGGCAGCCAGCGCCGAGAGGTCGCCGACAGCCGCCACGCCGTCTGCCGCAAGGCGGGCGAGCGGCGCGGGGTCGAGGTCGTAGGCGCTGACCGCGTGCCCGGATTTGCGGGCGACGTTGCGGCACATCGGCTCGCCCATCACGCCCAGCCCAATGAATCCGATGATCATGGATGTTCCATATCTGTTCTTGCGAGTGACCGCCAATCACCCTAGATTGCCGCATATCGCGATTCGCTGCCTGCTGCCGGGCGCCGGAGATTGCGATAGACTTGGCAACGACTCCGCACCATCGTGCGGGGGCATGATGAACAGGCCCGCAGCGGCGGGCAGGAGAACCCCGATGGCTGAGAAGAACAAGGCGCTGGATGCGGCAATGGCGCAGATCGAGCGGGCCTTCGGCAAGGGCTCGATCATGCGCATGGGCCAGCGCAGCGGCGATGAGCAGATCGAGGTGATCGCCTCCGGCTCGCTCGGTCTCGACCTCGCCCTGGGCATCGGTGGCCTGCCGCGCGGGCGCGTGGTGGAGATCTACGGCCCGGAGAGCTCCGGCAAAACCACGCTGGCGCTGCATGTGATCGCCGAGGCGCAGAAGCGAGGCGGCACCTGCGCCTTCATCGACGCGGAACACGCGCTCGACCCGATCTACGCCCGCAAGCTCGGTGTCGATGTGGACAACCTGCTGATCAGCCAGCCCGACGCCGGCGAACAGGCGCTCGAGATCGCCGACACGCTGGTCCGCTCCGGCGCGGTCGATGTGCTGGTGGTGGACAGCGTCGCCGCCCTGGTGCCGCGCGCCGAGCTTGAGGGCGAGATGGGCGACACCCATGTCGGCCTGCACGCAAGGCTGATGAGCCAGGCGCTGCGCAAGCTGACCGGCAGCGTCGCGCGCTCCAACACCATGTTCATCTTCCTCAACCAGATCCGCCTGAAGATCGGCGTGATGTTCGGCAACCCGGAGACGACGACGGGCGGCAACGCGCTGAAGTTCTACGCC
>CAMCJI010000193.1 GCA_945874805.1 Asaia bogorensis | reverse complement strand
ATCGGCCGCGGCCGCTCCGCCCGCGCGCGCGACGTCGCCCGCTACCAGCCCGAACTGATGCTGCGCGATGTGCTGGACGCCTGCGCGGCTCTGCATCTGCACCGCGCCATCGTCGTTGGCACCAGCTTCGGCGGGCTGCTCGCCATGGGCATCGCCGCCGTCCGCCCCGGCCTGCTCGCCGGCGTCGTGCTCAACGATATCGGCCCCGAGATCGGCTCGGCCGGCGAGGCCTTCATCCGCAACTTCGTCGCCAACGACCCGGCGCTGCCCGATCTCGAAACGGCGGCCACCCATCTGCGCACGCTGCTCGCGCATCTGTCGATCACCGGCGACGACCAGTGGCGCCGCTTCGCCGCCCTCACCTACGCGCCAGACGCTAGCGGCCTCTGGCGCCCGCAATGGGACACCCGCATCGCCGGGCTGCTCACCGGCGGCGTGCGCGACCTCTGGCCGCTGTTCCACGCCCTGCAAGCCACCCCCCTGCTGCTCCTCCACGGCGAGATCAGCGCCATGCTGCTCCCCGCCACCGTCGCGGCGATGCGCCACGCCCGGCCGGACATGGCGGTGGCGACCATCCCCGGCGTCGGCCACGGCCCCACCTTCGCCGAACCGGAAGCCGCCGCCGCCATCGACCGCTTTCTCGCATGAACCTGGCCCGCATGATCGCCGGCGGCTTCGGCAGCGGTCTCACCAGCCGCGCGCCAGGCACCGCCGGCTCGCTCGCCGCCCTGGTGCTCGGCGCTGGCCTGATCACCCTCTCCCCCTGGGCGCTCCCCACCGCCATTCTGCTCGCCTGCGCCGCCGGCTGGTGGGCCATCCCCCGCGCGACGGATGAGCACGACCCCGGCTGGATCGTCATCGACGAATTCGCCGGCCAGTGGATCGCCCTCCTCCCCCTCGCCGCCGCCTCCCCGCTCGGCCTGCTCCTCGCCTTCGCCCTGTTCCGCCTGTTCGACATCGCCAAGCCCGGCCCGATCGACGCCGCCCAGCGCCTCCCCGGTGCCACCGGCGTCATGGCCGACGACATCCTGGCCGGAATCGCCGCCGCTGGCCTCGTCTGGGCCACCCAATCCTGGTGGCCCGCCCTGTTCTGAGGAGACCCCGATGCTCGACGCCGCCGCCCTCGCTCTCGCCGAGACCACCCTCGCCGAATGCCGCGCCGCCCGCCTGCACATCGCCACCGCCGAATCCTGCACCGGCGGCCTGATCGCCGCGGCACTCACCGCCATTCCCGGCAGCTCAGACGTGGTGGACCGCGGCTTCGTCACCTATTCCAACGCCGCCAAAACCGCCCTGGTCGGCGTCCCCGCCACGATGATCGAAACCCACGGCGCCGTCAGCGAACAAGTCGCCCGCGCGATGGCCGAAGGCGCGCTGGACCGGTCGGAGGCGGAGATCGCCGTCGCCGTCACCGGCGTCGCCGGGCCGGGCGGCGGCAGCGCGGAAAAGCCCGTCGGCCTCGTCTGGCTCGCCTGCGCCCGCGCCGGCCGCCCCACCATCGCCCGCCGGGAAATCTACCCCGGCGACCGCAACGCCGTCCGCGCCGCCACCGTCCTCACCGCCCTGGCGCTGATCCGCCAGGCCGCGTCAGGATCGCATCCAGAAACCTGACCTGCCCGGCGGCGAAGCGCGCGCTGAGATGCTTGTCATCGACGAACTTCGGCACCCGTCCCTCAAAGAACGGTGAGCAGTCCGGCCCCGCGCCGCAGATGTCGGGATAGGGGTCCAGCACCCCCGCCCCGGTCTGCACCGCAATCGCCAGCAGCCGCCGCCGCGCATCCTCGGTCACCGCCTGCAACGCCGCCACCGGCACCTCCCGCAGCCCCTCGGGATCGATGCGCACCCCGGTCAGGCCCCGCAGCACCTTCGCCTGCGGATCGAAGCGCCGGTCGCTCGGCGGCGGCAGGATGAGATGCACGCGCCGCCCCGTCCCGATCAGCCGCGCCACCTCGTCGGCCAGATTGGCATAGGCCGCATCCAGCCCCGCCGGCGTCCCCACCGGCTGACGCACGCCCGCCCGCAGCACCTGCGTGCCGGCGCTCGCCGTCCCGCTCCAATACGCACCGAACACCACGCTGCCGATGCCGGCGCTGTCGATCAGCGCCGCCGCCATCCCCGGCATCGCATCGCAGGCGGCAAACGGCGGCGCCCGGCTGATCCCCGGTATCGGCGGGCAGCTCGGCCCGACGACGAACCGCACCGGCCCGGCCCGGCCAACTGCCCCGCGCTGAACAGCGCCTGCACCCGCGGCCCGTAATGGAACAACAGGCTGTCCCCGGTCAGCAGGACCCCGCCAGACCCCTCGCCGAGCTGCGTCAGCGTGATCCCATCGGTCTTGCGCAGCCGCATATCCTGCGTGGCGCGGAAAATCCCCTCGGCCACCGCCGCATTGATACCGGCGATATCCACCTCCCCGGCGTCCCACAGCCGCCCCGGCGGCCCCTCGGCCTGCCGCACCGCGAGCCCCGCCAGCCCCACCACCGCCATCAACCCGGCCAGCCCGAACACCATCCCCCGCCCTGGCGCCCCCCGGCGGACCGGCTGCTCCACCAGCCGCCACGTCAGCCAGGCCAGCACCAGGCTCGCCCCGATCAACCCCAGCGCCACCAACTCCCGCGGCCCACGCCCGCCGCGCAGCACATGCGCATAGGCGATCAGCGGCCAATGCCAAAGATACAACGGATAGCTGATCAGCCCGATCCCCACCGCCACCCGGTTGGACAGCACAACCCGGTTCACCACCGCCCCCGGCCCCGGCCCCGCCGCGATCAGCAGCACAGTCGCCCCCACCGGCAGCAGCGCCGGCCAGCCCGGAAACGCCATGCCGGGATCGAACCCCGCCACACATCCCACGATCACCGCCAGCCCGGCGACAGACGCCCAATCCCGCCCCCGCGCCGGCAACATCTCGCGGCGCAGCGCCAGCGCCGCCCCCGCCGCCAGCTCCCACAACCGGGTGACCGGCGAATAGAAATCCGCCGTCGGATCGCTGACCGACAGCACGACATTCACCGCAAACGACACCCCCGCCGCCGCCAGGATACAGGCCAGCGGCGGCAGCCGGGCGCGATGCAACGCCCACAGCGCCACCGGCCAGACGATATAGAACTGCTCCTCCACCCCCAGCGACCACAGATGCAGCAACGGCTTGGTCACCGCCGCCCGGTCGAAATATCCCGCATCGCGCCACAGCAGCAGGTTGGCGACAAACCCGGCACCCCCCGCCGTCTGCTCCCCCAGCGCCGCCAGTTCCACCGGCAGCAGCACCACGAACCCGTAGGCAAGTGTTGCCGTCAGCACCAGCAGCAGCGCCGGAAAGATCCGCCGGATGCGCCGCGCATAGAACCCCGCCAGGCTGAACCGCCCGCGGTCGAGATCATCGAAGATCAGCCCGGAGATCAGAAAACCGGAGATGACGAAAAACACGTCCACGCCGACAAACCCGCCCGTCACCGTCCGCGGATAGGCGTGGAACAGCACCACCGCCAGCACCGCCAGCGCCCGCATCCCGTCGATGTCGCGCCGGTAGCCGGCCGGGCTCGCGTGGTCGGCTGGCACGTCGTCATCTCCCGTCGCGGATCAAGCAGCGTTGCGCTGCCCGGTTTTTTCACAACACTGCGAGTCGCACCCCGCAGCGGAGTCCCTCATGCGCCCCAACCCACCCCCCGGCATCTACGGCCACAACCGCACGATGGTCACCCCGCACTACGCCGTCATGCCGCCCGAGGGCATCCTCGAAAGCCGCCTGCCCTTCTTCGAGGCCACGCTGGTCCGCTTCCATACCTCGCCTGCGATGGGCGCCCGCTTCGCCCAGGCCCTGCTGGAGATCGCGCCCGGCGGCGGCACCACCCGCCCGATCGACGACGGGCTGGCGCATTTCCTCTACGTCACCGCCGGCACGCTGCAGGTCACCGGCGGCGAAACCCGCCGCCTCGGCCCCGGCGGCTACGCCTACATCCCCGCCGGCACCACCCTGTCGCTGAAGGCGGAGTCCGCCTGCACCGCTATCTGGATCAAGAAACCCTATGCCGAGGTCCCCGGCATCCCCCGCCCCGCCCCCCTGTTCGGCGACGCCAACACCGTCGAACGCCGCCTGAAACACACCGAGGGCCGCGCCTGGCAACACCTGCTGCCCGACGAGGACCTCGGCTTCGACATGGCGGTAAACATCCTCAGCTTCGCGCCGGGCACCTACTTCCCCTTCGTCGAAACCCACATCATGGAGCACGGCCTCTATATGCTGCGCGGCCAGGGCCTCTATCTGCTCGGCCGCGACTGGCACGAATGCTGGACCGGCGATTTCGTGTGGATGGGCCCCTACGTCCCGCAGCAGTTCTACGCCACCGGCTGGGGCGAGGCCGCCTACCTGCTCTACAAGGACATCAACCGCGACGTGGTGTTCTAACCCGGCCGGATCATCTCGAAGATCGACGTCACCTCCGCATAATCCCCCCGATACCCGCAGCGCGCCACCGGCCGGGCGGCGGCCGTGTCGAAGATGCCGTCATGCAGGAACGCGGCGTCGATATGCACGCCCACCACCTCGCCGAGCGTCAGCCAGCTGTCCAGCAGCCCGCCATCGGCGGCCTTCAGCTGGATGATCTGCGTGACCTTGCACTCCAGCGCCGCCGCCGCCGCCGCCACCCGCGGCGCGCGCACAAACCGGCACGGCGCCGGCGCCAGCCCGGCGAGCTGCATCTCATCCACCCCCGGCGCCACCCCCGCCGCCGTCGCGTTCATCGCCTGCGCCAGCGGCCCGGTGACGAGATTGGCCACGAACTCCCCGGTCGCCTCGGCGTTGTTCACGCTGTCCTTGCGCCCCTCGGACGAAAACCCCAGCACCGGCGGAAACGTCGAGAACGCATTGAAGAAGCTGTACGGCGCCAGATTGACCCGCCCCTGCACATCCACTGTGGAAATCCACCCGATAGGCCGCGGCGCGATGATCGCCTTGAACGGATCATGCTTCAGCCCGTGCCCCTTGCGCGGCTCGTAGAAATGCTCGGTCATGGCGCTGCTCCGTCGGATGAGCGCGCAGATTACGTGCCCTTCCCGGGCGTTGCCAGGGCGGCCATTTTTCTGTCTGTTGGGGCAAATTTCGGGGGGTCAGTGCGATGACAACACGGCGGATCGGCGACGTAACGGTCACTCGGATCGAGGAGATGCTCAAGCCCGGCTTCCCCGCCGGCCACCTCCTGCCGGACTGGGACCCCGAGGTCCTGAAGGAGCACGGCCATTGGCTCTCCCCCAACTACTACGAGGCCGATACCGGCCGCTTCATCAGCTCAATCCATTCCTGGCTGATCCGCACCCCGCACCACAACATCCTGGTGGACACCTGCTGCGGCAACGCCAAGGACCGCCCGGGCTGGGACCGCTTCCACATGCTCGATACCCCCTGGCTCGAGCGCCTGGCCGCGGCCGGCGTCACCCCCGAGCAGATCGATTTCGTCCTCTGCACCCATCTGCATGTCGATCACGTCGGCTGGAACACCCGCCTGCTCGACGGCCGCTGGGTGCCCACCTTCCCGAACGCCAAATACGTCTTCTCCAAGGTCGATCGCTTCCACTTCGATCCGGCGCACAACCCCGACCTCAACGACTCCAGCCGCGCCGTCTTCGCCGACTCCATCCTGCCGGTCATCGAATCCGGCCAGGCCATGCCGGTCGAGATGACGGACGCCATCGGCGACGGCCTGTTCATCACCCCCGCCCCCGGCCACTCCCCCGGCCATGTCGTGCTGACGGTGAAAAGCCTCGGCGAGCAGGGCATGTTCACCGGCGACGTCATGCACCAGCCGATCCAGATCTACCGCCCCGAATGGTCCAGCCGCTTCTGCGACGACCCCAAGCTCGCCGCCCAGTCCCGCCGTCAGGTGCTGGAGATGTGCGCCGACGCCGGCTGCCGCATGTTCCCCGCCCATTTCGGCATCCCCCATCTCGGCTGGGTCCGCCGCCAGGGCGAGTCCTTCCGCTTCGAATTCGATCACGGAGAGCAGGCATGAGCGACCTCCCCCGCTCCATCCCGCTGGAAGGCGGCTCCAACCTGCGCGACCTCGGCGGCTACACCACCCGCGACGGCAGGCAGGTCCGCTACGGCCAGGTCTTCCGCTCCGCCGCCCTGCACCGCCTGACCGACGCCGACCACGCAACCCTGGCGGACCTCGGCGTGCGCACCATCTGCGACTTCCGCGGCGACCTCGAGCGCGAAAAGATGCCCTCCCGCCTCCCGGCGGACGCCGGCATCGCCGTGCACGCGCTGACCATCGCCCCCACCATCGGCGCCTCCCTGCGCGACCTCATCGCCAACCGCGAGGCCACCCGCGCCGACGTGATCGACGTCATGAGCCAGGCCTACGCCGCCTACGCGCTCGACTGGCATCACCGCTACCGCAGCATGTTCGACCTGCTGCTGGACGATACCGCCGGCCCGCTGCTGTTCCACTGCACCGCCGGCAAGGACCGCACCGGCTTCGCCGCCGCCCTCATCCTCTCCGCGCTGGACGTGCCGGAGGCAGCGATCTGGGAAGACTACTTCGCCACCAACCGCCTCTGGGCCGGCGACAGCGAACTCGCCGCCAGCCTGCCGCCCGAGGTCGGCGCCACCCTGCTCACCGTCACCCGCGAATTCCTCGACGCCTCCTTCGCCGCCATCACCACCTCGCACGGCGGCATCGACGCCTATCTGGAGGAGAGGATGGGCCTGGACACCACCCGCCGCGACGCGCTGCGCGCGCGCATGCTGGAGTAGCCGCCCGCAAATCAATCCTTGCACGGACCAACCCGCGCATGGTGCCCTGGCCTCCACGCCGCGATGGAGCCCGTCCATGAACGACACCGGCCCGACCGACGATGCCACCGACCGCCGGCTGGAGGGGCTGGCAACCCCGCCCGGCCACCCGTCGTCCTCCTGGCGGCCGGACCGCTGCGACCGCATCGCCCTGATCTTCCAGGGCGGCGGCGCGCTCGGCGCCTACCAGGCCGGCGTCTATGAGGCGCTGCACGAACAGGGCGTGGAGCCGGACTGGGTCACCGGCGTCTCCATCGGCGCGATCAACGCCGCCATCATCGCCGGCAATCCGCGCGAGCGCCGCATCGAGCGCCTGCGCCAGTTCTGGGAAACCATAACCCAGCGCCGCATCTGGGCCTTCACCCCGGACGGCGACATCTTCCGTCGCATGCGCAACGCCACCAGCGCCTGGATGACCCTCACCCAGGGCCTGCCCGGCTTCTTCACCCCCCAGCCGGTCAACCCCTGGTTCAGCCCCGCCGGCGCCGCCACGGCCACCAGCTTCTACGACACCGCCCCCCTGCGCGAGACCCTGGACGGCCTCGTGGACTACGATCTCATCAACCGCCAGGCCTGCCGCTTCGCCGTCGGCGCGGTGAACGTGCTCAGCGGCAACTTCATTTATTTCGACAACGCCAACCAGCTGATCGGCCCCGAACACATCATCGCCAGCGGCGCCCTGCCGCCGGCCCTGCCGATGGTCAAGATCGGCACCGACCACTACTGGGACGGCGGGCTCGTCTCCAACACCCCGCTGCAACATCTGCTGGACCAGGAGGACGGCAAGAACGCCCTGGTCTTCCAGGTCGATCTCTTCAGCGCCCGCGGCACCCTGCCCCGCGACATGACGGACGTGCTGGGGAGGCAGAAGGACATCATGTACTCCTCCCGCACCCGCCTGACGACGGACGTCTACCGCCGCCTGCTGCGCTGGAAAACCCGCCTGCACAACGTGCTCTCCCGCCTGCCGGAAGAGATGCTGACGGCCGAGGAACGCGCCCTGAAGGCCGAGCTGTCCGACCTGCCCTCGATCACCATCGTCCACATGATCTACCAGCAGAAGGCCTACGAGGGCCACGCCAAGGACTACGAGTTCTCGGGCACCTCGATGCGCGAACACTGGCAGAGCGGCTACGAAGACACCAAACGCACCCTCGGCCAGCGCCACTGGCTCGAAATCCCCCGCGAAGGCAAAGGCGTCGTCGTCCACGACGTCCACCGCCTGCAGGATGTCTAGGGAGCGAGGAAGGCAAACGGCAGAAAGAGTCTTCTTTTTTGAAAAAAAGAAGCAAAAACTTGGGGCTGGCCTAGATAAGCCGAAAAGGGCTTATTTGCCAGATGGTTACACGACGTCGTCGGAGCCGGCTTTCTGCTAACGTGCAGCGCGAACTTGTTAGCCATTTCGTCGCTGGATCGCCGGCACGAACTGCCGCTGCGGTGGTGGGCGTCAATCGCCACACCGCTACTCTGTTCTTCCACAAGCTGCGCGAACTCATCGCCGAGCAGCTGGCGCTCGAGACGCCGCAACTCCTCTCGGGCGAGATCGAAGTCGACGAGAGTTACTTTGGTGGTCGGCGGAAGGGCAA
>CAMCJI010000192.1 GCA_945874805.1 Asaia bogorensis | reverse complement strand
CGATGGCGATCCAGAGCAGGCAGCGCAGCAGCAGGGCCGCCAGCGTGCGCGGCTCCCAGGCGCCGCCGCCGAGCACGTGGACGGCGAAGGCGAGCAGGACGAGGGTGATGGCGGCCGCGAGCAGCAGGGACAGCGGCGCCGCCCAGCGCCGCCAGCGCAGCAGGCCGATGCCGGCGGCGACGTAGAGCGGCGCGGTCGCGACATTGAACCAGAGCACGAAGGGCACGGCGGCGCCGGCGGCCCGGGCGGCGGCCTCATCGAGCAGGACGAGACCGCCGGAGACGAGGCTGAGGAGCCCGAAGACGACGGCGATGCTGCCGGCGACGAGGTCCAGGATCGGGCGCGGGCTCATTGCGCCGGCACCTTGGCGGCGGCGTGTTCGATGTCGTGCAGCAGGCCGCCGGGCCGTGTGTAGACGAACCAGGTGACGGCGATGCAGCTGACATAGAAGGCGAGGAAGGCGTAGAGCGCCACCTCCGCCCCGCCGGTCATCGCGATCGAGGTGCCGAAGCTTTTGGGGATGAAGAAGGCGCCGTAGGCGGCAACCGCCGAGGTGAAGCCGATGATGGCGGCCGATTCCTTGTCGGACTGGCGCACCCGCTCCGGCGCGGTCATCCCCGGTTCCAGCCGCGCCACTTCCTTGCGCATGATCGCGGGGATCATCTGGAAGGTCGACGCGTTGCCGACGCCGGTGGCGGAGAACAGCACCAGGAAGCTGGCGAAGAAAACAGGGAAGGCGGCCGGCTGCCCCTTCATGCCGATGGCGTAGAGCACGCCGAGCACGCCGGCGGACATCACCACGAAGACCCACAGCGTGATCCGTCCGCCGCCGATGCGGTCGCAGGGCTTGCCGGCGGCGGCGCGGGCGAGGGCACCGACCAGCGGGCCGAGGAAGGCGTATTTCAGGGCGTTGACGTCGGGGAAGAGGATCTTCGAGAGCAGCGGGAAGGCGGCGGAGAAGCCGATGAAGGAGCCAAAGGTGCCGGTGTAGAGCCAGCACATGATCCAGTTGTGCGAGCGGCGGAAGATCACCGACTGGTCGGCGAACGAGGCCTTCATCGTGGCGATGTCGTTCATGCCGAACCAGGCGGCGAAGGCGGAGGCGGCGATGAAGGGGACGAAGATGAAGCCGGCGTTCTGCAGCCACAGGGTGGTGGTCACGCCCGCCTGGGTGGCCGTCTGCGGGGTGCCGCCGAGCCAGCCGAAGACGCCGGCGGTGATGGCCAGCGGGACGGCGAACTGCACCACGCTGACGCCGAGGTTGCCCAGGCCGGCATTGATCGCCAGCGCGTTGCCCTTCTCCGCCTTGGGGAAGAAGAAGGAGATGTTGGCCATCGAGGAGGCGAAATTGCCGCCGCCGAAGCCGCAGAGCAGAGCCAGGGCGAGGAATATCCAGTACGGCGTCGCCGGGTCCTGCACCGCGAAACCCATGCCGAGTGCCGGGATCAGCAGCGACCAGGTGGAGAGCGTGGTCCAGAGGCGTCCGCCGAAGATTGCCGGCATGAAGCTGTAGGCGATGCGTAGGGTGGCGCCGGACAGGCCGGGCAGGGCGGCGAGCCAGAACAGCTGCTCATTGCTGAAGGCGAAGCCGACGCTGGGCAGCTTGGCGACCACGACGGACCAGACCATCCACACCGCGAAGGAGAGCAGCAGGCAGGGCACGGAGATCCAGAGGTTGCGCCGGGCGATTTTGCTGCCGCCGGACTGCCAGAAGGCGGGGTCCTCCGGCCGCCAGTCGCTGAGCGGGCCGGTGGCAGCGAGCGCGCCGGCCTGGGCGGTGCCGTGGATCGGCTGCATTTCCGGCAGTTCGGGCAGTGTGGCGATGGCGACGCCCTGCTCGGCGGCGCCGCGCTCCATCTGGCGGACGGCGACATGCATCCAGGCGAGCGAGACGGCGACGACGAGGAAGAGCAGCCAGAAGCAGCTCTGCCAGACGCCGGTCAGGTCGTTCAGGGCACCGAAGGCGATCGGCAGCACGAAGCCGCCGAGCCCGCCAACCAGCCCGACGATGCCGCCCACGGCACCGACGCGGCCGGGGTAATAGACGGGGATGTGCTTGTACACCGCCGCCTTGCCCAGGCTCATGAAGAAGCCGAGCACCGAGGCGACGAGCATGAAGCCGATCACGCTCATGCCCATGTGGAAGCCGACCGGGCCGCGGATGCCCTGCACCACATAGTCGGTGGGCGGGTAGGAGAGGATGAAGGTGCAGACCGCCGCGACCATGAAGGTCCAGTACATTACCCGCCGGGCGCCGAACTTGTCGGACAGGTGGCCGCCATAGGCGCGGAAGATCGAGGCGGGGATGGAATAGGCGGCGCCGACCATGCCGGCGGTGGTAATGTCCAGCCCATAGACGCCGATCAGGTAGCGCGGCAGCCACAGTGCGAGGGCGACGAAGCCGCCGAAGACGAAGAAGTAGTAGAGCGAGAAGCGCCAGACCTGCACGTTGCGCAGCGGCTCCAGCATGGCCGACAGCGGCTCCGGCTTGCGGCCGGTGCGGCGGCGTTCGGCGAGGTCGGGGTCGTCCTTGGTGAAGAGGAAGAAGATCACGGCGGTCACCGCGAGGGCGATCGCCCAGATCACCGCGACGCTTTTCCAGCCATAGGCGACCATGATGACCGGGGCTGCGAACTTGGTCACCGCGGCACCGACGTTGCCGGCGCCGAAGATGCCCAGCGCGGTGCCCTGCTTCTCTTTCGGATACCAGCGCGCGACATAGGCAACACCGACGGAGAAGGAGCCGCCGGCGATGCCAACACCGAGGGCGGCGAGCAGGAAGGTCGGGTAGTCGTAGGCCTGGGTGAGCAGCAGCGTCATCACCGCGGCGGACAGCATGGTCAGCGTGTAGACCACCCGCCCGCCGTACTGGTCCGACCAGATGCCGAGCAGCAGGCGGATCAGCGAGCCGGTGAGGATCGGCGTGCCGACCAGCAGGCCGAACTGCATGTCGGTGAGGCCGAGGTCCTTCTTGATCTGCACGCCGATGATCGCAAAGATCGTCCAGACCGCGAAGCAGACGGTGAAGGCGATCGTCGAGAGCCAAAGGGCACGGCCCTGTTCCGGCCCGCTTGGTATGGCGGAAGATGCAGTGGCGCTGGACATTTAGGCCCCCTTGCTCAGATCGCGCGGCGTCTGGTCGGAGGAACTAAATCTTCAAGTGCTGAAGCCCGACTTGATTTATATCAAGCCAGGTTGGACCCAGATGTGATTCAAGACAGCTGCGGCGAAAGAACAATTTGGTGGGAGATTTTGTCAATTCGTGAAAACATGCGGGAGGTTTTTCACTTGATGATTTTCAAGCCGATGAGCCGTCGGAGGAGTAAGCCATGCGAAGCGAAGACCTGGAGGCGATGCGGCGCATCCCCTTCTTCCGAACCGTGGACGCATGCAACGTCGAAGCAATGCTGCGCGGCGCGTTCCTCCAACGGTTTCCGGCCCATGTGGAATTGATCCAGACCGGCGATCCTGCGGACTTCCTGCATCTGGTCATAGAAGGTACGGTCGAAATGTTTTCCGCTCATCGCGACCGCGAAACCACGCTTGGAGTCTCGGGAGCAGGGGACAGCTTCATTCTGGCTGCAGTGCTGTTCGACCGCCCGTATCTGCAGTCAGCAAGGACCTTGGTGGCATCCCGGATATTGATGGTTCCGGCCGACGCCGTGCGGGAAGCTTTCGCCGCAGATGCCGGTTTCGCACGGATTGTGGCGGAGAATCTGGCCCTGGCCTATCGTGGCGTGATCAAGGAATTGAAGAACCAGAAGCTGCGGTCGGGGCTCGAACGTCTCGCGAATTGGCTGCTCACGCATGATGCTGACAGCGGCTCTCGGGGCAGCTTTGACTTTCCCTTCGACAAGAAAGTGCTCGCCGCGCGTCTCGGCATGGCACCGGAGATGCTGTCCCGCTCCTTTGCGGCGTTGGATGCCTACCATGTTGTTGTGCAAGGCCGATCCGTCGTGATTCACGATGCCGCCGCCCTGCGCAAACTGGCTCACCCCTGCGCCGCGATCGACGGGACCAGTATGTGATGCGCTTGTGATGTTGACGGCAGAAGACTGGGCGCTCCTGCGTGCGAATTCGATTCTCCGCGATCTCCCGGAGGCGGATCTGAGTGCGTTGGTCGATGCACGCAGCATGCGCTGGATCGAGCGGGGGCAGGTGCTGTTTCATCAGGGCGACCCTGCGCGGGCGTTCTTTCTCGTGCTGAGCGGCCAGGTCAAGCTGAGCCGCGTCAATCCTGCGGGCGACGAGGCGATCGTTCACATCTACGGCGCGGGCGAGAGCTTCGCCGAGGCAGCGATGTTTCTCGGCGGCCGCTATCCGGTTGCCGCAGAGGCCGTGGTGGCATCCCGGGTTATCCAGATCGAGAGCGAAGCTTTGCGCCGGAAGGTCGCCGAGCGCCCCGAGATCGCCTTTGCCATGATGGCCTCCATGTCACGGCACCTGAAGGTGCTGGTAGATCAGATCGAGAAGATGAAGCTGCTTTCTGCTGATCAGCGCGTCGCGGAGTTCCTGCTTGGCCTGTGTGGCGAGAAGACAGGTTCCGTCACTCTGGCCCTGCCGTATGAGAAAAACCTGATCGCCAAACGCCTTGGCATGAAGCCCGCGACATTCTCGCGTGCCATAGCGCGGATCAGCGATCTTGGCGTGGAAGTGACTGGCAGCGAGGCAAGCATTCGGGATACGGCAGCGGTCTTGGCGTTCGTCAATCGCTCGACGGAAGACTAGTTTTCTTTCGTTTCTAGCTGCCAGCCTCAGCAGATCGTAGGGACTCGGCTGAGCGAACGTCCATCGGCCGGCTCCGCCTCTGAGTTCGGGGCGCCGCCAGGCAAGCTAAACTTGCGTCATCCCCCTGGCGGCCCGTGCGGCATGTGGTCGCACCGTGACGCGCTGGACCCGCCCCAGCCTCCTCCAGCGGATCGACACCCTCGAAGCCGAACTCGCTCCCATCCCCACCGAGGCGGCGGTTGCACGCCAAACCGCTCCGCCGCTCTCGCCCGCCATCGCCGAAGCCTACCGGCGGAAAATCACCGACATGCAGATCGCCCTGACCAACGGCACAGACCCCGAAGCCCTGGAAACCGCCCGTCAGTTGATCGACCGCATCATCATCACCCCGCCCGAAATCGACGGAGATCCGTCAAACATCGAACTCGTGGGCGACCTGAAAGCCATGCTCACGACCGCCAACCTGCCAAAACCCAAGGAATCTCGGCAAACCGACACCTCGGCCCTGGACAGGTTCATCAGTTCGGTAAAGGAGGCTCCAGGGGCAGCGCCCCTGGCCTTACTCGCTCGCTGACTACGTCCCGGGGCGGGAGACTTCCGTTTCCTTGGCGGTGATGAACTCTAGGAGGGCGGGGACGCCTTTCTTCGTTTGTTCGATGCCGCGTAGGATGGCTGGGATGATCTCTCCCGGTGCCGTCACCCGTTCGCCGTAGCCGCCGAAGGCGCGGGCCATGGCGGCGTAGTCGCCGGAGATGTCGGTGGTGCGGTATTTCTCGGTGGACAGCGCCATGATCTTCAGTTCGATGGCCATCGAGAAGTTGTTGAGCAGGATCGACAGGATGGGGATGCGTTCGCGCACCGCCGTCTCGAAGTCCATGCCGGTGAAGCCGATGGCCGCGTCGCCCCAAACGTTGATGCAGAGCTGGTCGGGTTTGGCGAGTTTGGCGCCCATGGCGAGGCCGAGGCCGTAGCCGAGCTGGGTCGTTTTGCCCCAGCCGATGTAGGACAGCGGCTTGGTCGCCCGCCAGAACGGCGAGAGCTGGTCGCGCGGGCTGCCGGCGTCGTGGGTGATGATGGTGTTTTCGACGTCGACGGTGTTCTGCAGGTCCCACAGCACGCGGTAGGGGGAGAGGGGTGCCTCATTGCTGGTGAGCTTGGGCATCCATTTTTCCATCCAGCCGGCGCGGATGGTGGCGATTTCAGCGGCGACGGCCGAGTGGTCACGCGGGGTTTTCACGAACTGGCCGAGTTCGCCCAGGATCGCGTCCAGCACCAGGCCGGCATCGCCGATGAGGCCGACTTTGGCCCGCACGTCCTTGTTGAGGTGCATCGGGTCGAGGGTTGAGTGGATGTAGGTTTTGCCGGGCGGCATCGCCACCGCGAAGGAGGTTTCGGTGAAGCTGCAGCCGATGCCGAAGATCACGTCCGCCGCGGCGAGGAACTGCGGCACCTGGCGCGGCATCGCGACACCGCCGGAGCCGAGCGAGAGGGGGTGGGTTTCCGGGAAGCTGGACTTGCCGCCGAGGCTGGTGACGACGGGAATGGCCATCAACTCGGCCAGGGCTTTCAGCTGCGGCCAGGCGCGGGCGTAGTGGATGCCTTGGCCGGCGTAGATCACCGGGCGCTTGGCGGCGAGCAGCAGGGCTGCGGCTTCCTTGACGTGATCGGGGTCCGGGCCGTAGCGGGTGGTCATCACCGGCACGTAGTCCAGCGGCTCGGCGACTTCCTCGTTGAACATGTCCGACGGGATTTCGACGACGACCGGCCCGCCGCGGCCGTTGCGCAGCTGGGTGAAGGCGCGGCGCATGATGTTGCAGACTTCGGCGGCGATGTTGATCGGCTCGGCCGATTTGGTGATCGCCTTGAGGGACTGCGAGGAGTTGAAGTTCGGGTCGATATGCGCGAGCCGCCGGGGGTAGCCCATCGGCATCACCAGGACCGGGACCGATTCGCCGTAGCACTGGGCGATGCCGCCGATGGCGTTTTCAATGCCCGGGCCGTGCTGGCTGACGAAGGCGCCGATGGTGCGGCCCGAGGTCACGCGGCTGATGGCATCGGCCATGTGCAGGCCGATGCGCTCCTGGCGGACCATCACCGGGCGGATGTTTGCCGCGGCGGCGTGTTCGATCAGGTGGTTGACCGGATAGCCGCAGAGGATCTCGACTCCCTCGCGCCGAAGAATTTCCGCAATCGCGTCGCCCAGCTTCATTTGTGCCTCCCAAGCGGCCCCGTTCGGCCGTGCAGGAGCAAAGCCTATGCCCGGCCTGGAGGGATGGCAACGGGGTGGAGCGCGCTATCCGCCGCGCACCAGCCGTGCCAGCGCGTCGCGCCCGCGGGTGGCGTGTTCCAGGGGGGTGGCACGGGCGGGGTCCTGCTCGGCTTCCACCACCAGCCAGCCTTCGTAGTCGGCGATGCCCTGGAAGACGGCGGCGAAATCGACGATGCCGTCGCCGGGCACGGCGAACACGCCGGCGACGACAGCGTCGAGGAAACTCATGTCCTCGGTGCGGGCGCGCGACATCACTTCGGCGCGGACATCCTTGCAGTGGACGTGGACGACGCGGGCGTGATGGCGGCGGGCGAGCTTGACCGGGTCGGCGCCGGCGAAGGTGGCGTGGCCGGTATCCAGCAGCAGGCCGACAGCGCTGCCGGTCTCGTCCATCAGCATGTCGATCTCGGCGCCTGTCTGAACGACGGTGCCCATGTGGTGGTGGTAGGCGAGTTCCAGGCCGCGGGCGCGGGTGGCCTGGGCGAGGGCGGTGAGGCGGCGGCCGAACTCGGGCCAGCGCGCGTCTTCCAGCACCGGGCGGCGGGAGAGCGGGGCCGACTGGTCGCCATGCACGCTGCCGGTGCATTCGGCGACGATCACCACGTCGCAGTGCATTGCTTCGAGCAGGTCGAGATGCGGGGCCATGGCTTCGAGTTCCGCCTCCACGTCGCGTTCGAGCAGGTGGGTGGAGTGCCAACCGGAGACGAGGGCGAGGCCGTGCTGTTGCAGGACGTGTGCCAGCGCGGCGGCGGTGCGGGGGAACTTCCAGCCGAGCTCGATGCCGGAGAAGCCGGCCTGTTTGGCTTCGGCGAGGCAGGTCTCCAGCGGCGTGTCGCCGCCGAGGCTGCGCAGGTCGTCGTTGGACCAAGCGATCGGGTTGGTGCCCAGGCGGATTTTCATGGGGTGGTTCCTCGGTTGCTGGCCAGTTGGGTTTCGTAGCGGGCGCGGGCGTCCTGCACCTCCGGGCGGGCGGAGATTTCGGGGACGGCGACGTCCCACCAGTGGCCGCCTTCGTCGGTGCCGTGCGCGGGGTCGGAGCGCAGCACGATCACCGAGGGGCCGGGGGCGGTGCGGGCGGCGAGGATGGCCATTTGCAGGGCGGCGAGGTTGGCGACGTGACAGGCGGCGACGCCGAGGCCGCGCGCCTGGGCGACGAAATCGAACACCGGCCCGCCCTCGGGCAGCAGCGTGTGGAAGCTCGCGCCGCCGGTGCCGCGCTGCAGCCGGTTGATGCAGCCGAAGCCGCCATTGTCCAGCAGCACGACGATGATCGGCAGGCCCATCGCCGCGGCGGTTGCGAGCTCGGCGTGCATCATCATCCACGAGCCATCGCCCAGCAGCGCCACCACCTCGCGGTCGGGGTGGGCCATCTTCACGCCGAGCGCGCCGGCGATCTCGTACCCCATGGTCGAATAGCCGTATTCC
>CAMCJI010000191.1 GCA_945874805.1 Asaia bogorensis | reverse complement strand
ACACCCATCACACCAAAACGTCGATCATCGCGGGGCTGGTGAACATCGAAGCGGGGTTCATGCCATTCTGAAAAGCCCGACAGATTGGCCCGGTGCCACGAACTGGTGGTCGAAATAGGCCGCAGACTTTCGCAACAAGTCTAATAAACCGAAAAACAGACTCTTTAAACTTCAAAAAATCTCCTAAATCGAAACCATCAGATCGTTTCGATTGAATGAAAATTATGTCTACGTCATGATTTCGCTTCTGAGATTCGAATGTTTTTTCGGCATCTTCTAATGAGACACTAATTTCTTCATCTATTACGACAGCTATGCCATCCATACCGTCGTCGGAGTTCCCTGTCGTGACGTCATCTAATTCGTAAGAGCCAGAAAAACGAGCCGATATGACGGCATAATTAGCGAACATTTCAAATTGAGTAGCTTCGTCTTCCGCGGCAAGGTTCCAGCTTTTTACGAAAGCATTGAGGTGGGCCTGTACAATGCGGTGCATGGCGTTTCGACATCCGGTTGGGTTACGCAGTGGCAACCTTTATAGACCTTTTCGGCGACCGGAACAGCCCTCAGATGCTATGGTATGGCAATGCGTGTCAGAGGTCCCGAGAGGCTGACTCGCTGATGGGTAAAGTTTTTTGGTTCTTTTTTTCAAAAAAGAACGTGCTTGCCTTCCCTTGCCTTGGGTTCTTGTCGGACGAAAAAGCGTGAATCCTTCGCAAGGGCTCAGGATGACGGGTGGGGAGCCGGATGACGGGTGCTTTTTGCTTGCGGGGTGGGGTGGGTCAGAACAGGAAGTAGCGTTGGGCCATGGGGAGGATGGTGGCGGGTTCGCAGGTGAGGAGGATGCCGTCGGCGCGGACCTCGTAGGTTTCGGGATTTACCTGGATGTCGGGGGTGGCGTGGTTGTGGATCATGTCGGCTTTGCCGATGCCGCTGCGGGTGTTGCGGACGGGGGAGAGGAGGCGGCGGAGGCCTAGTTGGGGGGCGAGGTTGGAGTCCAGGGCGGCGCCTGAGAGGAATGTGATGCAGGTGGCGGCGAGGGCTCCGCCGAGTTGGCCGAACATGGGGCGGTAGTGGACGGGTTGGGGGGTGGGGATGGAGGCGTTGGGGTCGCCCATGGGGGCCACCGCGATGGCGCCGCCATTGATGACGAGGTCGGGTTTGACGCCGAAGAAGGCGGGGGACCAGAGGACGAGGTCGGCGAGTTTGCCGGGGCGGATGTCCCCTACTTCGTGGGAGAGGCCTTGGGCGATGGCGGGGTTGATCGTGTATTTGGCGATGTAGCGTTTGACGCGGTGGTTGTCGGCGCGGCCGTCGCCTTCCAGGGGGCCGCGTTGGGTTTTCATTTTGTGGGCGGTTTGCCAGGTGCGGATGATGATTTCGCCGACGCGGCCCATGGCCTGGCTGTCCGACGAGATCATCGAGAGGGCGCCGAGGTCGTGCAGGATGTCCTCCGCGGCGATGGTTTCGCGGCGGATGCGGGATTCGGCGAAGGCGACGTCTTCGGGGATTGAGGGGTCTAGGTGGTGGCAGACCATGAGCATGTCGAGATGCTCGTCGATGGTGTTGGTGGTGTAGGGGCGGGTGGGGTTGGTGGAGCTGGGGAGGACGTTGGGCAGCGAGGCGACGCGGATGATGTCGGGCGCGTGGCCGCCGCCGGCGCCTTCGGTGTGGAAGGCGTGGATGGTGCGGCCTTTGAAGGCGGCGATGGTGTCTTCGACGAAGCCGGATTCGTTGAGGGTGTCGGTGTGGATCATGACCTGGACGTCGAACTTGTCGGCGACGGTCAGGCAGGTGTCGATGGCGGCGGGGGTGGTGCCCCAGTCTTCGTGGAGCTTCATGGAGGAGGCGCCGGCGCGGATCATTTCTTCCAGGGCGTCGGGGCGGGAGGCGTTGCCTTTGGCGGAGAAGGCGAGGTTGACGGGCAGCGCCTCGGCGGCCTGGAGCATGCGGGCGAGGTGCCAGGGGCCGGGGGTGCAGGTGGTGGCGGAGGTGCCCGTCGCGGGGCCGGTGCCGCCGCCGACGAGGGTGGTGACGCCGGACGCGATGGCTTCCTCGACCTGTTGGGGGCAGATGAAGTGGATGTGGGAGTCGATGCCGCCGGGGGTGAGGATCTTGCCCTCGCCGGCGATGATTTCGGTGCCGGGGCCGATGATGATGGTGACGCCGGGTTGGACGTCGGGGTTGCCGGCTTTGCCGATGGCGTGGATGCGGCCGTTTTTGATGGCGACGTCGGCTTTTATGATGCCCCAGTGGTCGATGATGAGGGCGTTGGTGATGACGGTGTCTACCGCGCCTTGGGCCTGGGAGAATTGGGATTGGCCCATGCCGTCGCGGATGACTTTGCCGCCGCCGAATTTTACTTCGTCGCCGTAGAGGGTGAGGTCTTTTTCGACTTCGATCCAGAGTTCGGTGTCGGCCAGGCGGACGCGGTCGCCGGTGGTGGGGCCGTACATGTCGGCGTAGGCGCGGCGGGTGATGCGGGCCATGTCAGAGGGGTCCCATGATGTCGCCGCGGAAGCCGTAGATGGTGCGGGTGCCCTGGTAGGGGACGAGGGTGATTTCGCGGGTTTGGCCGGGTTCGAAGCGGACGGCGGTGCCGGCGGCGATGTCGAGGCGTTGGCCTCGGGCGGCGGTGCGGTCGAAGTGGAGGGCGGGGTTGGTTTCGGCGAAGTGGTAGTGGGAGCCGACCTGGATGGGGCGGTCGCCGGTGTTGGCGACGGTGAGGGTGGTGCGGGGGAGGCCGGGGTTGAGTTCGATGTCGCCTTCGGCGGTTTCGATTTCTCCGGGGATCATCGGGGTCACCGTATGGGTTCGTGGACGGTCACCAGCTTGGTGCCGTCGGGGAAGGTGGCTTCGACCTGGACGTCGTGGATCATTTCGGCGATGCCCGGCATGCACTGGTCGCGGGTGATGACATGGGCGCCGGCTTGCATGAGGTCGGCGACGGTGCGGCCGTCGCGGGCGCCTTCGACGACGAAGTCGGTGATGAGGGCGATGGCTTCGGGGTGGTTGAGTTTGACGCCGCGTTCGAGGCGGCGGCGGGCGACGTTGGCTGCCATCGAGATGAGCAGCTTGTCCTTCTCGCGGGGGGTCAGGATCATCTTCGGTTCCTCAGCAATTCCAGACGCGGGGTAGGGTGCGGCCTGCGCGGAGTGTGTTCAAGGCGGTTGTGACGGCGGTGCGGAGGGTGGCGCTGTCGGGGGCGAGGATGCGGGCGACGAGCATGTTGTTCCAGGCGCTGGCGCCGGTTTCGGCCGGGGTTTCGGCCCAGGCTTCGCGGAGGGGGTCCAGAAGCGATTCGGCGTTGGGGGAGACGTGGATGAGGGTCGCGACGGCTCGGTTGCCGTTCGCGGTGGCGGGGCGGTTGAGGATCTCGGCGACGGGGCCGGTGAGGCGGATGGCGTCGTGCAGGATCAGGCGGCCGGCGCGGCGGATGCGGATGGTGTCGGAGAGGCGGGCGGTGTGGACCTGTTCGCCCATGGAGAGGCGGCCGAAGATGAGGGATTCGATGCCGAGGAACCAGGATTCGGTGTCCATTTCGATGTCCAGGCGGCGGTCCAGCGCGCTGCTGTCGAAGAGGATGGTTTCCTGGGGGAGCCATTCGGCGGCGCCGGTGCCCTCGATGCGCAGGGTGGTGCGCAGGCGGGAGGGGGGATCGTTGGGGAGCGCGCGGTAGAAGCGTTCGGCGGCCTGGGCGGTGAAGCAGGCGCTGGCGCCGGGTGCGACTGCTAGGGCGATATCCAGCCGGTCGCCGCCGGCGACGCCGCCGGAGGAGTTCAGCAGGACGGTTTCCATCCAGTCTACGGGGCGGGGGAAGCGGGCTTTCAGGCAGCCCTGCTGGTAGAGGTCGGAGAGCACGGTTTGGCCGTCGCGCTGCTTGACCGCGACGCGCAGGGCACCGATGGCGCGCTGGTGCTCAGACCGAGAGGCGGGCGCGGACATTGGCTTCGTTCAGCTCCCCCTGGCGGCCGGCCAGAACGATGTCGCCGCGGTCCATGACGACGATGCGCTGGGCCAGTTCTCGGGCGAAATCATAGTATTGTTCGACGAGCAGAATGGCCATCTCGCCGCGGTCGCGCAACAGGGCGATGACGCGGCCGATGTCCTTGATGATGCTGGGCTGGATGCCCTCGGTGGGCTCGTCCAGCACCAGCAGCTTGGGCCTCATCACCAAGGCGCGGCCGATGGCGAGTTGCTGCTGCTGGCCGCCGGAGAGGTCGCCGCCGCGGCGGGTGAGCATGGTTTTGAGGATGGGGAACAGCTCGAAAATCTCGTCGGGGATCTTCCGTTGGCCGCGGGGCAGCACGGCAAAGCCGGTTTCCAGATTCTCGCGCACGGTGAGCAGCGGGAAGATGTCGCGGCCCTGGGGGACGGAGCAGATGCCGCGGCGCGCCCGCTCGTAGGAGGGGAGCCTGGAGATGTCGGCGCCCTCGAAAATGATAGCGCCCGAGGAAATCGGATGCACCCCGGTGACGGCGCGCAGCAGGCTGGTCTTGCCGACGCCGTTGCGGCCGAGAATGGACGTGACCTCGCCGGGGACGGCGGTTAGCGACACATCGCGCAGGGCGATGGCGGCGCCGTAGTGGAGGGTGACGGATTTTACTTCTAGCATCTCGGCACCGAGGCAGGGGGAAGGACAGTCTTCTTTTTGTGAACAAAAAGAAGCAAAAAAACTTTGTCCGTTGGGTGGGGGCTTTGGGGGCGGAGTTGGGTTTTGGGGCGATGGGATTTTGTGGCTTCGCCGAGTTTAGAACCGCCGATGCGGCTTGGCGGCGAAGCCCGAGTAAAAGTTTTTTGCTTCTTTTTTTCAAAAAAGAAGACGCTTGCTTCCTTGCTGCGACTGAACGGAACGGTCTGGATCATCGCCCGAGATACACTTCGACGACGCGCGGATCGGCTGAGACGTGGTCGATGCTGCCTTCGGACAACACGCTGCCTTCGTGCAGGACGGTGACCTTCACGCCGAGCGCTCGCACGAAGGCCATGTCGTGTTCGACGACGACGACGCTGCGGGTGCGGTTGATTTCTCGGAGGAGTTCGGCGGTTTGTTCGGTCTCCGCGTCGGTCATGCCGGCGACGGGTTCGTCCACCAGCAATAGTTGCGGTTCCTGGGCGAGGAGCATGCCGATTTCCAGCCATTGTTTTTGGCCGTGGCTGAGGTCGCCGGCGCGCATCTGGCGGAGGTCGGTGAGGCGGGTGGTGGTGAGGATGGCGTCGATGCGGTCGCGTTCTTCGCCGGTTTGGCGGGCCCAGAGGGTGAATCTCGGGCGGCGGTCGCCGGCCAGCGAGAGGAGGAGGTTGTCCCAGACGGTGTGGGGTTCGAAGACGGTGGGTTTTTGGAATTTTCTCCCGATGCCGAGGTCGGCGATGGCGGGTTCGTCGAGCTTGGTGAGGTCGACGTTCTTGCCGAAGACGACGCGGCCAGTGTCGGGGCGGGTTTTGCCGGTGATGACGTCCATCATCGTGGTTTTGCCGGCGCCGTTGGGGCCGATGACGGCGCGCATTTCGCCGCGTTCGAGGTAGAGCGACAGGGCGTTCAGCGCGCGGAAGCCGTCGAAGCTGACGGAGACGCCGTCGAGATAGAGGATCGTGTCGGTCTGGGCGGTCATTTCTTTTTGCCTCGGCCGAGCAGACCCAGGATGCCGCCAGGCAGCAGGAGGGTGACGAGGATGAACAGGGCGCCGAGGGCGAAGAGCCAGACATTCGGCAGGGCGGCGGTGAAGAAGGTTTTGCCGCCGTTGACCAGGACCGCGCCGAGGATGGCGCCGACGAGGGTGCCGCGGCCGCCGACGGCGACCCAGATGACGGCCTCGATCGAGTTGGCAGGGGAGAACTCGCCGGGGTTGATGATGCCGACCTGCGGGACGTAGAGGGCGCCGCCGATGCCGGCCATGATGGCGGAGAGGACGAAGACGAAAAGCTTGTAGTGCTCGGGCCGATAACCGAGGAAGCGGGTGCGGCTTTCGGTGTCGCGCACGGCGATCAGCACCTTGCCGAAGCGGGAGGTGACGAGATAGTGGGCGACGAGGAGTTGCAGGCACAGGGCGACGGCGGTGACGACGAGCAGGCCGGCGCGGGTGCTGTCGGCCTGGAGGGGGAAGCCGAAGATCTCCTTGAAGTCGGTGAGGCCGTTATTGCCGCCGAAGCCCATGTCGTTGCGGAAGAAGGCGAGCAGCAGGGCGTAGGTCAGCGCCTGGGTGATGATGGAGAGATAGACGCCGGAGACGCGGCTGCGGAAGGCGAGCCAGCCGAAGACCAGCGCGAGGATGCCGGGGACGAGGATGACCATCAGGATGGCGAAGGCCCCGTTGTCGAAGCCGTGCCAGTACCAGGGCAGTTCCTTCCAGTTCAGGAAGACCATGAAGTCCGGCAGGATCGGGTTGCCATAGACGCCGCGGGTGCCGATCTGGCGCATCAGATACATGCCGATGCCGTAGCCGCCGAGCGCGAAGAAGGCGGCGTGGCCGAGCGAGAGGATGCCGGCGAACCCCCAGACGAGATCGACGGCCAAGGCGAGGATGGCGAAGCAGAGATACTTGCCGACGAGCGAGATGACGTAGGTGGGGACGTAAAAGCCGGAGCTTGGGGCGGCCAGCAGGTTAAGGGCCGCGAGCAGCACGGCGCCGCCGAGGACGAGGAAAAGGCAGATGCTGGTGGAGGTGCGGCTCATTGTTCCACCGCCCGGCCCTTGAGGGGGAAGAGACCTCGGGGTTTGCGCTGGATGAACAGGATCAGCAGGACGAGGACGGCGATCTTGCCGAGCACGGCGCCGGCGACGGGTTCGAGGAACTTGTTGACCACGCCGAGGGTGAGCGCGCTCACGACGGTGCCCCAGAGGTTGCCGACGCCGCCGAAGACGACGACCATGAAGCTGTCGATGATGTAGGCTTGGCCGAGATTGGGGCTGACATTGTCGATCTGGCTCAGGGCCACGCCGGCCATGCCGGCGACGCCGGAGCCGAGCCCGAAGGTCAGCGCGTCGATCCAGGGGGTGCGGATGCCCATGCTGGCGGCCATGCGGCGGTTCTGCGTCACCGCGCGCATTTGCAGGCCGAGGGCGGTGAAGCGCAGGACGGCCATGAGGGCGAGGAGGACCATCGCCGAGAAGATGATGATGGTCAGGCGGTTCCAGGTGATGGTGACGCCGCCCCATTGGGCTGCGCCGCTCATCCAGGCGGGGGTGCCGACCTCGCGGTTGGTGGGGCCGAAGATGGAGCGGACGGTCTGTTGCAGGACCAGCGAGAGGCCCCAGGTGGCGAGCAGCGTCTCCAGCGGGCGGCCGTAGAGGAAGCGGATCATGCCGCGCTCGATGGCGATGCCGACTGCGCCGGAGACGAGGAAGGCGAGTGGGACGGCGATGAACAGGCTGGCATCGAACAGCGCCGGGGCATGGGCGCGGATCACCTCCTGCACCACGAAGGTGGTGTAGGCGCCGAGCATGACCATCTCGCCATGCGCCATGTTGATGACGCCCATCACGCCGAAGGTGATGGCCAGGCCCGCGGCGGCGAGGAGGAGGACCGAGCCGAGGGAGAGGCCGTAGAAGGCGCCCTGGGCGAAGGACCAGAATTGCTGGATGTGCTCGATGGCGGCGACCGCGACCGTTGCCGCGTCGCGCACGGCGTCGGGTTGTGGGCCGAGGGAGGCGAGCATGGATTTCGCGTCGAGGTCGCCGCGGTCGCGCAGGATGGTGATGGCGGCGAGTTTGTCCGGTTCCGTTGCTTCGGGGGTGGCGAGGAGGGCCGCGGCGCGGGCCTGCTGCATGATCAGGCGGACCGAGGCGTCCTTCTCCTGGGCGATGGCGCGGGTCAGCGCGGCCAGGCCGGCGGGGTCGCGGGATTTGAAGACGGCCTCGGCCGCCTTGGTGCGGCGGGCCGGGTCTGGCGCGAAGAGGTTGAGGCTGCCCATCGCGGCCTCGGCGGCGCGGCGGACGCCGTTGTTGACGCGCACGGCGCGCAGGGCGGCGGCGGAGAGCGGGGAGGGGGCGCCTGTGCGGGCGTCGATCAGCGTGTCGCCGCGCTTGATGGCGAGCGCGCGGTCTGGCCCGTAAAGCAGCGTGCCCTCCTGCAGGGCGGCGATGGCGGCTTCGGCCTGGGCGTGGTCGGAGGTGGCCAGCGCCTCGATGGCGCGGCGGGTGTCGTCGAAATTATTGGTGGTGAGGCCGGCGAAGGGGTCATCCTGGGCGATGCCATCTCGCGGTGCGAAGCCCAGTAGCAGCAGGAGCAGGAGGAGCGCGAAGCGCATCAGGCGGGGTCCTGTTGGGCTGGAAGGGTAGGCAAGCGGCAGGAAGAGTCTTCTGTTTTGAAAAAAAGAAGCAAAAAACTTTTGTTCATTAGACTTGTTGCGAAAGTCTGCGGCCTATTTCGACCACCAGTTCGTGGCACCGGGCCAATCTGTCGGGCTTTTCAGAATGGCATGAACCCCGCTTCGATGTTCACCAGCCCCGCGATGATCGACGTTTTGGTGTGATGGGTG
>CAMCJI010000190.1 GCA_945874805.1 Asaia bogorensis | reverse complement strand
CCGCGATCAGCCGGGCCTGCGCCGACTGGCCCAGCATGACCATCGGTATGCCGCAGATCACGGTACCGATCCGCCCGTGGAGGCGTGGCGGGAGCAGGTTCGGCAGATCCATCGCATCTCCAGTGATGACATTCGCCCCGGGCAGGATGGTGGCCAGATGCGCCGCCATCTCGGGCACGATCTCCACCACATGCAGCCGCTCGGCCGGCAGGCCGGCAGCCAGCAGCGCGCGGGAGACAACCCCGGTGCCGGCGCCGAGCTCCACCACCACCTCGCCGGGCGCCCAGCTCGTATGCGCGACGAGGCGGCGGCACAGGGCGGGCGAGGATGGGATGATCGAGCCCATCTGCAGCGGGTTGCGCAGCCAGCGCTGGAAGAACAAGGCAGCTCCGCTTTCGGCCTGCTGGGTGGGCGGCGTAGCTACGGCGTTGCCGGACATCGTTGGGATCCTCAGTTCGGGTTCAGCGCATCCGGCGTTGCGGTCAACGGCACGAGGTTCTGCAGGAAGGCGTCGGACGCCGCGGCCCATGAGAACCGCTCGGCGTGGCGGCGGCAGGCCCCCCGGTCACCTTGCAACGCCGCCATCGCAGCCGCGCGCAGGTCTTCATCGAGCGCGCCGACGGCGGGGTCGGTCACCACATCCAGCGGGCCCGTCACGGGATAGGCGGCAACCGGCGTGCCGCAGGCCAGCGCCTCGAGCAGGACGAGGCCGAAGGTGTCGGTCCGGCTGGGAAAGACGAAGGCGTCCGCGCCGGCATAGGCGCGTGCCAGGGACGCGCCGTGGCGGGGGCCGGTGAAGATCACGCCCGGATAGTCCCGCCGCAGCGCCGCCAGTTGCGGCCCGCCCCCGACCACCACCTTCGAGCCGGGCAGATCGAGATCGAGGAAGGCACGGATGTTCTTCTCCACCGCCACCCGCCCGACATGCAGGAAAACTGGCCGCCGCAGACCCCACTCACCCTCCCAGTCCTCGCGGTCATCCGGATTGAAGGCGGCGAGGTCCACCCCGCGCGACCAGGCGGCGATGTTGGCAAAGCCGCGCTTGGTGAGTTCGGCCCGCAAGCTCGGGGTTGCGACCATCACGCAGGAGGACGGCCCGTGGAAGCGGCGCAGCCATGCGTAGGTCAGGCGTCGCGGGATGCCGGTGCGCGCATGCAGGTAGTCGGGGAATCGCGTGTGGAATGCCGTGGTGAAGCGGTGGCCATGCCGGCGGGCCCAGCGCCGGGCAGCAGCCCCCAACGGGCCCTCTGTGGCGATATGCAGGCAACAGGGCATGAACGCCTCGATCATCCGCGCCAGCCGGCGCGCCGGCAGCAGTGACAGGCGAATCTCCGGGTAGGAGGGGCAGGGCATCGTCACAAACCGGTCCGGCCCGATCACCTCCACCTGATGACCGCGCGCACGCAGATGCTGCGCCGTCATCGCTAGGCTGCGCACCACGCCGTTGACCTGCGGGCTCCAGGCGTCGGTGATGATGAGCACGCGCTCAAGCTCAGGCCGGATGGACATGCCGCCTGGGTCAGCCGGTGGTGGCGGCGAGATGCAGCGGCGGCTGGGCGAGCGAGACGTGACGGTAGCCGCTGCATTCCAGCAGTTCGAGCGTGCCGTCGGCGTGCTCCACCAGGGCAGTGCAGCTCTCCACCCAGTCGCCATCGTTGATGTAGAGCATGTCGCCGATCTGACGCATCTCAGCGTGATGGATATGGCCGCAGACGACGCCGTCCAGCCCGCGGCGGCGGGCCTCGGCGGCAAGTGCCACCTCGAAGCGGTCGATCGCCTTCACCGCCTCCTTCACCTGGCGCTTCAACCAGGCCGAGAGCGACCAATAGGGATAGCCCAAGCGCCGCCGCGCGGCATTGAACCAGCGGTTGGCCACCAGGGCGGCCGTGTAGGCGCCGTCGCCGAGCAGGGCCAGGAACTTTGCGTAGCGCACCACACTGTCGAACTCGTCGCCGTGGATCACCAGCAGGCGACGGTTGTCGGCGGTGGTATGCACGGCATCAAGCGCGAGCCGGATGCCGGCGACTTCGAGTTGCATGGGCAGCCACGCGCGGAACATCTCATCGTGGTTGCCGGGGATGTAGGTGACCTCGGTGCCGGCGCGGGCCATGCGCAGGATCAGCCGCAGCACCTCGTCATGTGCTGCATCCCAATGCCAGGACCGTCGCAGGCGCCAGCCGTCGATGATGTCACCGACAAGAAACAATCGATCGCAGGTGGTGGCGCGCAAGAATCTGACGAGAACCTCAGCCTGGCACCCGCGGGTACCCAGATGAATATCGGACAGGAACACAGTCCGATAATGGGTCGTCGGTTGGCGTTCGATTGCGTTCATACCGCTCGTGTAGAGGCCGCCGCCGCGCCGCCGAAGTTAAGTTTGCATGACGTGACGACCGGCTCTGTAGTCATAGATACATACAAGCCACAAGTTTCGATTGTCACATATTTGTCTCGCTATTGTCGGAGAGCCGCAACGCAACGCCGGTAATCGATCGCCCTCGGCACCCGATCCGGGCGCCTGTTGCAGGGAAGACGCAAGCATGATGAACCGATGGCTGACCCTTGCCGGAGCGGCCGCAATCGCTCTGGTCGCATCCGGCGCGCCGGATGCCGCCGCGCAGAACCGCATCAAGTTCGAACTGTGGCAGGGCCTGACCGGCGACCTCGGCGAGCGCGTCAACGACGTCTGCAAGCGCTTCAACGCCTCGCAGACCGAGTTCGAGATCTCCTGCATCAGCCAGGGCAGCTACGACGAAGCAGTGCAGAACTCCATCGCCGCCTTCCGCGCCAAGAAGCACCCGACCATCGTGCAGGTGTTCGATGCCGGCACCGCCGACCTGATGCTGTCCGGCGCCTTCGAGCCGGCACACAAGCTGATGAGCGAGGCCGCCTACAAGATCGACTGGGCCCGCTATATCCCCGGCGTTGCGAACTACTACGCGACCAGCAAGGGCGTTCTGAACTCGTTCCCGTTCAACTCCTCGACCGCGATGTTCTACTGGAACAAGGATGCGGTGGCGAAGATCGGCAAGACCGGCGCGCCGAAGACCTGGGAAGAGGTCGAGCTCTATTCACGCGAGATGAAGAAGGCCGGCTATGCCTGCGCCTTCGCCTTCGAATACGACACCTGGCAGATGATGGAGCAGTTCTCCGCCATCCATAACCAGCCGATCGCCACGCGCGCCAACGGCTATGAGGGCCTGGACGCCGAGCTCGTCTTCAACAAGACGAAGTTCGTCGATATGGTGAAGCACCTTAAGAAGAACTACGACGACGGCACCTACGCCATCAAGGTGAAGGAAACCGGCGCCACCATCAGCGAGGCGTTCTCGTCGGGCGACTGCCAGATGACGATGATGTCGATCGCCGGCCACGGCACGGTGAGCAAGATCGCCAAGCCCGGCATGAACTGGGACGTGGCAATGCTGCCGCTGTTCGAGGGCTTCCAGCGCACCAACTCGCTGGTCGGCGGCGCCTCGCTCTGGGCGCTCGCGGGCAAGTCGAAGGACGAGTATCGCGGCGCCGCCGCGTTCTTCAACTTCATCGCGCTGCCGGAGTCGGAGGAATATTTCTCCACCGTCACCGGCTACATCCCCGTCACCACGCCCGGCTTCAAGTATATGATGGACAAGGGCTTCTACAATGCTGCCCCCTACAAGGGGCGTGAACTGGCCCTGGCCTCGCTCACCGCGTCCGACGTGACCCCCAACAGCCGCGGCATCCGTCTCGGCGGCTTCCTGTCGATCCGCAAGGAGACCCGGGATGCACTGCAGGCGATCTTCGCCAACCAGATGACGGTCGAGGCCGGGCTGCAGCAGGCGGTGGACCGCGGCAACGCGATCCTGCGCCGCTTCGAGCGCACCTACGCCGGCAAGCAGCTGCCCTGAACGGCTTCGTCTGACCGGACCACGCCCAAACATCGGAGGCGGCTCTGCCGCCTCCGATCTCTTTTCCGCCCCGCTTGATAAGGCCTGACCGCATGGACAACCGCGTACACTTCAAAACCATGTGGCTGGGCATCCTGCTCGTCGTGCCACAGGGCCTGCTGGTTTTCACCTTCTTCTACTGGCCGGCCGGTGCCGCCCTGTTCTGGGCCTTCACCCTCGAACAGCCCTGGGGCGGCGGCAACGAATTCGTCGGCCTCGACAACTTCGTCAACGTCTTCTCCGACAGCTTCTACTGGGCTGCGGTCTGGCGCAGCATCGTCTTCGCGGTCAGCGCAGCCGGGCTGGGCATGCTGGTCGCCCTGGTCCTGGCGCTCTTCTGCGACCGTCAGTTGCGCGGCTACGCCTATTACCGCACGGCCCTGGTGTGGCCCTATGCGGTAGCGGCCCCCGCGGCAGCGGTCGCCTTCCGCTATGTTTTCGCACCCGAGGCGGGAGTGTTCTCCGCGCTGAACGAGATCTATCCGAATTTGTGGAATCCGGGGATGAACGGCACGCATGCGATGATCATGATCATCATCGCCTATTCCTGGAAGTACATTGCCTACAACTTCATCTTCTTTCTTGCCGGCCTGCAGTCGATCCCGCGCGCGCTGGTAGAAGCTGGGGCGATGGATGGCGCCGGCGTGCTCCGCCGCATGCGCGACATCCAACTCCCTCTGCTGGCGCCGACCTTCTTCTTCCTGTTGGTGATCAACCTTACCGATAGCTTCGTGGACAGCTTCGGCATCATCGACATCACCACCGAGGGCGGCCCCTCCAAGGCCACCGAGCTGATGGTCTACAAGATCTATTTCGACGGGTTCAAAGGCCTCGACTACTCCGGCGCCTCGGCCCAGTCGATCGTGCTGATGATGCTGGTGATGGCACTGACCATCCTCCAGTTCCGCTATGTCGAACGTAAGATCCACTACAAGTGAGCAGCCCCCGATGATCGAACGCACGCCGCTGCTCAATATCGCCACCCACGCCATTCTGTTGTTTGGCCTGGGTATTGCCTTCATCCCGATGTGGCTGGTGTTTGTCGCCTCCACCCTGACAATCGCCGAAATCAACTCGCCGCCGATCAGCCTGATCCCTGGCGATCAGCTCTTCGTCAACTTGGCGGACGCCTGGAACCGCGCAGATTTCGGCACGAAGATGCTGAACAGCCTATTCGTCGCTGTCGCCGTGGCGGCGGGAAAAATCGCCATCGCCTCGGTTACCGCCTTCGCCATCGTCTTCTTCCGGTTTCCCGGCCGTATGGTGATCTTCTGGATGATCTTCGTCACCCTGATGCTACCGCTGGAGGTGCGTATCGTGCCGACCTATGCAGTGGCAGCCAATGCGCTGGCCCCGGTGCAGGCCTTGCTCGACATCACCGGCCTGTCCGCCCTGCTGCGCGCACTCACCGGGATTCAGCTGGCGCTGGAATGGAACCTGCTCAACACCTACACCGGCCTGATCCTGCCGCTCGTGGCCACCGCCACCGGTACCTTCCTGTTCCGCCAGTTCTACATGACAATCCCTGCCGAGATCGTGGAGGCAGCGCGGATGGACGGCGCCCGCCCACTGCGGTTCTTCAAGGACATGCTGATCCCGCTGTCTAAAACCAACATGGCGGCCCTTTTCACCATCATGTTCATCTACGGCTGGAACCAGTACCTCTGGCCGATCCTGGTCACCACCGACCGCAAGAACTACGGCACCGCGGTGATGGAGCTGAAGCGCCTGATCCCCACCGCGTCCACCACCGGCGGCGGAACGCCGGACTGGAACGTAGCGATGGCCGGCTGCCTGATCGTCATGCTGCCGCCGCTGATCGTCGTCGCTCTGATGCAGCGCTATTTCGTCCGCGGCCTCATCGGCGCCGACAAGTAACACCTGGAGAATACCAATGGCCGACATATCCATCCGCCAGGTCCGCAAGTCCTACGGCAAGCTTGAAGTCGTGCACGGCGTCGATCTGGAAATCCGCAACGGCGAGTTCCTCGTCATCCTCGGCCCCTCCGGCTGCGGCAAATCAACCCTGCTGCGTATGATCGCCGGGCTGGAGGAGATCAGCGGCGGCGAGATCGCCATCGCAAACAAGCGCGTCAACGAACTGGAACCGCGCGAGCGCGGCTGTGCGATGGTGTTCCAGAACTACGCGCTGTACCCGCACATGTCGGTGGCCGACAATATCGGCTACGCGCTGAAGGTCGCCGGCATCGCCAAGGCCGAGCGCCTGCGCCGCATCGGCGAGGTGGCACAGACTGTGGGCCTGGGCGACTACCTCGACCGTCTGCCCGGCCAGCTCTCCGGCGGCCAGCGTCAGCGCGTGGCGATGGCCCGCGCGATGATCCGCGAGCCGCAGGTATTCCTGTTCGACGAGCCGCTCTCCAACCTCGACGCCAAGCTGCGCGTGCAGATGCGCATCGAAATCCGCCGCCTGCACCGCCGCCTCGCCGCCACCTCGGTTTTCGTCACGCATGACCAGATCGAGGCGATGACCCTGGCGGACCGGCTGGTGGTAATGAACGCCGGCAACATCGAACAGGTCGGCGCACCGGCGGAGGTCTATCACCGCCCCGCCACCCGCTTCGTCGCCGGCTTCATCGGCTCACCGGCGATGAACATGTTCCCCGCCACCATCGTCGCCCCCGGTCTCGCACGCGTCGACGCCGGGCCGGAGCTGCGCTTCGACCCCGCGCTGGCCGCCACCCAGACCGGCCAGCGGATCGACATCGGCATCCGCCCGGAGGACGTGGAGGCAAGCCCCGAGCCGTCCCAGGGCATCGCCAACATGGCCATCGAGTTCCAGGAGGAGCTCGGCGCCGGCCGCCTGCTGCACGGCCAGGTCGGCGGCGCCGATTTCGTCGTCCAGCTCCCCACCGGCCACCCGGCCACGGGGCGCGAGACGATCGGCCTGAGCTTCCCGCCAGCCGCCCTGCATCTGTTCGATACGCAGACCGGCCGGCGCTGCCCGCCCGTCTCGCCGGCTGCCAGCGAGACGGTGCAGATGGCGACGGCTATCTGAAGCAAGCGCAACCGGCCGGCAGATGCCGGCCGGTTGCGTCGTAGCGCTGCGGAAAGCCCGGCCTACCGCGCCGCAGCGCGCCGCGCCTGGCTCTCCGGATGCTGGTCGAACGGCGGCAGCGGGGTGATCCACCGCCGCGCCGTCGTCGCCGTTTCCAGCCGCACGGCGAAGGGATCGAGGCCCACAACGCGCCAGTCGATTGCCTCGCCGAGTTCCAGCAGGCCCCAGGCGCCGGCGGGGGCGGGATGGGTGGTGAAGCTCTCGGTCAGCGACTGGCAGGTGATGTGCGGAATGCCATCGACCATCGTCAGCGTATTCCAGTGCACATGCCCGGCAAGGCACATCACCGGCACGGTCGCCGCCCGCAGGATCGCCCGCGCCCGCTCCGCACCCGGATAGGTCGAGGCTTCCGGATTGCGCTCGAAATAGTAGTTCCCGATCTGCGCATGGCCGGAGATCGGAACATGGCTCACCACCGCCAGCGGCCGGTCAGCGGTGCGCACCACCCCGGCGAGCCACAGCAGGTCGGCCTCGCTGAGGACGAAGCCGGTAAAGCCGTCCTGCGCCATCCGCCGGATACGGCTGTCCGCCCGCCACAGCACAACGCGCCAGCCGCCGATATCGAGCACCTGATTGCCCAGGTCCTGGCCCAGCACCTCGGCATTCTCCGCCACCGAGAGGAAGTCCCGGTCATGGTTGCCGCAGAGGTGAAACACCGGGGCCGAAATGGCGCGGAACGCCTCGGCCACCTCCCGCTCCAACGCGAGATCATGGTCGTGGTCGCGGTCGCTGATGCGATCGCCGAGGTCCAGCACCAGATCGGGCTTCGCTTCGGCGACGAAGGCCGCAAACTCTGCCATGAGGGGCAGAGCCGCGGTTCCCTTCTTCGTGAAGCTGTCGGCGCCGTGGTGGATATCCGCCACCACGGCGATCCGCAGGCCCGCCATCAGCACGCCACCGAAATGCGGCCGGCGCGGAAGTCGAGCACGTAGGGGATGTGCCCCGGCAGCGGCTTCCAGTTGATCCGGCGCTGCATGCCGAAGGACTCGAAGGGCTGGTAGAGCGGGATCACCGGCGGGTCGAGGCGGATGTATTCCATCAGCTCCGAATAGGCCTGCTTACGCGCGGCAAGGTCGGTGGAGAAGCGGAACCGCTCCCAGCTCGCCTCAAACGCGGGGCCCGGCTTCCAACGGCCTTCCGAGGCGGCATTGCCGGTCGGCGCCCACATGATCCCGAAGCTGCCGACGGGGTCGGGGAAGTACATCGGGTTGGACCAGTTGCGGGTCATCATATCCTTGTCCCCGCCGGTCCACTTCTCGTCGACGTTGATGATCATCTTCACCCCGACCGCGGCCCACATCTCCTGGACCGCCTGGGCTGCGAGCAGCGCGTTCGTGTAATAGACTTGTTGCGAAAGTCTGCGGCCTATTTCGACCACCAGTTCGTGGCACCGGGCCAATCTGTCGGGCTTTTCAGAATGGCATGAACCCCGCTTCGATGTTCACCAGCCCCGCGATGATCGACGTTTTGGTGTGATGGGTGTCGC
>CAMCJI010000189.1 GCA_945874805.1 Asaia bogorensis | reverse complement strand
CGGCTTCGTCACCCCCACCGCCGACGGCTTCCGCGTCACCGAAGCTGGCCGCCCCTTCCTGCGCATCCTCGCCGCCCGGTTCGACGCCTATCTCCCCCAACGCGCCGCCGGCCACTCCAGCGCCGTCTGACCCCGGCTTGCGCCACGCGGGCGGCGCTCTATCCTCGCCGAATGCCCCCCTTCCCCGCCCGCGTCCGCTCCGTCGGCGCCCCGCCCATCCCCGCCGCCCGCGCCTGGGCCGCCCGCTACACCGGCCAAGCCGGCCCGGCGATCGACGTGTCGCAGGCGGTCCCCGGCTACCCCGCCCACCCCGACCTCCTCGCCCGCCTCGCCACCGCCGCCACCACCACCGGCTACGGCGACATCACCGGCGACGCCCCCCTCCGCCAGGCCCTCGCGGCCGACATCGCCCAGTTCTACGCCGCCGACATCCACGCCCCCGACATCGCCATCACCGCCGGCTGCAACCTCGCCTTCACCATGGCGATGACCACCCTGGCCGACCCCGGCGACGAAGTCCTCCTCCCCGCCCCCTGGTATTTCAATCACCACATGGCGCTGACCATGCTCGGCATCGCCACCACCCCGCTCCCCTGCCACCCCGAAGCCGGCTTCGTCCCCACCGTGCAGGACGCCGCCGCCCGCATCACCCCCCGCACCCGCGCCATCGTGCTGGTCACCCCCAACAACCCCACCGGCGCCATCTACCCCCCCGAGACCATCGCCGCCTTCGCCGACCTCTGCCGCGCCCACAACCTCTTCCTCGTCATCGACGAAACCTACCGGGACTTCCTCCCCGCCACCCCACACAGCCTGTTCAGCCGGCCGGACTGGCGGGATTTCGTCCTCCACCTCTATTCCTTCTCGAAAGCCTACTGCATCCCCGGCCACCGCCTCGGCGCCATCGCCGCCGGCCCCGCCGTCCACACCGAGCTCGCCAAAGTGCTCGACACCATGCAGATCTGCCCGCCCCGCACCGCCCAGGCCCCCATCGCCTGGGCCATCGACGCGTTGCGCCCCTGGCGCGACTCCAACCGCACCCTCATGACCACCCGCGCCGACGCCTTCCGCACCGCCACCGCCCAACTCCAAGGCTGGCGCCTCGACGCCATCGGCACCTACTTCGCCTACCTCCGCCTCCCCCCCTCCGCACCCGACGCGATGGCAGCCGCCGAACACCTCGCCGCCCACCAGGGCCTGATGACCCTCCCCGGCCCCTTCTTCGGCCCCGGCCAACACCGCCACCTCCGCCTGGCCTTCGCCAACGCCGAACTCCCCGCCATCGCCACCATCCCCGAACGCCTCGCCGCCGCCGGGTGGACATGACGAACCCCGTCATGCTCGGACTTGTTCCGAGCATCCACGCCTATGCAAGAGGAAAAAAGAAAAGAAAGAATCTTCTTTTTTGAAAAAAAGAAGCAAAAAACTTTTATCCGTGGCTTCGCCCAAAAGCCCAATCGGCGCGTGAAAATCCGGCGAAGCCATAAAACCCGCTGAAGCCAGCAACCAACCCCGCAATCCAAGCCGCACCCAACAAACAAAAGTTTTTTGCTTCTTTTTTTCCAAAAAAAGAAGACTCTTCCTCCCCGGACGCCCCCCAAAGGACCACCCCCCCGCATGAGCCTCGCCGCCCGCATCGCCTCTGTGAACGACGTCCTCTGCGCCGAAAACCTCCTTATCTGGGACTCGAGGGTGATGATGGCCCCCGGCTCCGCCGTCGCCCGCAGCCGCCAGATCGCCACCCTCGCCGGCCTCGCCAAGGACCTCCTGATCGCCCCGGAGACGGAGCAGGCCCTCGTCGAATCCAACGCCCCCGCCCTCCCCGAGGACCACCCAGACCGCCGCGCCTGGCAAGCCGCCCGCGACGCGGTGGACTTCCACCGCCGCATCCCCGCCGATCTCGTCGGCCGCCGCGCCGCCGCGCGGGGCCTCGCCAACCCCGCCTGGGTCAAAGCCCGCGAGGCCGACGACTTCGCCCTCTTCGCCCCCCACCTGAAAACCGCCTTCGCCCTCGCCCGCGAATTCGCCGACAGCGCCGGCTGGCAACAGCACCCCTACGACGCACTGCTCGCCCTCTACGAACCCGGCGAGACCGTCGCCTCCCTCACCCGCCTCTTCGCCGAGCTCAAATCCGGCATCGCCCCCATCCTCGCCGCCGCCCGCGCCCGCACCCCCCGCACGGACTTCCTCAACCGCCACTTCCCGCAGGAACAACAGCGCCAGGTCGCCCACCGCTTCGCCTCCCTCCTCGGCTACGACTTCACCCGCGGCCGGCTCGACGTCACCGTCCACCCCTTCGAAGTCTCCTTCACCCGAGACGACGTCCGCATCACCACCCGCTACCGCCCGGATGCCCTGGCCCCCGCCCTGTTCGGCGCCATGCACGAAACCGGCCACGCCCTCTACGAACAGAACATCGACCCCGCCTACACCGGCACCGCCCTGGCCACCGACCTCATCGGCCTCTACGCCGTCGGCGGCACCAGCTTCGGCGCCCATGAGTCGCAATCCCGCCTATGGGAAAACCACGTCGGCCGAAGCGAAGCCTTCTGGAAACTGCACTACGCCGAAGTCCAGGCCCTCTTCCCCGAAGCCCTCGGCGACGTCACCGCCGCCGAATTCCACGCTGGCGTCAACGCCGCCCGCCCCGGCCTCATCCGCACCGAAGCCGACGAACTCACCTACGACCTGCACATCATCCTGCGCTGCGAAATGGAAGCCGCCCTCATCGCCGGCGACATGCAGGTCGACGACATCCCCACCGCCTGGGCCGCCGCCATGCAAGCCCAGCTCGGCGTTCAAGTCCCCAACAACCGCCTCGGCTGCCTGCAAGACATCCACTGGTCCTCCGGCTACATCGGCAGCTTCTGCAGCTACACCATCGGCAACGTCATGGCCGCCCAACTCATGGCCGCCGCCCGGGTACAAATGCCAGACCTCGACACCACCCTGGCCGCCGGCGACTACACCCCCCTCGCCGACTGGCTCCGCACCAACATCTGGACCCACGGCCGCCGCTTCACCCGCGACGAACTCCTGATCCGCGCCACCGGCCGCCCGTTGGACCCCGCCGACTACCTCGCCTACCTCCGCGCCAAATTCATGTAGGGCGGATCAGCAAGAAAGCTCCCGTCGCATCAAAACCAAGAAAGGCCAAGTGGCAGGAAGAATCTTCTTTTTGTGAACAAAAAGAAGCAAGAAAACTTCCTCCATTTGGCCCCCGGCCTACCGAAAGAAACCCGCTAGCCCTTCGCGGCCGCTGGCCGTCGCACGGCATCTAGGGTCAGGACCCATAACGGGTTGACGCGGTTCGACTGGGTCTTATTCTGGTTTGGGCGGGAGGAACCCGTCATGAGTGAGCAATTTTGGCTGTCTGATGAACAGGTTGAGAGCCTCGCGCCGTATTTGCCAGGTTCGCGCGGCAAGGCGCGGGTGGATGACCGGCGCGTGCTGAGCGGGATTATCCACGTCCAGCGCAACGACCTGCGGTGGTGTGATGCACCGGCGATCTACGGTCCTCGCAGGACGCTTTACAACCGCCACGTCCGCTGGACCCGCAACAGCATGTTCGCCCGCATCTTCGTCGCATTGGCAGAGGCCGCCGGGCTGCTGACTAACGCGCTGCCACCCGCTCGCGCGCTTATCGCCGGCCGCGGCTATGACAGCAACGGCTTCCGCGCCGCCCTCGAAGACCTCGGCATCACGCCCTGGATCCCCTCGCGGAAAAACCGCAAGCACCCCCATCCGCATGATCTTGTTCTCTATCGACAGCGCCACCCAATCGAAAACCTCTTCGCCAACCCAAAAGACTGGAAACCCATCGCAACCCGATACGACAGGTGCGCCGACATCTTCATGGGCGCCAACACACTTGCCGCTACCGTCACCTTCTGGCTCAACAAATTAGTCCTGACCCTAGACTGGAACGGTAGGACTGCCCACCGCCTGCATGCAAACTCAGGTTTGCAGCCTGACAGATGGCAGCAAGCAGGCAAGCACTCCGCGCTTTCACTATTTCACGGCTTCATTGAACATCATGCGCAAGACCCCATCGGCGGCGCAGCTGGTTGCGTCGGCACGGATTTCTGCCTCTGCCGCCGCGCGCATCTTGGCCTTCTCGGCTGCCGTGATTTGCAGCGCCTGTTCCTGTGCCGCAATTGTCGCGTCAAGCTTTGCGGCGCTGGGCGCGTCCTTCCAACCACAAACAGTCGGAGCCATCTGCATTTGGTAAAAAGGACCCATCATTTCACGTTGCGCGAAAGCATCACAGGGCATGACGAGACCGCCAATGACTGCAGAGAAAACGAACAGGGCTGACTTCACAATATCTATCTCCAACTATGTTTCAGAAGTTCACGATATCCGACTTGGAGGGATTTCCCACTTATTCAGCAGACGCTTTTGCTAGATCTCCGCAAAATATTTACTGCCATCCTAATCGAACGAAGCAGATGTCTTATCTGTATTTTTGTTGTATCGGATAGTAATTTTTTCCACCACGCACAAATCAATATTCTGCCACACTGCAATTGAACTATCTACTGTGTAGACGACTTTAAGGTCCCATTTGCAGGTTCTGGTGGCGCGATTAAACTTTATGTCAACTGTTTCATTATCGCCAAGTGTGCCACTTCCAAGAACATCATTTTGCCAGTCGGCCACATTTGCCGGCGAAACATAAATTTCCTTCAATTCATAGCCGGTGCTGTTAGATAGAGTAAAATCTTGCTTAGCCTCCTGTGCCAGCGATGGCACCACAAACACAACCGCAAATAATGCGCTAAGAAGAGCTCTTTTCATTTACGACCCCAGATTGCAGAACGCCCAGCAGATACCACACCATTTGTGGTCAATTTAACTCTATTTACCTACCTTGATAAAGCGTCACAAGACACCCATCCCGATTTATTCGACGCTCTCGGTCCATACGCATGTATTCAAGAGACGGAAACCGTATAGATTTGCAAAAACTGGTCAATTCTTAATTTGATTAAATTCTTTCAAAATTAGAATTTATATATTATTTTTTTGAATAGTGTCTTTGTTACGTACATTTTCATACATCCCATTTCTTATACATATTACTTCGATCTCTAGCCCGCGTAGGTTGGGGTGCTCTTCCGCACCCCACCATCACCACCGAGGTAAGTGTGGCCACACGCCCCCCTAAACCCACCTCCTCACCCGCACCCGATACGCCGCGTACTCCGCGCCGAACTTCGCCGCCAGCATCCGTTCCTCCGGGATGATCTGGAACCGCGTCAGGAACAGCGCCAGCGCCACCGGCCCCAGCAGCAGCGCCGGCACCCCCAGCCCCACCGCCAAGGCGAGCAGCAGCGTCACCACCGCCACATACATCGGGTTGCGCGAGCGGGCGAAAACCCCGTCCGTCACCAGCTTCGAAGTCCCCTCGATCCGGATTGGGTTGACCGTCGTCCCCACCCGCCGGAACCCCAGCACCGCCGGCACGCCAAACAGCCCGGCCACCCCCACCAGCCCCGCCGCCACCAGCCCGCGCAGCCACAACGGCACCCCCACCGCCGGCAGCACTGTCGCCCCCCAGATCATCACCCCGGCAATCGCCAGCATCACCAGCGGCGGCGGAATGCGGTGTTCCAGCATCGCCCAAGCGCTGCCGGCCTGCCTGTCATCTGCCATCGCTGTGCTCCCGGATACCGCACCCGACGATAGCCCTTTCCCCGGGCTCAGGCGAAGGGAAAGCTGTGATAACGTGCCACCCGAACAGACGCCAATTCTCAATAGGATACCCCTTGACGCCTCCGCATGAAGTTAGTATATCTCCATTCATGCAGCACCCCGCCCCACCCTCTCAGACCTCCCGGGAAGGCCTGGACCAGCTCCGGTCCGCCCTGGCGGCCTGGGCCGCGAGCGCCTGGCTGCACCGCGCCCTCGTGGCGATGATCGCCACGGTGATCGGGCAATTCCTCGACCAGCTGGAGCAGCTCCTCCAGGCCTGGCGGAATGGCACACTGCCCCTCCCCCAGGCCCCCGCCCCGCGCCCCCTCACCAACAAGCGCCAGGCCCCGCCGCGCGCACTCCGCGCCAGCACCCCCCGTCCGCGCGCCCCGCGCAAGCCGGCCAAGCCAGCGCCCAGCGCCAAGGCGCCCAACACCCAGATCACGCCGAGCACCCTCCCACCCCACATCAGGCCCAATCCGCCGCCCCCAACCCCCGTTCTCAAATTTCAGACACGCCACCCACCCCTCCAACCCACGCCCATTTAGTTACGTTTACGCAACTAATTATCATCCCTCGCCAAAAGTCCCAAAAGTTTTTTGGTTCTTTTTTCCAAAAAAGAACCCTGCCTTCCCAACCCCCAAAACAATCACGAGCAAAACCAAAGCCAGCGCACTCGCCTGCGGCCAATCCCGGTTGGCAAAAAACTCCTCCCAGATCGTCCGCCCCAAAGTCAGGCTGTCCGGCGCCCCCAGCAAGGCCGGGATCACCACCTCGCCCGCCACCGGCACGAACACCAGAAGCAGCCCCGCCCCCACCCCGGGCAGCGACAGCGGCAGGCTCACCCGCCAGAACACCTGCCAGGGAGACGCCCCCAGATCGGCCGCGGCCGCCTCCAGCGCCGGATCGGCCGCCGCCAGCCGCGCCTCCAGCGGCAGGATCAGGAACGGCAGATAGGTGTAAACCAACCCCACCAGCATCGCCCCCTCGCTGTGCAGCATCGGCAGCGGTGCGGCGATCACCCCCAGCCCTAGCAGCATCCCGTTCAGCCAGCCTTCATCACGCAGAATGCCGATCCAGGCGAGCGTGCGCAGCAGATAACCGCTCCAGAACGGCAGCACCACCAGCGCCAGCAGCAAGGCCCGCCGCCGCGACCGGGCAATCGCCAGCGCCATCGGATAACCCACCAACAGGCACAGCCCCGCCGTCATCCCGCCAATTCGCAAGCTCCCCCACAGCGCCTCGCGATAGACCGCATCGCCCAGCGCCAGCCCGAAAGCGTCGAACGAAAACCCCAGCCGAAACGGCGGCACCCCCTCCACCGGCGTCGCGAAAGCCAGCGCCAGCAGCACCCCCGCCGGCACGGCCACAAACGCCGCGAGCCAGGCCCAGACCGGTGCCAGCAGCCGGGCGGTCACCGGCCAGACTTGAACCGCGTCCACATCCGGCTACGCGCCCGCGCCGCCTCGGCCGGCACCGCGCCGATGGTAAAGAACTGCCCCCCCGCCGGCGGGTACACCGAAGGATCGCCCAGCACCTCCAGCCGCACATCCTTCCCGCTGGCCGGCACCGCATTGGCATAGCGCACCTGATTCGTGATCCCGGCGATCACATCCGGCCGCAGCATGAAATCGATGAACGCATGCGCCTCCGCCGGATGCGGCGCATCAGCCGGGATCGCCAGCATATCAAACCAAAGCTGCGCGCCCTCCTTCGGTGCCACATACCGGATCGGATCACGCCGGCCCGCCTCCGCCGCCCGCGCCCCCGCCTGGATCACATCCCCGGAATAGGCCAGCGCCAGACACGCCTCGCCCGACGCCAGCGCCTCCACCGCCCCCCCGCTTGAGAAGGCGCGAATGAACGGCCGGATCCCCCGCAGCACCGCCTCCACCGCCGCCAAGTCAGCCGCCGCCGTGCTGTCGGGATCGCGGCCGAGATACTTCAGCACGCTGGGAATGACATCGATGGCACTGTCCAGCATCAGAATTCCACACCGCCCCGCCCGCTTCGCCAGCTCCGGCTTGAACAGCAGGTCCCAGCTATCCAGCGGCACATCCCCGAGCTTCGCGGCATTCACCCCCAGCCCGATCGTCCCCCACAGATAGATCGCCCCATGCTGCGCGCCCGGATCGGAACTCTCGACCCGCCGCATCAACGCCGCATCCAGCCCGGCCAACCCCGGCAGGCGCGCCCGGTCGAGCTTCTGCAACGCCCCGGCCCGGATCAGCCGCGAGAAAGTCGGCTCGCTCGTCGGCACCACCACGTCATAGCCCGAACGCCCGGCCAGCAGCTTGGCCTCCAGCGTCTCCAGGCTGTCATACACGTCATAGCGCACCCGGATGCCGGTCTCGCGCTGGAACCGGTCGATCGCATAGGGATCGATGTAGTCCGTCCAGTTATAGACATGGACCACCCGCTGCTGTGCCAGCGCCAGGCCCGGCAGCAGTGCTGCCAGCAGTGCCAAAACGAAACGCATCCCATCTCCCCCTGGCTGTCATCCGGCCGGGAGAAAGTGTAGATGTTCTTCTTTGAAAAGCAGACCCAAAAACTTTTATCCGCTGGAGCGCCCCCGATGCCCCATACCCGCCGCCTGTTCGGCACCGATGGCATTCGCGGCACCGCGAACTCCCACCCGATGACGGCGGAGATCGCGCTGAAGCTCGGCCAGGCCGCCGGCAAGATCTTCGCCCGCGGCACCCACCGGCACCGCGTGGTGATCGGCAAGGACACCCGGCTCTCCGGCTACATGATCGAACCCGCCCTGGTCGCCGGCTTCGTCGGCGCGGGGATGGATGTCGCCACCGTCGGCCCGCTGCCCACCCCGGGCATCGCCCTGCTCACCCGCAACCTCCGCGCCTCGCTCGGCGTGATGATCTCGGCCAGCCACAACAGCTTCGAAGACAACGGCATCAAGCTCTTCGGCCCGGACGGCT
>CAMCJI010000188.1 GCA_945874805.1 Asaia bogorensis | reverse complement strand
GCCGAGGGTGCCGCTGAGGATGGCCTGCCGCAGCCGGTCGAACACCGCCTGCTGGCGGGAGTGGTCTGAACCATCGGGCATTGATTGGTCGTTCCGCTCAGTCCAATGCCAGATTATACGGTGGACATCCATGCCTCAAGAGGCCCGTCATGCATCTGCGCCCCGCCTTCGTCGAAACCGATCTGGACCGCATCGCGGCGCTGATCACCGCCCACCCCTTCGGTGTGATCGTCACGCTGCGCGACGGCGTGCAGGAGGCTTCGCATATCCCGTTCACCCTGACGCGTGAGGGGGACCGGCTGCGGCTGTCCGGTCATTTCGCGCGAGGGAACGCGCAATGCGCGGCAATCGAGGGCGGCACGGCGCTGGCGATCTTCTCCGGCCCGCACGCCTACATCGCCCCGGGGTGGTACAAGACGCAGCCGTCGGTGCCGACCTGGGACTTCGCGGCCGTGCACATCACCGGCACGCTCAGCCCGGTCGAAGCGGATGCGGAGATCAGCGGCATGCTGACGGATATGGCCCGCGACGACCCCGCCGGGTTCGACGTGCATGCCCTGACCGATCAGTATCGCACTGCGATGTACAAGGGGATTCGCGGCTTCCATCTGCACCCCACGAAGATCGAGGCGCAGTGGAAGATGAGCCAGAATCGCTCGGTGGAGGACCGGCAGTCGGTGATCGCGGCGCTGCGGGGGCAAGGCCAGGACGATGTGGCGGACCTGATCGCCGAAACCCTACCGCCGGGGGGTTAGCGCCGGGCCGGGCGGGGGTTAGTCTGCGGCACGGCAGGGAGCGCGCGCATGTACGATCCGGAGTGGAGACCCCTCGAATCCGACGCCGAACTGGGGGCCATCGGGGCGGGGCTGATCGCCCATACCCTGCCGAAGCCGCGCTGGAAGCATGAGGCGCATCTGGCTGCGGCGGCCTGGATCATCGCCGCCCGGCCGGACCTGGATGCGGCGCGGGACATGCCCGGCATCATCCGCGCCTACAACACGGCGATGGGCACGCCGAATTCCGATACGCGCGGCTATCACGAGACGATCACCCAGGCTTCGCTGCGCGGCATCCGCGCCTTCCTGGCCGCTCAGCCGGGCGGGGTGGCTTTGTATGAGCAGGTGAACCGGCTGATCGCCTCGCCGCTGGGGTCGAAGACCTGGCCGTTGGAGCACTGGTCGGAGGCGGTGCTGTTCTCGCCGGCGGCGCGGGCGGGCTGGATCGCGCCCGACAAGGCGCCGCTGCCGTTCTGACACGCAAAATGCGGCGCCGGGAAGCCCCTGGCGCCGCCAACATCCCTGATTGTTGAGAAAGGCGAGGGTTTAGAAGCCCTCACGCTCCAGGCGCTTGCGCTCCATCTTGCGGGCGCGGCGGACGGCCTCGGCGGCCTCGCGTGCGCGGCGCTCGGAGGGCTTCTCAAAATGACGGCGAAGCTTCATCTCCCGAAAGAGACCCTCGCGCTGCATCTTCTTCTTGAGCGCCTTCAGCGCCTGGTCGACATTGTTGTCGCGGACGAGAACCTGCACTTGGCCGCCTACTCCTGCTCACTAGAGCGTGATGACTGTAGGCGGAATCGCCGAAGGTCTGAATCACGCGGTAAAAGAATAACCTGGTTCGGAATAACGCCGCCTGCCGGCGTCATTCCGAACCAGGTGCGCCCCGACCATCGGGGCGGCATGGAACGTCCCGCATGGCGATACCACCGGGAAAGCGGACGCGATAGCACAGACCCGGGGACTCGCAAAAGCCCCCTTTCTCCCCTTTTATAGGGTCTCATCGCTTGGAGTAGAGCCGTCATGGCCATCCTGAAGATCGCCCGCATGGGCCATCCCGTGCTGTTGCAGAAAGCCGAGCCGGTCGCGGACCCCACCGCACCGGAGATCAGGCGGCTCGTCGCCGACATGATCGAGACGATGGAGGATGCCTCCGGCGCGGGGCTCGCTGCCCCGCAGGTGCATGTGCCGCTGCGGCTTTTCGTGTTCCGCGTCCATCCCGACCGCGCCAGCGGTGAGGCGGAGGACCGCCCGGTGCTGCCCAATGCGGTGGTGATCAACCCGACGGTGGAACTGCTGGGCGAGGATGTGCGGATGCGCTGGGAGGGGTGCCTGTCCATCCCTGGGCTGCGCGCAGGGGTGCCCCGCGCCTGGCGCATCCGCTACAGCGGCGTCGATACCGACAATCGGCCCGTCGGCGGCGAGGTGACGGGCTTCCACGCCGGCGTGGTGCAGCACGAATACGACCATCTCGACGGCATTCTCTACCCGATGCGCATGCAGGATTTCTCCCTGTTCGGCTTCAACGAGGAGATCAACCGCGTGCTGGCAGCCCAGCAGGCCGGCCGATGAACAGCCTGCTGGAGCGCGACGCCGCCCTCGCTTTGCTGCTGGAGGAGGTTCCGGCCTCGGGCTGGACGATGCGCGCGCTGCGCACTGCGCTCGTGCGGGCCGGCGCCAATCCGCTCGATGCCGAGATCTTGTTTCCGGGTGGGGCGGTGGAGATGGTCGAGGCGTTCTCCGACCGCGCAACAGCGGCGATGGAGGCTGGGGCGGAGTCGCTCGACCTGCCGTCCCTGCGCACCACCGCGCGGGTGCGGGCGCTGGTGGCGCTGCGGCTGCGGCTGCTGCGGCCGCACAAGGCGGCGGTGCGCAGTGCCCTGGCAGTGCTGGCCCTTCCCGGCCGTGCGCCGATTGCCGCGCGCAGCGTCGCCCGCACGGTGGACGCCATCTGGTATCTCGCGGGGGACACGTCGGCCGATTTCAACTGGTACACAAAGCGGGCGCTGCTGGCGGGTGCGTATAGCGCGACGCTGCTGTTCTGGCTGTCCGACTCCAGTGAGGACGACGCGGCGACCCTGGCCTTCCTCGACCGGCGGCTGGCCGATGTCGGGCGGATCGGCAAGCTGCGCGGGCGGATTGAGTCGGCGTTTTCGAGGTTCCGCCCGGCCGCCTGATCTCGGTACAAAACACGACCAACCCCCTTGTCTTGACTCAGGTCATTGCCCATTTCTTAGGCAGGAGCAGATTCTCCCCGTCGCCTCATGAGGGGCGGGGAGGGCTGGGTCGCCAGATATGGGACACATGACATGGACATCGAGAAATTCACCGAGCGCGCCCGCGGGTTTCTGCAGGCCGCTTCCACCATCGCCATCCGCGAATTCCACCAGCAGCTGACGCCGGAGCATCTGCTCAAGGCGTTGCTGGATGATGAGGAAGGGGCAGCGGCTGGCCTGATCCGGGCGGCCGGGGGCGACGACCGTGCCGCGCGGGCCGCGATCGATGCGGAGGTGGCCAAGCTGCCGAAGGTGCAGGGCGCCGGGGCAGGGCAGCCGCAGATCACGCCGGGGCTGGTGCGCGTGCTCGACGCCGCTCAGCAGACGGCGACCAAGGCGGGCGATGAGTTCGTCGCCCAGGACCGGCTGCTGATCGCGCTGGCGTCCTCCGACGCGCCGGCCGGGCGGGTGCTGAAGTCGGCCGGGGCGACGCCGCAGGCGCTCGACCGCGCGGTGGCCGACATCCGCAAAGGCCGCAAGGTGACCGGCGCGAATGCCGAGGCCGGCTTCGAATCGCTGAAGAAATACACCCGCGACGTCACCGCACTGGCCCGTGACGGCAAGCTCGACCCGGTGATCGGGCGGGACGAGGAGATCCGCCGGACCATCCAGGTGCTCGCGCGGCGCACCAAGAACAACCCGGTGCTGATCGGTGAGCCCGGCGTCGGCAAGACTGCCATCGTCGAGGGCCTGGCGCAGCGCATCGTCAATGGCGACGTGCCGGAGGCGCTGAAGAACAAGAGGCTGCTCAGCCTCGACCTTGCCTCTATGGTTGCCGGCTCGAAGTTCCGCGGCGAGTTCGAGGAGCGGCTGAAGGCGGTGCTGGCGGAGATCGAAGCCGCCGAGGGCAGCGTGATCCTGTTCATCGACGAGCTGCACACGCTGGTCGGTGCCGGCAAGGCGGATGGGGCGATGGATGCCTCCAACATCATCAAGCCGGAACTTGCCCGCGGCGCCCTGCATTGCGTGGGTGCGACCACGCTCGATGAGTATCGCAAGCACATCGAGAAGGACGCAGCCCTGGCCCGGCGCTTCCAGCCAGTGCTGGTGGGCGAGCCGAGCGTGGAGGACACGATCTCGATCCTGCGCGGGATCAAGGAGAAATACGAGCTCCACCACAAGGTGCGGATCACCGATGGCGCCCTGGTCGCCGCCGCCACCCTGTCAAACCGCTACATCGCCGACCGCTTCCTGCCGGACAAGGCGATCGACCTGATGGACGAGGCCGCCTCGCGCCTGCGGATGGAGAAGGACAGCAAGCCGGAGGCGCTGGACGAGCTCGACCGCCGCATCATGCAGCTGCAGATCGAGCGGGTGGCGCTCAAGACCGAGCAGGATACCGCCAGCCGCGACCGTCTCGCCAAGCTGGAGGCGGAGCTCGCCGGCCTGCAGGAGAAGTCGGACTCGCTCTCGGCCAGTTGGAAAGCCCAGAAAACCGCGCAGGCCGGCGCGCAGACGCTGAAGGAGGACCTCGCCCAGGCCCGCACCGATGCCGAAAACGCCCAGCGCGAGGGCAATTTCAACAAGGCGGCGGAGCTGCGCTACGGCACCATCCCGGCGCTGGAGAAGCAACTCGCCGCGGTGGAGGACGGCGGCTCGATGGTGCCCGCCGACGTCACCGACGAGTCCATCGCCGCCGTCGTCTCCCGCTGGACCGGCGTGCCGGTGGACAAGATGCTGGAAGGCGAGCGGGCGAAGCTGCTGCGCATGGAGGACGAGCTGCGCCGCCGCGTCGTCGGCCAGGAGGAGGCGTTGCGTGCGGTGGCCAACGCCGTGCGCCGTGCCCGCGCCGGGTTGCAGGACCCGAACCGGCCGATCGGCAGCTTTCTGTTCCTCGGCCCGACGGGCGTGGGCAAGACCGAGCTGACCAAGGCGCTTGCCAGCTTCCTGTTCGACGACGAGCGCTCGCTCTGCCGCATCGACATGAGCGAGTTCATGGAGAAGCACGCCGTCTCCCGCCTGATCGGCGCGCCGCCGGGGTACGTGGGCTACGACGAAGGTGGCGTGCTGACCGAGGCCGTCCGCCGCCGGCCGTATCAGGTGATCCTGTTCGATGAGGTGGAGAAGGCCCACGAGGACGTGTTCAACATCCTGTTGCAGGTGCTCGACGACGGCCGCCTGACCGACGGGCAGGGCCGTACGGTGGATTTCAAGAACACCATCATCGTGCTGACCTCCAACCTCGGCAGCGAGATCATCGCCGCCCAGCCGGACGGGGCGGACCTGACGCTGGCCTACAAGGGGGTGATGGATATCGTGCGGACGCATTTCCGCCCGGAATTCCTCAACCGCCTGGACGAGACGGTGCTGTTCCGCCGCCTGGCCCGCGCGGACATGGCGAGCATCGTCAGCATCCAGCTGGCGCGCCTGCACGCCATGCTGGCGGATCGCAGCATCACGCTGGAGATCGATGCGGCGGCGACGGACTGGCTGGCGGAGGAGGGTTACGACCCCGTCTATGGCGCCCGGCCGCTGAAGCGGGTGATCCAGCGGAGCCTGCAGAACCCGCTGGCCAGCCTGATCCTGGAAGGCCTGGTCGCCCCCGGCGCGCCAGTTCTGGTCACCGCCGGTCCGCAGGGGCTGTTGATCAACAACCGGCTCGCCCAGGCTGCCTGACGGGCCACCCCCTCCCTTGCTGGATCGCAGGGGAGGGGGGATGCGCATAACACTCTGTTAAACCGTCGGTGCGAGGGTGACGGCCCCTTGCATCAGGTTGTCACCATGTCCCTGCCCGTCCGCCCTGGCCTCCTCGCTCGCCTGCTACGCCCGTCGGTCGCGCGATCAGTGATCGGCTCGGTCCTCGGACTTGCCATCGTCACCGTGCTGGCGACCGGATTGCTGGTGCAGCAACTGCAGCAGGTAAAGGTCAACGGACCGATCTATGCCGACATCAAGCGCGCCGGCGACCTGACGGCCGACATCCTGCCGCCGCCGCTCTATGTGATCGAGGCTTATCTCACCCTGCATCAGCTGGTGACGGCGACCGACCCGGCGCCGCTGCGGGGGCGTTTTGCCGCATTGCGCGCGGAATTCGAGCAGCGCCGCGTGGTGTGGAAAAGCGCGCCGCTGCCGGAAGCCGTCAGCGCGCTGCTGGAGCGGGAGGTGGTGCCCTCCGGCCTCGCCTTCTTCGAACTCGCGCAGAGCCGGGTACTCTCGGTGCAGGCTGGCGTGGATGCAGCGTCCCTCGCGGCGCTGGCGCCGGTCTATGACCGCCATCGTGCTGCCGTGGAGCGGCTGGTCGCCCAGGCCGCTGAGGCTGTCGGCAGCGCAGAGGCCGCGGCATCGCGCGCTGATGCCCTGCTCGGCTGGCTGGTGCCGGCGATCTTCCTGATCGTCGCTATGGTGGTCGTCAGCAGCGGCGTGTTGATGGTGCGCCGCATCTCCCGCCCAATCCAGGCGCTGACCGACGGTATGCACCGCCTGGCGAGAGGCGATATCGACATCGCCATCCCTGGTACGGGCCGGCGCGATGAACTGGGGCAGGCCGCGGCGGCACTGGCGGTCTTTCGGGACAATATGCTGGAAGCTCGCCGGTTGGAGGCCGCACAGGCCGAATCCCGCATTGTCGCGGAGGCCGAAAAGCGCGCGGCCGTGCGGGAAATGGCGGACGCGGTGGAGGAGCGGGCGGCGGAGGCGATCGGCCGCGTCAACCGGATGACGACGGAAATGGCGGCTTCGGCGCGGCAGATGGCTGCGGCGTCTGGCCGGTCCGAGCATAATGCGTCGGAGGCGTCTCAGGCCGCGGTGCTGGCGCTCTCGACCGCGGAGACGGTGGCGAGTGCCGCCGAGGAACTGACCGCCTCAATCCGCGAGATCACCCGCCAGGTGGACACCGCCGCCGAGGCTACCCGCCAGGCGGTGACGGCGGGCGGGGAGACGCGCGAACGGATCGACGCGCTGAGCCAGCGGGCCGGTGAGATCGGGGCGATCACCCGGATGATCGCGGACATCGCGGCACGGACGAACCTGCTCGCGCTGAACGCTACCATCGAGGCGGCACGCGCGGGGGAGGCCGGGCGCGGCTTCGCGGTGGTGGCGGGGGAGGTGAAGGCGCTGGCCGCGCAGACGGCGCAGGCCACCGAATCGATCAGCGGGCAACTCGTCTCGATCCAGCAGGCGGCAACCGGTGCCTCGGATGCCGGCAACCGGATTGTCGCCGCGATCTCGGATATCGAGGCGATGGCAAGCTCGATTGCGGCGGCGGTGGAAGAGCAGGGTGCGGCGACGGCGGAGATCGCGCGCAGCGTGAACGAAACCGCCAGCTCAGCCCGCATCGTCTGCGCGCGAACCGGCGACGTGACGGGTGACGCGGCACAGGTTGGCCAGCAGGCAAGCATCGTGCTCACAGCCTCGCAAAGCCTGGATCTGGCGGTCCAGGATCTCGGCAAGGCGGTGATCCGCACCGTCCGCACCGCCACGGCCGATGCGGACAGGCGGGACGGGAAGCGCCGCGACGTGGATATCGCGGCGCAGCTGGTGGTGGCGGGGGTGGCCACACCGGTGCGGGTGCAGAACCTGTCCAGCGGAGGCGCCAGGCTGCTGGATTGCCCCGACGCGCCGGAGAACTCGGCGGCCCGCCTGCGCCTGCATGGGCATGACATTACCTGCGTTCTCGTGGCGCGCGACCGCACCGGTGGCGCCAGCCTGCGCTTCTCGGCCGCCCTGCCGAACGATCTGCTCAGCCTGGCGGCCTGAGGCGGCGCCTCAGCTGGTTGGAGCGGTGGCAGCACCCGTGCCCAGCGGGCGGGTCATGAAGACTGAGTCGAGCCAGCGGCCGTGCTTCCAGCCGACATTGCGCAGCACGCCCGCATCCTCGAACCCGAGCGAGCGGTGCAGCCCGATCGACGCCGCATTGGCGGAATCGCCGATCACCGCGACCATCAGGCGATAGCCGTCCGCCTCGCAGCGGGCGAGCAGGGCCTCCAGAAGCGCGCGGCCAACTCCGCCACGCGCGAGATTCGGCGCCACGTAGATCGAATTCTCCACGCTGAAGCGATAGGCCAGCCGCGGACGGTAGGCGCTGACATAGGCATAGCCAACGACGTGGCCCGCGCGCTCTGCCACCAGATAGGGGAAGCCTGCGGCTGTGATCGCGCTGCGCCTGCGGGCCATTTCCGCCAAATCTGGGGGATCGGTCTCGAAACTGGCGGTGCCGTGCAGGACGGCATGAGAATAAATCTCGGCGATTGCGGGGATATCGGCCTCCACGCTGGGCCTGATCAGGGTGCTCATATCGGCAGTTTGCCACGCCCGGCGCGGTGGGAAACCCCGGTTTTGCGGTGGCAATCCCATGTTGCATGCGTATTACGCATGGCTTTACTGCGCGGCCTCCTTTTGGCCGCCGGAGTGAGGCACATCGAGAAGTTGATAGATTTTGTCTGGATCCTTCGCAAATTCAGGCGCTGAAATTAAAGTCCGTCATCGCGTTGACACGTCAGGCTCCCCCGCATAGAAAGCGCCTCCCGACGGCGACCTACTCGCTGCCGGCCCCGGAAACGGGACGCTCTTTGAAATTTGAATATGGAATAGGAAGGGATACGTTGGCGGCGTCCTTTGGTTCTGGCCAGTGATGGTTGGGATGGTTTGATGTTTGGCATGTCTGGT
>CAMCJI010000187.1 GCA_945874805.1 Asaia bogorensis | reverse complement strand
GGACTGCACCTGCGGGGATGGGGGCGTTGGGGACGGGGAAGGCGCGGGCGAGCATCGCCTGCTGGGTGAGCGTTGCTCCGGGGAGCAAGGCGGGGTCTGCGAGCTTCTGCAACGGGCCGTCGGGGGCGAAGGCGGCTTCCATTGCGGCGATGTCGTCGAAATGGGTTTGCACGACGAGGGCGGGTGGGGCGCCGTCGTGCAGGTAGGGGTCGTGGGCGGTGGCGGGGGTGTGGATCTGCGCGGCGGCGAGGCCGGGCACGCCATGCAGCAGGCCAGCGATGCGGGCGGTGTCGGCCTCAGCGCCCGGCTTGTGCCAGGTGAGGAAGTGGCAGAAGCGGGTCATACCGCGCCCTTCGTGTTCAGGAACACCGAGTAGAGGGACGTGGTGCCGCAAATGAACAGGCGGTTCTTCTTGATGCCGCCGAAGCAGCAATTGGCGACGACTTCGGGGATGAGGATCTTGCCCAGCAGCGTGCCGTCCGGCGCGAAGCAGTGCACGCCGTCGCCGGCGGAGGTCCAGACGTTGCCGTGGACGTCCACCCGCAGCCCGTCGAACAGGCCGACGTCGCAGGTGGCGAAGACCTCGCCGCCGCTGAGCCGGCTGCCCTCGACGCGGAAGCGGCGGATGTGGCGGGGGAAGGCGGGGCCGTGGGAGAAGTGGCTGTCGGCGATGTAGAGCAGGCTTTCGTCCGGCGAGAAGGCCAGGCCGTTGGGCCGGCCGAAGTCATTGGCGACGACGGTGATGGCGCCGGTGGCGGGGTCGATGCGGTAGACGTGGCAGCCGTCGGTCTCCGAGGGGGCGACGTCGCCTTCATAGTCGAACTCGATGCCGTAGCTCGGGTCGGTGAACCAGATGCTGTCGTCGGATTTCACCACCACGTCGTTGGGGGAGTTGAGGCGCTTGCCGTCGATGCGCTCGGCCAGCACGGTTCGGCTGCCGTCGTGCTCGGTGCGGACCACGCGGCGGCTGCGGTGGTGGCAGGTGATCAGGCGGCCCTGGCGATCGACCGTGTTACCGTTGGAGTTGTCGGCCGGGTTGCGGAAGACGGAGACGGAGCCGTCCGTCTCGTCCCAGCGCATCTGCCGGTCGTTCGGGATGTCCGACCAGACGAGATAGCGGTGCGCGGGGAAATAGGCCGGCCCTTCGGCCCAACGCATGCCTGTGGCGAGTTTTTCGACATGCACGTTGCCCATCAGCAGGGCGCCGAAGCGGGGGTCGATCACCTTGAAGTCGGCTGTCAGCATCTGGATGTCTCCCGTATCAGAAGTCGGTCTTCATGCCGCCTTCGCTGCGGCGGCGTTCGACGAAGTCGGTGAGTTCGGCATCGATCGTGGCATCGAGTGGCGGGGGCGTGTAGGCGGCCAGCACCTCCTTGTAGAGGCGGTTCGCCTTGTCCATCGCCGTCGGGCTGCCGGCTTCCTGCCAGGCTTCGAAGTTGCGCCAGTCGGAGATGATCGGCGCGTAGAAGGCGTCGCGGTAGCGGGCCTTGGTGTGGGCGGCGCCGAAAAAATGGCCGCCGGGGCCGACCTCGCGCATCGCATCGAGTGCGAGGCTGTCCTCGTCGATGGTCAGCGGCAGCAGGAACTCGGCGACCATCTGCAGCAGATCGACATCGAGGATCATCTTTTCGAAGGAACAGGACAGCCCGCCCTCCATCCAGCCTGCCGCGTGCTTGATGAAGTTGCCGCCGCCCATGATGGCGCCCCACAGGGAGAACACCGTCTCGTACGCCGCCTGGGCATCGACGGTGTTGGCGGCGCAGACGGCGGAGGTGCGGTAGGGCAGGTTGTAGCGCCGGGCGAGTTGACCGCCGACGATGGCGGCCTTCATGTATTCCGGGGTACCGAAGGCCGGCGCGCCGGATTTCATGTCCACGTTGGAGGTGAAGCCGCCGTAGATCACCGGGGCGCCGGGGTTGACCAGCTGGCTCAGCGCGATGCCCATCAGCGCCTCGGCATTCTGCTGGGCGAGCGCGCCTACGATCGTCACCGGGGCCATGGCGCCGGCGAGGGTGAAGGGCGTCATGATGATCGGCTGGCCGACGCGCGCCATTTCGATGATGCCGTTGCACATCGGATCGTCCAGCCGCAGCGGTGAGGAGGAGTTGATCACCGTGGTCAGCGACGGCTCGCGGGCGAACTGTTCGGCCGAGATGCCGCGGGCGATGCGGGTGATCTCGATGCCGTCGCGGATGCGGGCGCGGCCGAGGGAATAGGCGTGGAACGACTTGTCGGACAGGCGCACCATGTCCGACAGGCAGTCGAGATGGCGGATGGAGGCGTGCAGGTCCACCGGCTCCACCGGATAGCCGGCCATGGTGTGCACGATGTTGAAGCTCTGGCCGAGCTTGATGAAGTCCTGGAAATCGGCGCGGCTGCCGGGCCGGCGGCCGCGGTCGCGGTCGTTGCTGTTCGGCGCGCTGCCCATCAGGGAGAAGGCGACCCAGTCGCCGCCGACCTCGATGTCGTGCGCGGGGTTGCGGGCGTGCAGGGTGAACTGCGCGGGGCAGGTGGCGATGGCGGCGAGCACGATCGCGCGGTCGATGCGGATGCGGATGGTGCCGGGCTCCAACGTGGCTCCGGCGGCGACGAAGATGTCGCGGGCCTCCTCGTTGAGGATGTCCATGCCGATTTCTTCGAGCACGCGCAGCGAAGCGTCGTGGATCGCCTCCAGCTCGTCGGTGGAGACGATCTGCGTCGGCGGGAAGCGCAGGCGCGGCTGGCGGAACGGTTTCTGCTCCACCGGCCCGCCGCTGGCGTTGCGCCCCGCCCGGCCGGCACGGCCGCCGCGGCGGCCGGAGGGTTGGGCTGCGTCGTCGCTCATGGGTGTGTCCTGTCGTCATGGCCGCCGGCGAGGGCCAGCGCGTCGAGCCGTGCGGCGTCGTACTCCGCCTCGATGCGCGCCGCCAGGGCGGGGAGGCTTTCCGCCTCGCCGGGGGCGCGGCGCCAGGCGGCGAGGTAGGCCTCCGAGTCCCGGGCGCCGCCGCGCATGGCGGCGCGGTCGATCGCCTGGAGGAAGCGCGGGGAGAGCTCCAGCTTTTCGGCCGTGCGGCCGCGCCCGGCGATGAGCTGGGCGGGGATGTCGCGCCAATAGACGATGGTCACGGCGGGCATCGCGTCTCCTGTTGGCTGGACAGTCCCCGGCGCGATGTGACAGGAACCCGGCGGGGGACGCAATGGCGGACGCGGCACGGCAGCAACGGGTTCTGGTCATCGCCTGCGGGGCGCTGGCGCGCGAGATCGCGGCGCTCACCCGGGGGCTGGCGCATATCCATCTGCACTGCCTGCCGGCCACGCTGCACAACCGCCCGGAGCGCATTGCCCCCGCGGTGCAGGCAGCCATTCGCGCGGCGCGGGCCGATTATGGGCGCATCTTCGTCGCCTACGCGGAGTGCGGCACCGGCGGCGCGCTCGATGCCGTGCTGGCCGAGGAGGGGGTTGGCCGGCTGCCCGGGCCGCATTGCTATGCCTTCTATACAGGGCTCGATGCCTTCATGGCGGCCGGCGATGCGGACATGCGCAGCTTCTTCCTCACCGATTTTCTCGCCCGGCAGTTTCAGGCGCTGGTGATCGAACCGCTGGGGCTGGACCGCTTCCCGGACCTGCGCGACAGCTATTTCGGCGCCTATGCGCGTGTGGTCTATCTGGCGCAGACCGACGATCCGGCCTTAGACCAGGCCGCACGCACCGCCGCAGCCCGGCTCGGCCTGGATTACGAACGCCGCTTCACCGGCTACGGCGATCTGCCGGCGGCCCTGGAGAACGCCTGATGGAACCGCTGTATTTCGAGGACCTCCCGGTCGGCCGCAGCTTCACCTCCGGCAGCGTGACTGTGAGCGAGGCGGAGATCATCGCCTTCGCCCGGCAGTTCGACCCGCAGTTTTTCCACCTCGACCCCGAAGCCGCCAAAACCTCGCTGTTCAAGGGCCTGGCCGCCAGCGGCTGGCACACGGCGGGGCTGACGATGCGGCTGCTCACCGCCGGCCACATGCCCATCGCCGGCGGGCTGATCGGCCGCGGCACGGACCAGCTGGAATGGGTCCGCCCGGTGCGGCCAGGCGACACGCTGCGGGTGGAAACCGAGGTAATCGAGGCCCGCCGCTCCATCACCCGCCCGCGCCAGGGCTGGGTGAAAATGCGCAACACCACGCTGAACCAGCGCGACCAGCCGGTGCAGATTTTCGTTCCTCTCATGCCCGTTCCGGTCCGCGGCGCCTAGGCTTCCCCATGCCCGACACACTCCACTTTCCGCACGCCGCCGCCCCCGAGCCTGGCAGCTTCACCGAAGTCGCCCCCGGGCTGCTGTGGCTGAAGCTCGACCTGCCTTTTGCACTCAACCACGTGAACGTCTTCCTGGTGGAGGACGACGACGGCTGGGCGCTGATCGACACCGGCATCGCCAACACCGCCACCCGCGCCACCTGGGAGAAGCTGCTCGCCGGCGGGCTGGGCGGGCGGCGGATCTCCCGCCTCATCGTCACCCACTACCACCCGGACCACGCAGGCCTCGCGGGGTGGCTTGCCGAACGCTGCAGGCTTGAGCTGTGGATGACCCGGACCGAATACCTGACCAGCCAGAACATGCGCCACAACCCCGGCGCCATCGACACGCCGGGGCATCGCGCCTTCTACTACGCCCATGGCCTCGACCAGGCGGCTGCCGAAGCCGTAACCGTGCGCGGCCACGGCTATCTGCGGATGACCACGGACCTGCCGGGCAGCTACCACCGCCTCGTCGCCGGCAGCTTCCTGCATATCGGCGGGCGCACCTTCGAAATTCTCACCGGCGGTGGGCACTCACCCGAACAGGCGATGCTGCTCTGCCGGGCCGAAAACCTGTTCCTGCCGACGGACCAGGTGCTCGCCCGCATCTCCCCCAATGTCAGCGTCTCCGCCTGGGAACCGCTCGGTGATCCGCTGGGCGACTACCTCGCCTCGCTCGCCGCCCTGCGCGAAGCCATCCCCGACGACGTGCTCGTCGTGCCGGCACACAACCTGCCCTTCGAGGGCCTGCACACCCGCATCGACGAACTCACCCGCCACCACGACCAGCGCTGCGACGAAATCATCGCCGCCTGCACCGCCACCCCGCGCAGCGCAGCCGACATCCTGCCGATCCTGTTCCCCCGCGCGCTCGACGCCCACCAGACCGGCTTCGCCTTCGGCGAAGTGCTCGCCCACCTCAACCACCTCACCCGCACCGGCGCCCTCATCACACTCCCAGGCGACGTGCGGCGGTTTGCGGGATCGTAAGGAAGGCAAGGCCAGGGGCTCTGCCCCTGGACCCCGCAAGGGGCAGTGGCCCCTTGACCCAATCCTTGAAGAGCAGGTCTTGAGAGAGGGGGGCCATCCGTCTTGTGGAGCGGTGCGGTCAGCCCCCCTCTCTCAAGACCTGATACTTTCGGGTGCCGGTCCAGGGTCGCTGACCCTGGTGGGGGTCGAGGGGGCAAAGCCCCCCGCCTTGCCTTCCCTACCGGTCCGTCAACCGCAGTTCGATGCGTCGGTTGCGGGCGTAGGCGTCTGGGCTGTCGTTGGTGTCGAGCGGTTGGTTGTCGCCGAAGGCGGTTGCGGCCAGGCGGTCGGGTGGGACGCCGGCGATGCTGAGCAGTTTGACGACGGTGATGGCGCGTTGGGCGGAGAGTTCCCAGTTTGACGGGAAGCGGGTGGAGAGGACGGGTTGGCGGTCGGCGTGGCCGTCCACGCGCAGCACCCAGTTCACTTCGCGGGGGATCTCGCGGGTGATGTCGCGCAGAGTTTCGGCCAGGCGGAACATCTGTTCCATGCCGTTCTGGCTGAGGTCGGCGCTGCCGGCGGGGAAGAGGACTTCGGACTGGAAGACGAAGCGGTCGCCGACGACCTGGATGCCCGGCCTGCCGGCGAGGACTTCGCGCAGGCGGCCGAAGAATTCGCTGCGATATTGTTGGAGTTCCTCCACTTTCTGCGCGAGTGCGGCGTTGAGGCGGGAGCCGAGATTGGCGATCTGCACGTCCTTGTCGCGGGTGGAGGCTTCGGATTGCTCCAGGGTGCGGGCGATGGCGCCGAGTTGGGCGCGCAGTTCGTCCATCTGGGCGTTGAGCAGGGCGATCTGGGCGCGCGCGGTTTCGCCGAGGCGGCGTTCGTCGGTGAGTTGGGCGGCGATGGCGGCGCGTTGCTGGGCTTCGGTGGTGGCGCGGGCGGCGGCCTCGCCGGCTTGTTTTTCGAGTTCGTCGCGGAGCGCGGTGAGGGTGCGCGTCTGTTCGGCGAGGCGGGCGATGTCGGACAGGCGGGCTTCGATGGTGGCGCGGTCGGCGGTGACGGTGCGGTCGAGGGCTTCGGCTTGCAGGCGCAGTTCCTCGATGCGGGACTGGGCGGCGGTGAGCTGGGCCTGGGCGGCGGCGAGGTCGCGGCGGGTGGCGTCCAGGGCGGCAGCGCGGGCGGCGAGTTCGCGGGTGGCGGCATCCAGCGAGGTGGCGCGGGCGGCGAGTTCGCGCTGGGCGGCGTTGAGGTCCGCGGTGCGGGCGGCGATTTCGCGGGTGGCGGCATCCAGCGAGGTTGCGCGGGCGGCGAGGTCGCGCTGGGCGGCGTCGAGGTCGGCGGTGCGGGCGGTGGCGGTCTGGCGGAGGGCTTCGAGTTCGGCGGTGCGGGCCGTGAGCTGGCGGCGGGTTTCGATGAGTGCGGCAGCGGTGTCGGCGGATTGTTGGGCGGTGGTGTCGCCGCGGCGGGCGGCTTCGGCGGCCTGGGCTTGCAGCTGGTCGAGGCGGGACTGGGCGGCGCGGGCCTGCACGTCGGCGTCGGCGAGGCGGGCGGCGAGGCGGTCGCGGTCGCTGCGCAGGCTGTCGCGTTCGGCGGCGGTGCGGGTCTGGTCCTGGCGGAGCGAGGTGAGTTGCTGTGCCAGCAGGTCGCGGGCGGTGGTGGCGGCTTGCAGGTCGCGGTTGATCTGCGCCATGCCAAGGCGCAGTTCCTGGCTGCGGCCGCGTTCGAGGGAGAGCAGGTCGGTCAGTTCGGCCATCTGCCGGTTCACCCGGTCGAGCGCGCGGTCGCGGCCGGTGAGGGCGACGGAGAGGAAGGCCTGGCCGAGGACGAACACCAGCAGCACGAAGATGATGACCATCAGCAGCGTCGACAGGGCGTCGACATAGCCGGGCCATGGGTTCAGGCCCTCGCCGGTGTTGCGGCGGCGCAGGGCCACTACCTTTGGTCCCGCTCACCCTCGGAGAGGGCGGCGATGGTGCGGGTGAGGATCTTGATCTCGTTGCGCAGTTCGGCGGTGGACTGGGTGCGGCCCTGATCGGTTTCGGTGATCAGCCGGGCGAGGTGCATTTCGATATTGCGCAGATGCGCGCGCGAGGCGTCCTCCGCGCCATTATCTGCCCGGTCGGCCATGCGCTGCAAAGCGGGACCGAGAAGCTGCTGGCTTTCCGCGATCCGCAGCATGAGCTGCTGGTTGGCGCGCAGCGTGTCCGACAGGGTGCCCAGGCGTTCGGTAAGGCTGAGGATGGCGCCGGTGCCCTCGCGCCGGTCATCCTCGCCGCGGGCGAGCGTGCGTTGCAGTGACTCCATGTTCTCGGCGGTTTGTTCCAGCAGGGCCTGGACATAGACGGGGACCGAGCCCTCGGACTCGCTGCCGAGCACGCCGGAGGACAGGCGGGTGAGGCTGGCGAGCCATTCTTCCAGCTCATTGAAGAAGCGGTTCTGCGCCTGGCCGGCGGTGAGGTCGAGGAAGCCAAGAACGAGGGCGCCGGCGAGGCCGAGCATGGAGGAGGAGAAGGCGGTGCCCATGCCGCGCAGGGGCTTGGCCAGGCCGCTCTTGAGCTGTTCGAACAGGGCGTTGACGTCGCCGGAGCCGACGGACATGCCGGCGATCACGTCGGCCACGGCGGCCACTGTCAGCAGCAGGCCCCAGAAGGTGCCGAGCAGGCCGAGGAAGATCAGCAGGCCGGTCATGTAGCGGGAGAGCTCGCGGCTTTCGTCCAGGCGCGAGGCGATGCCGTCGAGCAGGGAGCGCATGGCCGGCGCGGAGAGGGTGAAGCGCTCCGGCGCGTCGCCGCGCTTGCCGCCTTTCGCCCCGTCGGCTCGGGACTGCCGGGTGGCGAGCATGCTGGCCATGGGGGCGAGCAGCTTCGGCGTCGGCAAAGCGGCAAGCTGGGGGCGGGCGCGCTGGAAGGTCTCGAGCCACGTCACCTCGGGGGCGAGGCGGAGCACCTGCATCAGGTTCCAGCCGATGCCGATGGCCAGCACCACCAGGATCGCCGCGTTGAGCACCGGGTTGGCGCCGAACGCCACCAGCAGTTCCGCCGAGAGCAGGGCCACCACCAGCGTGACGGCGACCAGGAACAGGATCATGCGGATGAGGTAGGCGTTGGGGCGGGTCATGGCTTCGCAGCACCTGCTGGCCCGGCGGAGGTGCCGGCTGGGGTGATGTCCGCCCGGTCGGCCGGGGCTTCGGCGGTGGCGCCCAGGGCGCGGATGATGATGCGCGGCGAGGCCATGCCCTCGGCCAGCAGCACGCTGCGCACCGCGAGGCCGCGGGCGAGCGAGAGTCGGCGGGGGGTGGAGGGATCGTCGGCCACCTCAGCGGCGAAGCTGCTGACGGTCAGCGCCACGTCCGGCGGGGTGGCGCGGGCGAGGCTGCGCAGGGCGCGCTCGCTGTCCGGGTTCAGGTCGGACCGGCCGGCGCCGAAGGTCAGGCGTAGGCCACTGCCCTGGGGGGTGGCGGTGCCGGGGGCGT
>CAMCJI010000186.1 GCA_945874805.1 Asaia bogorensis | reverse complement strand
CGGCGCTCAACCCTGTGCTGTCGATCGGGGCACAGATGGCCGAGCATCTGGCCCGGCTCGGTGTGCCGGCCGGTGAGCGCCGGGCGCGGGCGGTGCAGGCGCTGGCGGATGTGCACCTGCCGACGCCGGAGGCGCTGCTGGCGCGGTTTGCGCACCAGCTCAGCGGCGGGCAGTGCCAGCGGGTGCTGATCGCGATGGCCTTTGCCAGCCGGCCGAAGCTGGTGGTGGCCGATGAGCCGACGACGGCGCTCGACGTCTCGGTGCAGGCGCGGATCATGGAGTTGATGCGGGAGTTGCAGGCGCGGGACGGCACAGCGGTGCTGTTCATCACCCACGACCTGCGCCTAGCCGCCGAGTTGTGCGACGAGATCGCGGTGCTCTACGCCGGGCGGGTGGCCGAACGGGCGGCGCCGGCGGCGCTGTTTGCCGCCCCGCGGCATCCCTATACGCGCTGCCTGATCCTGGCCAATCCGCCCATGCATGGTCCGCCGCGGGCGCTGCTGTCCTTGCCTGATCAGATGCCAGGCCTGCATGCGGCGGCTGGGCTGCAGGGCTGCGCCTTCGCGCCGCGCTGCCCGGTGGCAACGCCGGATTGTGCGGTCACGCCGCTGGGGCCGGGGCAGCCGGCCTGCCATTACCCGGCACGGGCGGCCGGGATTTCGGTGCCGGCAGCCGTGGCGGCGGTGGAGGGGCGGGCGGGGACGGCGCCGCTGCTGACCGTCGAGGGGCTTTCGAAGGTTTTTACCACCGGGCCGCTGTTTCGCCGCCGGCGGACGGTCGCCGTGGCCGGGGCGTCGTTCAGCGTGGCCGAGCGCGAGTTCGTCGCCGTGGTGGGGGAGAGCGGCAGCGGCAAGACGACGATCGGGCGGCTGATTATCGGGCTGGAGCGGCCGAGCGGCGGGCGGATCACGCTGGCGGGCCAAGACGTGACGGCGGCCACCGAAGCCGCCCGCCGCCATCGCATCCGCACCGCGCAGATGGTGTTCCAGGACCCGCAATCCGCGCTGAATCCGCGCAGCCGCGTTGCCGCCATCGTCACCCAGGCGATGGAGGCCGCGGGGAGGCCTGCCGGCGAACGCGCCGCCCGGGCGGCGGAGTTGCTGGCGGAGATGGGACTCGCGCCGGAGATCGGCGCCCGCACGCCCACCCAACTTTCTGGCGGGCAGCGCCAGCGGGTGAACATCGCGCGTGCGCTGTGCACGGTTCCGAAGCTGCTGGTGGCCGATGAGATCGTCAGCGGGCTTGATGTGTCCGTCCAGGCGCAGTTGCTGACGCTACTGTCTCGGCTGCGGGCGGAACTGGATTTCGCGCTGCTGTTCATCAGCCATGACCTCAGCGTGGTCCGGCATCTGTGCGACCGGGTGCTGGTGATGCATCGCGGCGAGATCGTCGAGCAGGGGCCTACGGCGCAGGTGTTCGCCGATCCGCAGCATGCCTACACGCGGTCCCTGCTCGCCGCGGTGCCGCCGGATCTACCGGCCGGCTGAGCGCGACTCCTCCTCCACCTCGGCGATGATCGCGTCCAGCAGCCGGGCCGGGAAATGGCGTGGGATGCCGATGCCGATGAAGACGATCCGGGTGCGGCGGTCTGCGTCTGGCCAGGCATTCAGCCAGGCCAGCGGGGAGAGCACGTGCTGCACGCCGTGGATCAGCGCAGGGGTGCCGGGGGCCTCTGCGATGTCCACCAGACCCTTCATGCGCAGCAGCCGCCCGCCACAGTGCCGCGCGAGGGCTTGCAGCAGCAGGGTCAGCGCCAGGGCCGGCACGGGGTTGGTGCGGATCAGGGCGAAGCTGTCCACCCCCGGTGTGTGCGCCGCCGTCTCCGGTGGCAGGGTGGGCACGGCGGGGGTGGCGGCGAAGAGGGCGGCCGGGTCGGGCGCGTCGTGGGCCAGCGGTGCGGTCGGGTTGAGGGCTGCGATTGCCGCCAGCAGGGCCGGGGAGGGCGGGGCGAGGTCGGTCTTGGTGAGCAGCAGGCGGTCTGCCATCGCCACCTGGCGCCGCGCCTCGGGATAGGTGGCGAGGGTGGCCGCGCCGAGTTGTGCGTCCACCAGAGTGAGCACCGCGGCGATCGTGTAGCGCTCGGCCAGCGCCGCGTCTCGCATCAGGGCGTGCAGCACCGGAGCGGGGTCAGCGAGGCCGGAGGTTTCGATCAGCACGCGGTCATAGGCGATCTCGCCGGCTGTGCGCCGGGCCTCGAGCACCGCGAGGGTGCGGACGAGATCGGTCTGCACGGCGCAGCAGAGGCAGCCGGTGGTCAGGGTGAGCATCGTCTCGTCGGCGCTGGCGATCAGGGTGTGGTCGAGCCCGATCTCACCGAACTCGTTGACGATCACCGCTGTGCGTGCGAAGGCCGGGCTGGCCAGCAGGCGGCTGATCAGCGTCGTCTTGCCGCTGCCGAGAAACCCGGTAACGATACAGACCGGCAAAGGAAGGGCGATGCTCATGAGCGCTGCGGACCACATCATCGCCGATGAGGCAAGCCTGCGTGCGCTGTACGGGATGCCCAGCGGAGGAGCGGTGCTGAAGCAGGTGGATCACCTGCACCCACATTACCAGGCGATGATCCGCGCCGCACCGTTTGCCGTGCTCGCCACCTCCGGGCCGAATGGCGTCGATACCACGCCGCGCGGCGATGCGCCGGGGTTCATCGAGATCGCGGACGACCGGACGCTGCTGCTGCCCGATCGCAAGGGCAACAACCGTATCGACGCGCTGCGCAACATCGTCGCCAACCCGCATGTCTCGCTGCTGTTTCTCATCCCCGGTGTGGGCGAGACGCTGCGGGTGAACGGCACGGCGCGGATTTCCACCGATCCGGCGCTGCTCGACCGCTTCGTGGTGAACGGCAAGACACCGATGACGGTGCTGGTGATTTCGGTCACCACGGTGTTCTTCCAGTGCGCCAAGGCGGTGATCCGCTCGCGCCTTTGGGACCCGGCGGCACAGGCGCCGAAGGGCACGGTGCCCAGCAGCGGCACCATCCTCAAGGACATCACCGAGGGCGCTTTCGGCGGCGACCAGTATGACCGCGATCTGCCACAGCGGCTTGCCGCCACGCTGTATTGATGCTGCGGGTTCATCATCTGAACAACTCGCGTTCGCAGCGGGTGCTGTGGCTGCTGGAGGAACTGGGGTGCGCCTATGAGGTCGTGCCGCACGGGCGCGACCCGGCCACGATGATGGCGCCAGCCGCCCTCGTCGGCGTGCATCCGCTGGGCAAGTCGCCGGTGATCGAGGCGGATGGCGGGGTGCTGGCGGAAACCGGCGCGATCGTCGAATACATCGTGGAGACCCGCGGCAAGGGGCGCATGCAGCCACCCGCGGGCACGCCGGAGCATCTGCGTTGCCGTTATTGGCTGCATTATGCCGAGGGGTCGCTGATGGCGCCGCTGACGATGCGGCTGCTGTTCGATCAGATCGAGCGGGCGCCGGTGAACTTCCTGATCCGCAAGATCATCCAGGGCCTCGCCCGCAGCGTGAAGGCCGGCTACATCGACAAGCAGATCGGCCGGCATCTGGACTATCTGGAAGCCGAACTGGCTCGCAGCGCCTGGTTCGCCGGCGACGCTTTGAGCATTGCCGATATCATGATGAGCTTCCCTGTTCAGGTAGCCGCAGCCCAGGGCGTGCTCGGCACGCGCCCCCGACTGCGCGCCTGGCTTGCCGCGGTGGAAGCGCGGGAAGCCTGGGCGCGGGGAGTGGCGCGCGGCGGGCCCTATACGCTGAGCGGGCTCGCCTAGCGCCGGTTGCCTACGGCGCGAGTTCGCACAGGGTCAGGTTGCGGCCCTCCAGCAGATCCTTGCTGCCGGCGGCGACGCTGGGCATGCGCGGGTTGGCACGGTGGGCGGTGACGGCTGCCATGTCGCGGTAGACCTCAACGAGGGAGAGGCGCCTGTGGTCGTGGCTGCCGTCCTCGTTCAGCGGTTGCAGCACGTCGAAGCGCTCGCAGCCCGGCTCTTCAGCCAGGGTGGCGGCGGCGTGTTTGCGCATATGAGCGTCGAAGGCCTCCCAGCAGCCGGGCTTGATCTTGAATTCGACGGTGATGGCGATACGGGGCATGGGCGTTTCCTTTTGACGGTTATTCGGCAGCGACTGGTCGCGGGCGGCGCTCGCTCACCAGGGCCATGACGCAGGTGGCGAGCATGAAGCCGATGGCGACTCCGAAGACCCAGGCCGGCAGGCCGTGGTCGAGCAGGTAGGCGTAGAGCAACGGGCCGGTCACGCCGGAGATGTTGAAGCCGGTGGAGACGATGCCGAACACCCGGCCTTCCGCCCCGCGGGGGGAGGCGGCGCGGACCAGCATGTCCCGGCTGGGCATGATCATGCCGGAGAGGAAGCCGGCCAGCCCCATCACGCCGACCAGCGGGATGGGGGGGAGGTCGATGGTGGCGACCAGCAGGATCAGCCCGGCGGTCAGGCTGAAGCCGAGGGCTGCGACCTCGCCGTGGCGGGTTGTGCGGTCGGCGACCAGGCCGCCGGCGAGCACACCGAAGGCGCTGGCAAGCAGGTAGGCGGTGAGCGCCATGTTGGCCAGCACGAAGGGCGTGTTGTAGGCGCCCATCAGCGCCACGGCCGAGAAGTTGTTGATGCCGCCCATCGAGAGGCCAAGCAGCAGAAAGAAGAGCAGCAGCCCGATCACCGCCGGCGTCAGCAGCGCCCGACTGGACACGCGCGCACTTCGTGCACCCGCGCGCACACCGGCGGGGGCACCGCCCCGCAGCAGCGGGATCGCCGCCAACGGCCCCAGCGCACCGGCGACCAGCAGCGCCGCGGAGAGCCCGGCCCATTCAGCGACGACCAGCATCAGGGCGGGCGCGATGGCACCGCCGAGGTAGCCGGCGAACGTATGGATCGAGAAGGCGCGGCCCATCCGGGCCTCGCCTACCGCGTTGGAGAGGATGGCGTAGTCGGCCGGGTGGTAGACGCAGTTGGCAAGCCCCGCCGCGGCACTGGCGATGATCAGCAGCGGATAGCTCGGCGCGATCGCCAGCCCGGCGAAGGCAGTGCCGCCGAGCAGCAGACCGGCGATCAGCACCCGCTGCGCGCCCAGCCGGTCCACCAGCGCCCCGACCGGCGCCTGGGTGAGGGCGGAGACGATGCCGAAGACCGTCAGCGCGACGCCGAGCTCGACGAAGCTCGCCCCCAGTGTCACCTGCAGGAGCGGGAACAGGGCCGGCAGCACGATCATGTGGAAATGGCTGACCAGGTGGGCCGCACAGATGCTGCCAAGCGTAGCCAGTTCGCTACGCGGCCACTTGCCGGTCGTCAGGCTGGGCAGCATGGCGCTACTGGAACAGGGGGGCTGAGAGCATGCCGCCGCGATACCAGATATCGTTCGGTCCGCGATCGATGCTCATAGTTGTGCCGGTGCCGAAATGCCGCTCGTAGATCTCGCCGTAATTGCCGACGGCCTTGATCACGTTGGCCACCCAGTCCGGCTCCAGGCCCAGCAGTGCGCCGAGGTTGCCGTCCGCCCCCAGCAGCCTGCGTACCGGCCGCTCGCGCGATGTGACAGCCTCGGAGATGTTGAACTGGCTCACGCCGACGACCTCGGCGGCGACGAGGGCATGGATGGTCCAGCGCACGATCTGCGCCCACTCGGCATCGCCGCGTGCCACCATCGGCCCCCAGCTCTCCATCGTCAGATAGGTGGCGGTGATGCGGTAGAAGTTCGGATAATCCGTGCGGCCCCTGGCGGTTGCGAGGTCAAGGACGTTGGCCATCACCACATCGCATTTGTTGGTGAAGAAGGCGCGGAAGGTTTCGGCCTGGCTGTCGAACTCGCTGGGTGTGTAGGAGAAGCCCTTGGAGGACATCGCGACGGCAAGCAACCGGGCGGTTTCGGGGTCGCGGCGCATGCAGATGGTCGCACCCTCGAACGTCTCGATGCTGCGGATGTTGGTGGCGGTACGCACCATGAAGCCGATGCCGGAATGGAAGCTGTTGGCCACCTGGACTGCCTCGGGGGTGGCGCTGCGCGACAGGCTCGCCACCGCGTCCCGCGCCAGCAGGTCGGCCGTGCCCTGGGCGAGGGCAGTGGCGCGGCCGGTGGGCGGCAGGGAGACGAAGACCATCTTGTCTGCATCGCCCAGCACCGCGGCGGCGACGGCGCGGCAGATATCCACATCCATGCCGCGCGGGCTGCTGCGGCTTTCGGTGATGTTGAAACCGGGGGACTCCGGCGGGGCAGCGCAGCGGACCACGCGGTCGCGCAGCACGCGCTCCAGCACCGGGCCGGCCCAGGCCGGAGGGACGAGCAGAACGGTCAGCAGCAAGGCGGACAGCAGGCGCATGGCGGTTCCTTCTATCCTGTGGTTCTAGCGCAGGTGCTGCGAGCGGCCCAGCATGCCGGCGCCGGCGAAGCGGCCGGCCTGGCCCAGGGCTTCCTCGATGCGCAGCGCCTCGTTCCACTTGGCCATGCGCTCGCTGCGGGCGAAGCTGCCGACCTTGAGCTGGCCAACGCCCCAGCCGACGGCCAGATGCACGATGGTGGTATCCTCCGTCTCGCCGGAGCGGGCGGAGACGATGCCGGCATAGCCTGCGGCCTTGGCGGCATCCCAGGCGGCGATGGTTTCTGTCAGGGTGCCCCGCTGGTTCGGCTTCAGCAGCACGGTGTTGGCAGCGCCGATGCGCGCGGCCTCGGTGACGCGGGCGGCCTCGCTGACCAGATAGTCATCGCCGACGATCTGGATGCGATGGCCGAGGGCCTTGGTGAAGGTGGCGAAGCCGGCGGCATCGTCCTCGGCCAGCGGATCCTCGATGGAGGCGATGGGGTAGCGGTCGACCCAGCCGGCCAGCATGGCGATCAGGCCGTCGCTGTCGAGTTCGCGGGATTCGAGGCCGAGGCGGTAGCGCCCCTTGCTGCCGAACTGGCTGGCGGCGATGTCGAGTGCGATGGCGACCTGTTCGCCGGGGATCAGGCCGGCGCGTTCGATGGCGCGGACCAGGGTCTCGAGTGCCTGTTCGTTGGTGGAGAACACCGGCCACCAGCCGCCCTCATCGGCGACGCCCTGCAAGGTACCGGCCTCAGCCATGATCTTACCGGCGGCGCGGTAGACTTCTGCGGTCCAGTCCAGCGCTTGCGCGAAGCTGGTGGCGGCGGGGCACATCACCATGAAATCCTGGATGTCCACCCGGCCGCCGGCATGGGCGCCGCCGCCGAAGATCTGGATCTGCGGCAGCGGCAGCAGCCCCGCCTCGGGGCCGCCGAGGTAGCGGTAGAGCGGCCGCCCGGCCTCGCCGGCGGCGGCGTGGGCGGCGGCCATCGACACGGCGAGGATGGCGTTGCCACCGAGGCGCGATTTGTCCGCTGTGCCGTCGAGCTTGATCATGGCGTTATCGAGCCCGGCCTGGTCGCGTGCGTCGCGGCCGAGGATTTCCTCGGCGATTTCACCCCGCACCGACTCGACGGCGCGGGTGACGTCGTAGCCGCCGAATTCTGTACCGCCATCGCGCAGGTCCAGCGCCTCGCCGGAGCCGGTGGAGGCACCGGCTGGGGCGATGGCGCGACCGACGGCGCCGCCGGAGAGCATGATCTCAGCCTCGACGGTGGGGCGGCCGCGGCTGTCCCAGATGCGGCGGCCGTGGACGTAGACGATCTCGTTTTCGGTCATTCTCTCAGCTCCTCCAGCCAGGCAGCGGCGACGGTGGCGAGGCGCGTGGGGGGATCGGCGAGCAATGCACGCCCCACGCGGCGGACCCGGTCGCGCCCGGCATCATCGGTGATGTATTCCACCGGCGACTTTCCATCCACCCTGGCCAGCAGCAGGCCTGGCAGCAGGCGGGCGGCGCGGGCCTCGGCCTCGGCTGCCGGCTCCCAGGTGACGCCGGCGAGATAGGCGGTGGCGAGGCGGGTGAAGCAGGCGATGAAGCCATCGCGCGCCGCGGGGGTCCAGAGGCATTTCAGCAGCAGGTGGTTGAGGCAGAAGGCGAGATCGAACGCCGGGTCGCCCCACCAGGCGCATTCGGCGTCGAGGAAGACCGGTCCGTTTGGGCCAGCGAGGATGTTCTTCGGCGAGACGTCGCCATGCACCAGGGCCAGCCGGGTGGCGGCGGTGGTCGCGGCCAGACGGCGCAGCGCCTCGGCGCGGTCGGGGTGGCTGGCGGCGGTGGCGAGCAGGTAGGGCTCCAGGCGAATGTCGTGGAAGATCGAGTCGGTCGGGAAGGCGGCGGCCAGGCTGGCGTCGGCGGCGGTATCGGCGTGGATCGCGGCCAGGGTGGCGCCGACCTGGGCCGCGAAAGCGGGATCGGCATGGCCATCGCGCAACTGCTGCTTCCACAGCGGATACGACTCGGGCGGCATGTAAGCCATCGCCAGCGCCCCCGCCTCGGCATCCTGGCCGAACAGCCGGGGGACGCAGCCGGGTGCGGCGCGGCCGGCGCGAGCCATCCAGGCCGCCTCGTAGGCGTTGCGGCCGACCGGAGCCCGCCAGTCTGCCGCGACCTTCAGCTTGGCCAGCGCGCGCTTGACGCAGACCGGGCCTTGCGTGGTCTCGACCAGCCAGATGTCCGACGAGACGCCGCCCGTCAGGCGCACGCCTGCGGCCGGCGCGTCCAGGCCGATGCGGCGCAGGGCGGCTTGCAGTTCGGGCGGCAACAACTCCGGTGGCGTGTTTTCCTCCATCGTAGCATCCTGTGCCTCGCATCCGCTGCGGGCAACCCGGCGATGCATGGAGGAGGGCTGTCATGGATACGATCGAGGCCGACTACGTGGTGGTCGGCGCAGGCTCCGCCGGCTGTGTG
>CAMCJI010000185.1 GCA_945874805.1 Asaia bogorensis | reverse complement strand
CCCCCGTCTCTACCGTTGATGCTCAGTGTCAGCGGGTATGGCGCCGACGGGCTGCTCCGAGACCTGCCAGCCCCAAACCCAGCAGCGCCAAACTTGCCGGCTCGGGCACAGTGCTTGGCGGTGGTTCGGTCAGTGTGCCGCCGGCGGAGCCGAAGCCGAAGATGAAGGTGTTCGGCGCCCCGGTGGAAACGTTCAGACCGGGCACCGAGGCGGAGGTGATGCCGTAGGAATACAGCGAGATATCCTCATCAAGCGGGTTACCGTTGGCCGCAAAGCGCGCGGTGTCCGCTGCCGCCTTGGTCGGCGCGACGCCGTAATAGGTGGCGAAGGTGCGCGTGGCGCCGTCGGCCAGGGCCTCGAACTCGAAGTCGAAGAGCGCGCCGTGGTCGGCCGGACCACTATCGACAAAATTCACGTCCTGCAGACCGTAGCTCGAAAAGCTGAACGGGTTACCCGAATTGAAGCCGTTGTTGTCAGTGCGGTAGACATTGCTGCCATTGGCAAGGCCCAGCAGAGCGGGCACGCCCTGGATGGACACCAGTTCATTCCCCGGGGTCGGAATATCCCAGTCCATGACCCGGCGATACACGAGATCCCCAGAAGTCAAGTTGGTGCCCGTGTTGTTGGTGATACTCACATCCACCTGATACAGCGCCGTGGTGAAAGCATTCGGACGGTAGTTGTGCGTCACGCGGAGGCTACCCCCACCAGCACTGACATCGACGATCGAAATCGCCGTGCTGCCGGTGGAAGCGAAGCTGACGAGGCTGACATTTGACGTGCCGACAGAACTGTTCGCAAAGCCTGACTGCCCGGTGGATCGGAGGCCAACGCCCCAGCCTTCGCAGGTGCAGCCCGGCGAAGTGGAATCCGAACCGGTGGCAACCGACCGAAGACCGACAACGTTGGTTCCGCTGATGCTTGAAAACGGGCCGCCGGTGACATTGAGATCACCGAGGGAGCGAACGCCGATCTGAACGAAGCCGTTATCGATGATCGCCTGAGCGTGAGCCTGACTGCCACCCGCAGCAAGCGCGAGCATCAAACCAACGGCCGACAACTGACGCATTCTCGTCTCCCTACCATAAGGCGGCGCGAAAAATGAAACAAACAACCCGTCGAACACCTAATGTGCAATTTTTGGGCCAGATCCGACGCAGAAAAAATAGCGCACTATTTCATATACCTGCGGCACATGCATCAGGCTCGCGAACGCCAGATGTAAAGAAATCTGACGGTTTTTGCGGTGACTGAGGGAAAACTGTAAGATTTGCCGACTCAGGGGTGGCTCCTGGCCTCGGCTGGCGTGCCCGGTGCAGACAGGCTATAGTGTGGGGCAGCGTCGGCGGCCTTCCGCCACCCCCGAGTCCGCCCCCGGAAGATGCCGCATCGCCGCGGCCTGAAACGAGACACGTTTGAGCGATACCTCCGAAGACCCGCCCGGCCCGATCGATCCCACGCGGGGTGACATGACCCCGGTGACGCTCGAAGACGAAATGCGCCGGTCGTATCTCGACTACGCGATGTCCGTCATCGTCAGCCGTGCTCTGCCTGACGCCCGCGATGGGCTGAAGCCGGTGCATCGGCGCATCCTCTACGCCATGCAGGAAGGCGGTTACACGCCCGAAAAGCCCTACCGTAAATCCGCCAAGATGGTCGGCGAGGTGATGGGCAATTTCCATCCGCACGGCGACTCGGCCATCTACGATGCCCTGGTCCGCATGGCGCAGAGCTTCTCGCTGCGTGTCTGCCTGATCGACGGGCAGGGCAATTTCGGCTCGGTGGACGGCGATCCGCCAGCCGCGATGCGCTATACCGAGGCGCGGCTGTCCAAGGCCGCGATGTTCCTGCTGACCGACATCGACCGCGACACCGTCGATTTCCAGCCGACCTACGATGAAAGCGCCGAGGAGCCGCGGGTCCTGCCCGCCAGCTTCCCCAACCTGCTGATCAACGGCGCCGGCGGCATCGCCGTGGGCATGGCCACCAACATCCCGCCGCACAACCCTGGCGAGGTGATTGACGCCACCTTGGCGATGATCACCGATCCCGCGATCAGCCTGGAAGACCTGCTGAAGATCGTTCCAGGCCCAGATTTCCCCACCGGCGGCATGATCATGGGCCGCTCCGGTATCCGCTCGGCCTATGACACTGGCCGCGGCAGCGTGGTCATTCGCGCCCGCGCTGCCATCGAGGACATCCGCAAAGACCGCCAGGCCATTGTGGTCACGGAAATCCCGTTCCAGGTGAACAAAGCCAGCCTTATCGAGCGCATCGCCGACCTTGTGCGCAACAAGATCGTGGAGGGCATCTCCGATATGCGCGACGAGAGCGACCGCTCCGGCATGCGCATTGTCATCGAACTCAAGCGCGACGCGACGGGGGAGGTGGTGCTGAACCAGCTCTACCGCCACACCCAGTTGCAGACCAGCTTCGGCGTCAACATGCTCGCACTCGACCGTGGGCAGCCGCGGCTGATGGGGCTGAAGGATGCGCTGGAATGCTTCATCCGCTTCCGCGAGGAAGTGGTGCTGCGCCGTAGCCGCCATGATCTCAGCAAGGCCCGCGAGCGCGCCCATGTGCTCGTCGGCCTTGCCATCGCGGTGGCCAATATCGACGAGGTGATCGCCCTGATCCGCGCCAGCCCGGATGCGCCGACGGCGCGCGCCGGGCTGATGGCGCGCGAATGGCCGGCTGCTGACGTGCTGCCGCTGCTGCAATTGATCGACGACGAGCGCAACGTCGTGCTCCCCGGCGATCGCGTCCGGCTGACCGAGGAGCAGGCCCGCGCCATCCTCGAACTGCGCCTGCAACGCCTGACCGGGCTGGAGCAGGAGAAGATCGGCGGCGAGATGGCCGAGGTCGCCGGCAAGATCACCGAGCTCCTCGCTATCATCGCCAGCCGGCCGCGCCGCCTGGAAGTGATCCGCGACGAACTGGCCGCCGTGCGGGCCGAGATTGCCAGCCCGCGCATGACTTCCATCGAGGAGGGGCTGGGCGACCAAGACGACGAAAGCCTGATCGAGCCCGGGCAGATGGTCGTCACCATCACCCGTGACGGCTTCATCAAGCGCACGCCGCTAGAGACCTTCCGCCAGCAGAACCGTGGCGGCCGTGGCCGTTCGGCAGCTGGCACACGCGGCGACGATATCGTCACGCGAAGCTTCAACGGCCATACGCATCAATGGGTTCTGTTCTTTTCCTCAGGCGGCAAGGCCTACCGCGAGAAGGTCTGGAAGCTGCCGGAGGGTGGGCCGACCGGGAAGGGCCGGGCACTGGTCAATCTCCTGCCCGACCTTGGCAGCGATACCATCACCGCCGTGCTGCCGCTGCCGCAGGATGAGGCGTTGTGGGAGAACCTGCACCTCGTCTTCGCGACCGTGCAGGGCAATGTGCGGCGGAATAGGTTGTCGGATTTCCGCAATGTCAGGGCCTCCGGCCTCATTGCGATGAAACTGGATGACAATGATTCGCTGATCGGCGTCGCCACCTGCCGCGAGGGCGATGACGTGTTCCTGGCCACCCGGCTCGGCCGCTGCATCCGCTTCCAGGCGACCGAGGACGGCCTGCGCGTTTTCGCCGGGCGCGACAGCTCCGGCGTGCGCGGCATCCGGCTCGCCGAGGGCCGCAAGCCCGATACGGTGATCAGCCTGTCCGTGCTGCGCCATGTCGATGCCACGCCGGATGAGCGGGTCGCCTGTCTCAAGCAGGCCGCCGCCAAGCGCCGCAGCGCCGGCGATGAGGAGGTGGAGACGCCCGCCGCCGAGGCCGACGAGGTCGTGCAGGATGTGGCACTTGAGGCGGACCGCATCGCCGAACTGGAAGCTGCCGAGGAATTCCTGCTGACGGTGACCGACCAGGGCTTCGGCAAGCGCAGCTCCGCCTATGAGTACCGGGTTGCCGGGCGTGGTGGTCTAGGCATCGCCGCGGTGACACTGAGTACGCGCACCGGCGCGGCCGTGGCCGGCATCTTCCCGGTGCGCCCCGGCGACGGGGTGATGCTGGTGACCGATGCCGGGCGGCTGATCCGCCTGCCAGCTGACCAGGTGCGCCAGACCGGGCGCACCGCAATGGGCGTCACCCTGCTGCGCCTCGACTCGGCGGAGAGGGTGACCAGCGTCTTCCCAGTGATCGAAGACAGCGAGCCGGACGCCGTGGAGGCGGCCCCGGCCGAGGGAGACAGCCCGGATGTCTGAGCCTTCGCCACCCCAGGGCGGCCGCCACCGCATCGCGCTTTACCCCGGCACTTTCGATCCCATCCATAACGGCCACATGGATATCATCAGCCGGACGACGAAGATCGTTGATCGGCTGGTGGTGGGCGTTGCGATGAATATCGGCAAGGGGCCCTTGTTCGGGCTTGATGAACGGGTCGCGTTGATTCGTGAGGAGTGTGATGACGTCGCTGCCCGGCTCGGCACCGTGATTGAGGTGCGGCCCTTTACCGGGTTGGTCATCCACTTCGCCCGCGAGGTAAGCGCCACCTTCATCATCCGCGGCCTACGTGCTGTTTCCGATTTCGATCACGAGTTCCTGATGGCCGGGATGAACCATCGCCTTGCCCCGGATGTGGAGACCACTTTTCTGATGGCCAGCGAAAGCCACCAGTTCATCTCCTCCCGCTTCGTCAAGGAGGTGGCGCAGATGGGTGGCGACATCTCCTCCTTCGTCTCCCCGCGCGTCCTGGCCCGCACCACGGCGCGGCTGGCCCAACCCACCTGATCCAGGATATGGAGCGCCCGTGATGCCCCGACCACTACCCCGCCGCCACCTGATCGTCGGATTTGCCCTAACCCCTCTTCTCGGAGTCGCCATGAGCGAAGATGCCAATGCCCAGGCCGTACAGGACCCGGAAAACACGCTGTTCCTCGACCTGAAATCCGGCCGCGTGGTGATCCAGCTGCTGCCCGATCTCGCCCCCAAGCACGTGGCGCGGGTGAAAGAACTGGCGCGCGCCAGCTTCTATGACGGTACCCCCTTTCACCGGGTGATCGAGGGCTTCATGGCCCAGGGCGGCGATCCCACCGGCACCGGCACCGGCGGCAGCGGCCGCGGCAACGTGCCCGCCGAATTCACCCGCGCGCGCAAGTTCCTGCGCGGCACCGTCGGCGCTGCCCGGTCGCAGAGCCCGGATAGCGCGGACAGCCAGTTCTACATCATGTTCGCCCCCGCCCCGCATTTGGACGGCAATTACACGATCTGGGGGCAGGTGGTCTCCGGCATGGAACATGTGGACTCAATCAAGCGTGGCAGCGGCTCTGGCGGCGTGGTCAACGGCCCGGACAAGATCGTCAAGATGCGCGTCGCCGCTGACGTGAAGGGCTGATCACACCCGCGCAGCCTTGACGCCAGACCCGGTCTGGCGTTCAAGGCTGCCGCGCCCACCATCGGCGAAGACCACCGCGTCGCCGCACGGCGAGCCCGTAGCTCAGTTGGTAGAGCACCGGACTTTTAATCTGGTTGTCCTGGGTTCGAGTCCCAGCGGGCTCACCAGCCGCGGCGCGATTGTGACAATTCGAAGACGAATTGACATGCGGCGTTGGAAGGGTACTTCTTTCAGGCCCGCCACCAGCATGGACACCGAGTTGTGTTTCCGCAAACCCACCCCGCCACGCCGACGATGTCCTATGCCGACCCCGCCATGTCGCGCTTGCAGCGCAATGTGGTGCGCATTGTCGAGCGGCTGACCGGGCAGCGGCGGCTGAAACTCATGTACGACCGCTACCTCGCGGAGGGCAGCCCGTCCGGCAATTTCTGGCATGAGATGCTCGAGCGGGCTGGGATCGGCGTGCGCTACAACGCGGCTGGGCTTGCCGGCATTCCTGCCCAGGGACCGGTGGTGGTGGTCGCCAACCACCCCTACGGCCTGGTGGATGGCTTCGTCATCTGCTGGCTGATGAGCCTCGTCCGGCCGGATTTCCGCATCCTCATCAACGCCGTGCTGGTACAGACGCCCGAGGCGCGCGAGCACATGCTGCCGGTCGATTTCGCCGGCACCCGGGCGGCCCAGGCCACCAACCTGGCTTCGCGCGCCACCGCGTTGCGGCATCTGTCGGCTGGCGGGGCGGTGGTAGTGTTTCCGGCAGGGGGTGTGTCCACCTCGCCCGATCGTTTGGGCCGCCGCCCGGCGGTGGACGCGCCATGGCAGCCCTTCATGGCACAGATGATCCAGCGCGCTGCCTGCCCGGTGGTGCCGATTCACTTCGGTGGCCAGAACAGCCGGATGTTCCAGATTGCCAGCCATATCAGCCAGACCTTGCGCGTTTCGCTGCTGGCGCATGAAGTCTGCCGCCGCTTCGACTCCCAGGTTGAGGTGACGATCGGCGCGCCTATCCCTTGCGCCGAAACCGCCGGCTGGGGCGACCGCGCGGCTATCGCCACCGAGTTGTGCCGGCGTACTTATCTGCTGGCATCGACCCCTGGTCGTTCGGGAGAAGGATAGGCTAGGCTCCGCCGGATCAGGGGGTAGCATGCACATCCGTTCCGTTCCGCTGCAGGCTGGCCAAGACTGATGCCGATCGTCGTGGTCGATGACGACCGAATCGGGCTGATGCTGGTGACTGAACTGCTTGAACCGCTCGGTCAGCGCGTGCACGGCTTCACCGACCCGCAAGCCGCCCTGGCCTGGATCAAGGCCAACGAACCCGACCTGCTGATCACCGACCTGCGCATGCGCGGCCTCGGGGGCCTCGCTTTGACGGAGCAGGTGCGCGCCATGCAGCATACCGCGGATATGCCGGTCATGATGCTCACCACCGTGGAGGAGCGCGCCCGCCGGATCGATGCATTCACCGCCGGCGTCACTGATTTCGCAGTCAAGCCGGTCGATCCCACCGAGCTGTATGCCCGCGCCAGTGCCCTGCTTCGCTTGTCGCTCGCGCAGTCGGCGCTGAAGCACCGCGCCCGCCATCTCTCCGGCGAGGTCGATCAGGCCACCGCGGCCCTGACCTCGCGCGAGGAGGAAGTGATCCGCCGGCTCGCCACCGCCGCCGACCGGCGCGACCACGTCACCGGCGACCACATCGCCCGAGTGGCCGATTATGCCAAGCTGATCGCCGAGGCGATGGGCCTCCCCCCCTCCGAGGTGCGGCTGATCGGTCTCGCGGCGCCCCTGCACGACATCGGCAAGATCGGCGTGCCGGACGCTGTGCTGAGCAAACGCGCCAACCTGACTGTGGAAGAACGCGCGGTGATGGAGCAGCACACGCTCTATGCCGAGGAAATTCTTGGCAATTCCTCCTGGGACCTGCTGCGCATCGCCGCCGAGATCGGCGTCGGCCACCATGAGCATTGGGACGGCTCAGGCTATCCCCGCCGGCGGGCCGGCAGCGCCATCCCGCTCCCGGCCCGCATCGTCGCCGTGGCTGACGTGTTCGACGCGCTGGTCAGTGAGCGTCCGTATAAGCCCGCCTGGCCGCTGGAGCAGGCGCGAGGACAGCTGCTCGCCCTGCGCGGGCGGCAGTTCGATCCGGCCTGCATCGATGCCTTCCTCAGCCGGTGGGACGAGGCCGTGGCGATCGCCCAGCGGGCGGCGGGCAGCCGAGCGGCGGCGGGCGCATGATCAGCCGCCGCGGCCTGCTTGGCACGCTCGCGTCGGGCCTGGCGATGCCAGCGGGTGCGGCCGGTCCGCTAGCCCTGCCGACGGGGCCGACGATCCTGCGGATCGAGGGCGCGATCGCCCGGCGCAATCGGGCCACCGGCGCGGAATTCGACCTCGCGATGCTGGACGCCCTGCCGCAGGGCCGTTTCGCCGGCCAGACCCCCTGGACGCGCGGCGATGTCGAGTTGACCGGTCCGCTGTTCAGCGGAGTATTGGCCGCGGTGGAGGCGGCGGGCACAACGCTGCGGGTGGTAGCCCTGAACGAGTATGCGGCACAGATACCGCGTGCCGACACCATCCGCTGGCCGGTCATCCTTGCCACCCGCCGGAATGGCACGCCGATGGCCGTGCGCGACAAGGGGCCGGTCTGGGTCATCTATCCGATGGACCGCGATCCAGCTTTGCGCAACGAGACGATCTATGCCCGCTCGGTTTGGCAGGTCTCGCATGTCGTGGTGACCTGAGATGCGCGGCCTGCCGCTCTGGTCCTCGCCTTGGATGGTGGTTGCGGCGCTACTGCTGTTGCTCGGCGGTGCCGGCAATGCGGTGCTGATCTTCCAGCGCCTCGCCGCCGCACAGAGCACGCTCGGCGAGCGGGTGCACGAGGTGATGCTCTGGTCCGCCTTCCAGCTCGAGCGCGAGGTGGACCGGCTGGAGGACGAGCTGCGGGTTTGGCGCCAGCGGGGCGATACCCCCTTCGCCGAGGCGCAGACCCGCATGGAAATCCTGCTCAGCCGGCTGGAATACCTGGAATCCGGCGACTTCGGCCCCGGCCAGGGCGAGACGATGCGGCAGATTTGTCAGGCGGTTGCCGTGCATATCCGCCGCATCGCCCCGCTCGTAGCCGGCCTGCCGGGCCTGGCCGACCCGCGTGGCACGGTCAGCGGCATCCGCTCCCAGTTGCGCCAGCTGCGCGGGGAGGCCGGGCAGCTCACACTGGCGGCCAATCAGCTGGCGCTGCACCAGCGCGAGGCAACCCGGCGCGAAGCCGCGAGCCTGCGCGACGCCCTGGTCTGGACCGCTGTGGCCCTGCTGGCGGCAGTTCTGCTCGCCTTCGCCGCGGTGCTCGCGCAAAACCGCGCCCTCGCGCGGGCGCGCACGCGCGCAGAGCAGATCGGCGGCGAACTGCGGCATGCGAGGGAGGAGGCGCAATGCGCGGCGCGGGCCAAATCGG
>CAMCJI010000184.1 GCA_945874805.1 Asaia bogorensis | reverse complement strand
CGATGATGAAGGTGTTCTTATTTGTAATGCATGCGCTGTCAATATTCCTTATCTTATCGAAAATGAAAAACCTTCCTATAAAGAGCCACCCAAAGAAGTGTGCTTCTATGCATATCCGATGCGCGCGAGGTCCGGCGCGATCCAGCTCTCGAAATCCGCGCGCGTCACCGGCTCGTCGATGTCGAGCTCCTTGTGGTGGAAGCGCAGCCGCGCCTCGTCGGCCGTCGAGAGGGCGGCCTTCACTCCGGAGACGGTCTGGTAGAGCCGGTAGCCCATCTCGTCCTCGATCAGCGACAGCAGCGCCCGCAGCCGCCAGGGATGCTCGGCGGTGCGCGCAACCTCGCCGATCTCGCGCAGCGTGCGCGGGTTGCGCATCAGCGACAGCCGGTGCCAGCGCGCGAAGGCCAGATAGTATTCGGTGGGAACGGGCAGCAGCTTGCCCATCACCTTGTAGTTGCCGCCCTTGCCCAGCCGCGGCGAGATCATCCGGTCGATGATCCGGTAGTCGAACACGTCGCCTGCAATGCCGATGCCCGACTGCCCCAGCGCCTGCACCGGCGCGCCGGGCACGAAGCGCAGCACCGAGAAGTCGCTGGTGCCGCCACCGAAATCGCCGATCAGCACCACCGCCGCGCGGTCCAGCCGCCGGGCGAACCGCCAGCCCGCGCCCTCCGGCTCCAGGGCCAGGCGCACATCATGCATCCCCGCCGCGGCAAAGGCCGTGCGCAGCCGCGCCGCGCCCAGCGCATCGTCCGCCCGGTCCCCCGCGAAACGCACCGGCCGGCCGGCCACGATCCGCGCCCCCGCCGGGTCGATCCCACCGGCCGCGAGCATGGCGCGCAGGAAGGTCGCGATCAGCTCCTCCAGCGTGAAGCGCCGGCCGAAGATCCGTGTCTCGGTGAAACTCGCCTGGGCGAGGTAGGACTTCATGGACATGATCAGCCGCGCATCCAGCGGATCATCCAGATACGCCTCGATCGCCGACGGCCCCGCCTCATGGCGCAGGGTCAGAGACTGCCCCACCGCCTCCTGCCAGAAGCAAAGGACGGTCCGGAACACATCCCCGGCCGCGCCAAAGCGCACGGTCTCGCTGGACCCGTCCGGGCGCAGCAGGGCCGCCACCGTGTTGGTGGTGCCGAAATCAATTCCAATCACCGGCACCATGGACACGCCTCCAACAGGGCGCGCGACATGCCGCATCGGCGGGTTTGGTGCAAGTGGGAGACGAGACGGAGGGCGCCCCCCGGCGCGGCGTTACGCCCCGATCTGGGCCGTCGCACTCCCGGAGATGACTTCCTTGCCGTCCTGGTTGGTGGTGGAGAGCGTGAGGTCCACCACCCAGCCGCCGGCCTCCTCGCGGATGGCGGCGACCGTGATCGTGGTGTCGAGCGAGTCGCCCGGCCAAACTTGATTGGTGAAGCGCACGCCGAACTTTTTCAGCGTCCCATTGCCGACGAAATTGGTCAGCGCCTTGCCGCTCAGCCCCATCGTCAGCATGCCGTGGGCGAACACGCCGGGGTAGCCGGCGGCCTGGGTGACGTAGATCTCGTCGGTATGGATCGGGTTGTAGTCGCCCGAGGCACCAGCATACTGGACGATCTGGGTGCGGGTGAGGTTGTCCACCACGCGCGCGCGATGCGTGTCGCCAACCTTCAGTTTCGCTGCGGAGAGGGTCATGCCGGTCAGTCCTGCGCCACGGGGCGTTCGGTGGTCACGCCGACGCCGGTGGCGATCACCACCAGCTCGCCGTTCTGGTCGCGGTATTCGGCGATCCGCTCGCGGAAGGTGAGCTTGCCGGCCCGCCGGCTCTCCTTCTCCCAGGATTTGCCGTCCTTGTATTCCACCGTCAGCACGTCGCCCGGCTTGAGCGGGCGGAGATACTCGAAATGCTGCTCGGCATGCAGGCCCCCGGCGGACCCCGCCTTACCCTCCACGCCGGAGGGGGTCTTGCCGGAACCGAACCAGCCCTCGCCGCCGATTTTCGGGCGGAGGTAATAGTCCGGATCGAACTGGGCGACTGCCTGGGGGAAGGTGGGCGGCGCGATCGAATCGGCGCCAGCGTCATAGGCCGGATTGGCATCGCCGACAGAGCGCGCGAACATCATGATGTGCGACGCCTCCACCGGAAAGGTGACTTTCTTCACGCGTGCTTCCCCCTGCTTGTCTCGCCGTCTCCAGGCGCGCCAGAGTGTAGCCCCCGGCGCCAATCCGGGGCAAACGGCAGGACGATGATGACGCTCCCCGACCCGGTATCCCGCTTCTTCCTCTCCCAGCGGCTGCGGCTGCACTATGTCGATTGGGGCAACCACGCGGCGCCGCCGCTGGTGCTCGTCCACGGCGGGCAGGACCATTGCCGCAACTGGGACTGGGTGGCCGCCGACCTCCGGCGCGACTTCCACGTCATCGCGCCAGACCTGCGCGGCCACGGCGACAGCGACCACGCGCCAGGCGGTGGCTACGGCATGGCCAGCTACGTGCAGGACCTCGTCCAGCTCATCCACCAGCAGAAGCTCGCCCCGGTGACGCTGGTCGCGCACTCGCTGGGCGGCAACATCGCGCTGCGCACCGCCGGCATCTTCCCCGAGCTGGTCAGCCGCGTCGTCGCCATCGAGGGCCTCGGCCCGTCGCCCGATCGCATGGCCGAGCGCGCGGAGAAGGGCATCGCCCGGCGGATGCGCGAATGGATCGAGGAGCGGCGGCAATACGCCGGCCGCACGCCCCGCCGATACGCCAGCATCGAGGACGCATTCGCCCGCATGCAGGAGCAGAACAAGCACCTCTCCCCCGCCCAGGCCCGCCACCTGACCGAACACGGCGTCATCCAGAACGAGGACGGCAGCTACTCCTGGAAGTTCGACGCCGAGACCCGCTTCTGGCCGCCCTACGACATGAGTGCGGCCGAGATCGAAAGCCTCTGGGCCGCCATCGCCTGCCCCACGCTGCTGGTCTACGGCAACGAAAGCTGGGCCTCGAACCCGCTGCGCGATGGGCGGATCACGCATTTCCGCCAGGCCGAGGTCGTCGCCTTCGACGGCGCGGGGCATTGGGTCCACCACGACCGCCTGCCGGGCTTCCTGGCCGCCGTGCGGGGCTTCCTGGGCGTGGCGTGATCCGGCAGGCGGAGCCCGTCGCCTGGGCGCTGCTGGCGGGGCTGGCCGCCTGGTTTGCCGTCCATATGCTCGCCAGCATCGCCCCGCCTTTGCTGGCTGGTCACTGGGCGTTCAACGACTTCTTCGCCCACTGGTCCTATGCCCGCTTCGCCCAGGCCCATCCGCCGGGCGAGATCTACGACCGCGATGCGCTGCACGCCTTCCAGGTGGCGCTGGCCGGCGGGCCGGTGGCGCAGCTGCCTTTCGCCTATCCACCGCTGTTCCTGCTGGTGCTCTGGCCGTTCGGCTGGCTTGGCTACCCGCAGGCCTACGCGCTGTGGATCGGGCTGACGCTCGCGGCCTGGCTCTGGGCGAGCCTTGCAGGGCAGGCGACGGGCCGGGCGGCCGCCCTGCTGATCCTGGCGCCGGCGACGGCGCTGATGGCCTGCTATGGCCAGACCGGCTTCCTGACCGCGGCGCTGTTGGTCGGCGGCATGCGCCTGCTGCCGGCCCGCCCGCTGCTCGCCGGCGTGCTGCTGGGGCTGCTGGCGATCAAGCCGCAGCTTGCCGTGCTGGTGCCGGTCGCACTCGCCGCCTGCGGAGCTTGGCGGGCGATCGCCGCGGCGGCGCTGACGGTGGCGGCCGGCGTGCTGCTGAGCGGGGCGCTGCTCGGCTGGGCGATGTGGCCGGACTGGCTGGCGCAGCTGCCCGTGCAGGCGGCCTTCGCCGAGGCCTCCATCAACCACCTCCGCAAGCCGACGATCATGGCGAACCTGCTGCTTGCCGGGGTAGCGCCGGCGATCGCCCATGCGGTGCAGGCAGCCCTGGCCCTGGCGATGCTGCCGCTGGTCTGGATCGCCTATCGCCGTGGCCCCGATCCGCAGGCGCTGGCCGTGCTGATCGCCGCGACCTTCGTCGGCGCCCCCTACGCCTTCCTCTATGACCTCACGCTACTGACCAATGCCGCCCTGGTGCTGCTGGCTGCGCGCCCGGCAACGGTCTGGCGGCTTGCCGACACGGCGATTGTCGTGCTCGCCCTGGCGCTGCCGGGGGTGCTCAACCTGACCTCGCGCTTCTACTGGCTGGGCGGGGTGACGCTGCTGCTGCTGCTCGGCCTCACCATGTGGCGCGCGCGTCAGCCCCGGCCGGGCAGGCGATGCCGATAGGCCAGCGCCTCCGCCACATGGGTACGCAGAACCGAGTCGCAGCCGGCCAGATCGGCGATCGAGCGGGCCACCCGCAGCGCCCGGGTGAAGCCGCGCGGCGACAGGCGCAGCCGCTCGGCGGCGTGCTCGGCCAAGGCGCGGGCATCGGCGTCGATGGCGAACTTCGCGGGATCGGCCTCGGCATTCGTCGCCGGCCCCTCCGCCCCGCCCCGGGCCCGCTGCCGCGCCCGTGCGGCGGCCACTCTGGCGGCAACAACGGCGGACGCCTCCCCCGGCGGCGCGCGCGACAGCTCGGCGGGCGAGACCGGCTGCACCGCAATCGTCAGGTCGATGCGGTCGAGCAGCGGCCCGCTGATCCGCGTCTGATACTCCTCCCCGCAGCGCGGCGCCCGGCCGCACTCGCGTGATGGCGAACCCAGATGCCCGCAGCGGCAGGGGTTCATCGCCGCCACCAGCTGGAAGCGCGCGGGATAGGTGATGTGCGCGGCGGCGCGCGAGACGGTGGTGCGTCCGGATTCCATCGGCTGGCGCAGCGCCTCCAGCGCCGGTCGGGGGAATTCCGGCAACTCGTCGAGGAACAGCACGCCGCGATGCGCCAGCGAAACCTCGCCCGGCCGCGCCCGCTGCCCGCCGCCGGTCAGCGCCGCCTGCGAGGCGGAATGATGCGGCTCGCGAAACGGCGGGCGCATCACCAGCCGCCCGCCGGAGAGCATGTTGGCGACGGAATGGATCATGCTCACCTCCAGCGCCTCGCGCGGCGAGAGATCGGGCAGCAGCGCCGGCAACCGGGCCGCCAGCATCGACTTACCGGCACCTGGCGGGCCGACGAGCAGCAGATTGTGCCCCCCGGCCGCGGCGATCTCCAGCGCCCGGCGTGCCGTCTCCATCCCGCGCACATCCGCGAGGTCCGGCACCGCGCCGGGGTCGGCCGCCCCGGCGGGTTCCGGCTGGGGCAGGGGGGTCGTGCCGCGGAAATGGTTGATGAGGTCGAGCAGGTTGACCGGCGCCAGCACCGAAATCCGCCCCGCCCATGCCGCCTCGCCCCCCTGCGGGCCGGGGCAGATCAGGCCGAGCTGGTCCGCCGAGGCGCCGATCGCCGCCGGCAGCACGCCGGCCACCGGGTTGAGCGTTCCGTCCAGCGACAGCTCCTCGAGCGCCGCATACTCAGCCAGATCCTCGGCCGGCAGGATCTCCATGGCGATCAGCACCGCGAGTGCGATCGGCAGGTCGAAATGGCTGCCCTCCTTCAGCAGGTCGGCCGGTGCCAGGTTGATCAGCACCCGCTTCGGCGGCAGCGACAGGCCCATCGAGGTCAAAGCCGCACGCACCCGCTCGCGCGCTTCGCCCACCGCCTTGTCCGGCAGCCCGACCACGAGGAAGGCCGGCAGCCCGCCGGAGATCTGCACCTCCACATTCACCGGCACAGCCTCGATCCCGGCAAAGGCGAAGCTGCGGATGCGGGCGATGCTCATGCGGTGCGCTGTTCCGGTGCGAAGGCGTGAACAGTGCAGAAGTGGCACTATCCTGTCGATAGCAACTATCGCCGCCGCCCTGTGGACGCCGACCGGGGGCGGGGGGCATCATGCCGCAAAACACGGAGGACCCCCCATGCAGATCGATCTGACCGGCCGCTCGGCCATCATCACCGGCGGCAGCTCCGGCCTCGGCCTCGCGATGGCGCGCCAGCTCTCCGCCTCCGGCGCCGATGTCGCCATCCTCGCCCGCCGCCCGGACGTGGTGGCCCGCGCCGTCGCCGAGCTGAAGACCACCGCCAAGGGCCGCGTCGCCGGCTTCGGCTGCGACGTCTCCAAGGTCCGCCCGATCAAGGCCGCCTTCACCGCCGCGGTCGCCGCCTTCGGCAAGGTGGATATCGTCATCAACAACGCCGGCGTCTCCCGCGCGATGCCGTTCTTCGAGGCGACGGACGACATCTGGCAGGAAGACCTCGACCTCAAGCTGTTCGCCGCCATCCGCATGGCGCGCTTGGCGATGCCGCCGATGATGGAGCGCCGCTGGGGCCGGATCATCAACGTGCTGAACATCGGCGCCAAGGCGCCGCGCGGCGCCTCCGCCCCCACCTCGGTCTCCCGCGCCGCCGGCATGGCGCTGACCAAGGTGCTCTCGCACGAGGGCGCGCCGCACAACGTGCTGGTCAACGCCATGCTGGTGGGCCTGATCCGCTCGGACCAGTGGGACCGCCGCTACAAGGCCGCGAAGGCCGAGGGCTCGAATGAGGACTATGAGGACTTCATGACCCGTCTCGCCGCCGGCGTGCCCATGCAGCGGCTCGGCACGGCCGAGGAGTTCGCGAGCCTCGCGTGTTTCCTCTGTTCAGACCAGGGCGGCTACGTCACCGGCACCGCCATCAACGTCGATGGCGGCAGTTCCCCGGTGGTGTAGGCCGCATTGGGGGGGGCTATCAGGCGGGCATGCGGCCCATCCCGCCGAACAGCCACAGCACCAGCAGCACGATCAGCACCAGGCCGAGCACGCCGCCAAGGCCACTTCGGCCGTAGCGGCCATGCGCGTAATACCCGCCACCGCCGCCCAGGAGCAGCACGAGAACAACAACGAGAATGATCATACCCATCAAGCATCTCCCTGAACCGGCCGCATCCGCCGCCGCTTGAGCATGATCGGCGCGCCATGGCCGGTCTGACAGGACTGGAATCTACGCACCGGCCCGCGCCCCGCCGTGCGCGACGGAATGCATGGTTGAGCAACGAACCGCTTCCCGCCTACGCTGTCGCCGTGTGAGATGTTGGCGAAGGAGCATCACGATGACGAACCCCAACCCGAACCAGCCGGCCGTCCCCCGCCGCGCCCTGCTGGGGGCCGCCCTGGCCTCGCCGCTGCTGGGCCGGGTCTCGCTGGCCAATACCCGCCCGCTGCGCATCGGCTATGTCGTCAACGGGCCGGAAAAATCGATCTTCGAGGAGAAGTTCGAACTCGGCATGCGCGAGAACGGCTACACGCCGGGCCAGAACCTCAGCATCGACTACCGCCATCAGCTGCGCCCCGATCACGATCTCACCGACATCATGCGCGCCTTCGTGGAGGCGAAGATGGACGCCATCGTCGCGTCCACCCGCGGCGGCGTGCTGGCGGCCAAGGCGGCCACCACCACCATCCCGATCATCTTCGGCGCGACGCGCGACGCGATCCAGGACGGTCTCGTGCAAAGCCTCGCCCGCCCGGAAGCCAACGTCACCGGCCAGTCCTTCCACGCCGGGGAGCTCTCCGCCAAGCGGGTGCAGCTCATGCGCAACACTTTCCCCCGGGCCCGCAGGTTCGCGGTGATCTTCAACATCTACTACCCGTCGCAGGTACAGCTCGATGAGGCCTCACGCGCCCAGGCCGCCTTGGGCATCGACCTCGTCTTCAAGGGCATCGCGGTGCCGGAGGGGCTCGACGAAGCCTTCGCCGCCCTCAAGCGCGACGGCGTCGCCGCCCTCTTCGTGGTCTCGGACGTCTCCACCATCACCAACCGCTTCAAACTCGGCGAGGCCGCCCTGCGCCACCGGATGCCGATGATGATGTCCAACAAGCGCTACCTGACCGGCGGCGGCCTGATGAGCTACGGCCCCGACATCAGCGAAGGCTTCCGCAAAGCCGCCCGCCAGGTCGTCCGCGCCGCCAACGGCACGCCGGTCAGCTACCTGCCGGTCGAGAACCCCACCGATTTCGAATTCGTCATCGACCTGCGCGCCGCCAAGGCCCTGGGCGTGGAAATCGCCCCCGCCCTAGTCGACCGCGCGGACGAGGGGATCGGCTAACCCACCCGCCGATCAATACGACCGGCGGCGCCGCTGGCTGGGGGACCTGGACCTAGCGGATTATCCCCAGCAACTTCATGATTTCACACATCATTTTGCATCGACGGTGAATTGTGGGAGCATTGTGGGAGCATCTGAATCGGGCCGCAAGGGGAGTGCTCGGTCCCGGTGTGAGTTAGGGCAGCTCGGCTTAAACCTCAGTTTATCGTGGATTTCGCCTTCGAAGATGGGGCCGGAGACGTCGTAGCCGGGCGGGGCTTGCCCTATTCGGAGACGGACCATCGCCGACGAGGGCGACAGCCGACACAGGGGAGTAATAGGCAGGGCTTTCTTCATTTCTATATGACATGATAACAAGGTGATATTGTTCCACCTTGACGGATGGAGATGAGAATGCTCGACAGTGAAAATAGGCGGATGATCATGGAGGCACTGGGGAATGCAGTCGATGATTTGGTCAGAGACCTTTATTCAGACACTACAGGCGGCGTGAGGATTGGGCAGGAGCCCGAAATTACATCGCGCGTGTGTCAGAGGCTTGAAGATCGGCTCGATAATCGACCTGTCGGAGATTACGTATTCCGGGTAATCGCCCAATCGATGCCAGATCGTGGGCCAAGCTCTCTGGAAAAAATTACCGGTGCAGACTTGATGCTCTCAATTTCCTTAGAGTCTGACTCTGAACTCATGTGGAACGACCGAGGCGTCTGATCAACAGCATGGCTGATGCTGCGTAGAGGAAGGCAGTTGCCGAGGCGATTGTGGCCTCGAAATCCTTGGCCAGCCGTCGATTTCTTCCCAACCAGGCGAAGC